>PNLY01000133.1 GCA_013823325.1 Methylobacterium sp.
TCAGGCCACTTCGGCCTTCTGCTTCTGCGAGCGCTTGCGCTCATTGGGATCGAGGATGCCCTTGCGTAGGCGGATCGACTTCGGCGTGACCTCGACGAGCTCGTCGTCGTCGATCCAGGCGAGCGAGCGCTCCAGCGTCATCCGGATCGGCGGGGTCAGGCGCACGGCCTCGTCCTTCGACGTGGTGCGGATATTGGTGAGCTTCTTACCCTTGAGCACGTTCACTTCGAGATCGTTCTCGCGGGTGTGCTCGCCGACGATCATGCCCTGATAGACCTTCCAGCCCGGCTCGATCATCATCGGGCCGCGGTCTTCGAGGTTCCAGAGCGCGTAGGCGACGGCCTCGCCGGTCTCCATCGCGATCAGCACGCCGTTGCGGCGCCCGCCGATCTCGCCCTTATAGGGCAGGTAGTCGTGGAACAGCCGGTTCATGATCGCGGTGCCGCGCGTGTCGGTCAAAAGCTCGCCCTGATAGCCGATCAGGCCGCGGGTCGGCGCGTGGAAGACCAGGCGCAGGCGATTGCCGCCCGAAGGCTTCATCTCCAGCATGTCGGCCTTGCGCTCCGACATCTTCTGCACGACGACACCGGAATGCTCCTCGTCGACGTCGATCACGACCTCCTCGATCGGCTCGAGCAGCTGGCCGGATTCATCGCGCTTCAGCACGACGCGCGGGCGCGAGACGCCGAGCTCGAAGCCTTCGCGGCGCATGGTCTCGATCAGGATGGCGAGCTGCAATTCGCCGCGGCCCGAGACGATGTAGCTGTCCTTGTCCGAGGCTTCCTCGATCTTCAGCGCGACATTGCCCTCGGCCTCCTTGAACAGGCGGTCGCGGATGACGCGGGTGGTGACCTTGTCGCCCTCGGTGCCGGCGAGCGGGGAATCGTTGACCATGAAGGTCATCGACACCGTCGGCGGATCGATCGGCTGAGCCTTGATCGGGGTGTCGACCGAGGGATCGCAGAAGGTGTCGGCGACCGAGCCCTTGACCAGGCCGGCGATCGAGACGATGTCGCCGGGAATGGCTTCCTCGATCGGGGTGCGCTCCAGCCCGCGGAAGGCCAGGATCTTGGTGATGCGGCCGGTTTCGACCGTGGAGCCGTCGCCCGAGAGAACCTTGATGTTCTGGTTCGGCTTGGCGGTGCCCGAGACGACCCGGCCGGTGATGATGCGGCCGAGATAGGGGTTGGCCTCGAGCAGCGTGCCGATCATGCGGAACGGCCCCTCCTCGATGCGCGGTTCCGGCACATGCTTCAGGATCAGGTCGTACATCGGCGCCAGGCCCTGGTCCTGCGGACCTTCCGGCGACGGAGCCATCCAGCCCTGCTTGCCCGAGCCGTAGAGGATCGGGAAATCCAGCTGCTCGTCGGTGGCGTCGAGCGCGGCGAAGAGGTCGAAGACCTCGTTGATTACCTCGGTGACGCGGGCATCGGGCTTGTCGACCTTGTTGATCGCGACGATCGGGCGAAGGCCAAGCTTCAGCGCCTTGGAGACCACGAACTTGGTCTGCGGCATCGGGCCCTCGGCCGCGTCGACCAGCACGATCGCCGAGTCGACCATGTTGAGGATGCGCTCGACCTCGCCGCCGAAATCGGCGTGGCCGGGGGTGTCGACGATGTTGATGCGCGTGTCCTTCCAGACCACCGAGGTGGCCTTGGCCAGGATGGTGATGCCGCGCTCCTTTTCGAGGTCGTTCGAATCCATCACCCGCTCGGCGACGCGCTGGTTCTCGCGGAAGGCGCCGGACTGCTGCAGCAGCTTGTCGACGAGCGTGGTCTTGCCGTGGTCGACGTGGGCGATGATGGCGATATTGCGCATGGACATGCGGGAAACGGCCTTGGTTCAAGACCGCGAGCCGGCAGGGAAAACCCGGCCGGCGCAGCCTGTGCGTTGCGTGAATCTGGAATTCGTTGCGCTGCACATAAACGTTTGAGGGCGTTTGGGCAACCGCGGCTTCTGCAGCCTGGCGTGCAGCGAACGGGCAAAGAGCAACCCGCTGTGCTAGGCTGTGACCGCGGATGATGTCCGCGATTCGATCGGCAGAGACCCGGAATGAAGACCGAAGTCGTCGTCCAGCTTACCGAAACATTCGAAGGGCACGCCTATCAAACCGAGTCTGGCGTCGAATACTGGCTGGCGCGCGATCTGCAGCATCTGCTGGGTTACACGAAGTGGGACAATTTCCTGAATGTCCTCAGCAAGGCCAGAACGGCTTGCGAGATTTCGGGACATGAGGTGAAGGACCATTTTGCCGATGTCGGGAAAATGGTCGAACTCGGCTCGGGCAGCCGGCGCGAGATCGACGACGTGATGCTGACGCGGTTCGCCTGCTATCTGGTCGCTCAGAACGGCGATCCGTCGAAGCCCGAGATCGCCTTCGCGCAAAGCTATTTCGCAATCCAGACCCGGCGTGCCGAGCTGATCGAACAGCGGATGCTGGAGGTCGAGCGCCTCCAGGCCCGCCGCAAACTGACGGCTACCGAGAAGGAGCTGTCCGGCTTGATCTACGAGCAGACCGGCGGCAATCAGGACTTCGCCCTGATCCGCAGCAAGGGCGACCAGGCGCTCTTCGGCCACTCAACGCAAGCGATGAAGGAACGGTGGGACGTGCCGGAAGGACGCCCGTTGGCCGACTTTGCTCCGACCATCATCCTGAAGGCCAAGGACTTCGCGACCGAGATCACCATCTTCAACGCCCGCGCGCATGCGATGAAAACGGAGCGCGCCATTTCCGCAGAGCACGTCACCAACAATCAAGCCGTCAGAAACACTTTGCTCGATCGCGGCATCAGGCCTGAAAGCCTGCCAGCTGCCGAAGACATCCGGAAGGTCGAACGCCGTGTCGCATCCGAGGAACGCAAGGCGCTGGGCAAGCCGGAGCGGTTGGACGGCGACTCATGAGCGGGTGGTAGCAGATCCAACCCGCGTTCTGCGTTCAGCCTAGGCCCGCTCACTTCCGGCAGGCATAGGGCATGAAGGTCGAGGACACTCCGGCGTTCATGCCCGCCATCACCATGACATTGGCGAAGTTGAGCTCCTCGGCGCTGCGCGGGCAGACATCGGGCGGGTTCTGGCAGCCGGAGGCGATGAAGGCCTCGTTGCCGGTAATGAACTCCTGCCCGAGCCCCTTCCTGCCGAAGCGCTTCAGCGCCTCGTCATAGGCGCTGCGCCAGCGCTCGCATTTCACTTGCGGCCAGTTTTCAGGCGCTTGGGCCCGGAGTGGCCCGGCTGCGGAGAGGGCCAGCAGCGTCCCGAGGGCGAGCGAGGCGAGGACAGAGTTCATGAAGGGGTCTCGATGCTGTCGGAGCGGCGGCGCCATTCGCATGCCCCGCCTTTGCGGCGGGAATAAAGCTGGTCACTCCGCCGCGGTTTCCAGCAGCGCGATGCGCCGCTCCGCCGCCGCGCGGCCGAGCTGGTCCATGGCGAAGCGATAGGCGCCGATCCCGCCGGAATCGATATCGCCGCGCGCATAATTCTCCAGTACGCCGGCAAGGATGGCGTCGGCCTCCCGCTCCATCGCCGCCAGCTCGGACTCGTCCGGCGCTGTCCGCATCGCGCCGAGCAGGACGACGAGGCGGTTGAGGTCGGCCATCGCCCGCTTGCGTCGCGTCGCGCTCTCGACGCCGAGCAGGCCGGCCGCGGCGGAGCCGAGCACGGAGAGCACCATCACGCCCAGATAGAACCAGTCGCCATAGCGCTCGAAGAACGTCTCCTGCTCGCCGTCGATGAAGGCGGCGGCGCCTGAATGGACGGCGAGCGGCGCATCCTTGTCAGTCTCGGGCGTCTCCAGCCCCTGGATCGCCGGCAGGTCGGCGGCGAGCGTCACGCGCAGCGACAGGATCGCGCTGACGAGCTCGCCGACCCTGGTATCGTCAAGCGACTGCGCCGCCATCAGGCGCGAGGTGATTGAGATGCTCGGCAGGTTCTCGGCCGGAACCGGCGGATCGCCTCCTAGCGCGCCACGGACGATCTCGCCACTCTCGATCGCATGGTTGCGGGCCGCGAGCGCATCGGCCTCGCGGATCGGGATGATGGTCGGGTGCTCGCCGAAAGCCCGGTGCAGGCGTGCACCCGCCTCGGTGACGACGCGGGCGTTGAGCGCATTGACGGCGAAGAGCACGTCGATATGGCCCTCGGTGATCGCGACCTGGACGTCCTCCGGCCCGAGCGGGACGATCGTCACCTCCTCCGGCTTCACCTCATATTGCGAGAGCACGAGCTTCAGCAGGTCGAGATTGCCGTTCGGCGCGCGCACCACGCCGATGCGCTTGCCGCGCAGGCCGGAAATCCGGTCGGTGCCGAGATCCTTCGAGCCGATGAAGAAGGGGAAGGAACGGCGGGTGATCAGCGCCGTGTCGGCCTTGGCCGGCAGGGCGATGTCGGGGCGGACGATGGCGAGATCGACCTTGCCGCCATCGATCTTGCGCGCGCTCTCGGCCGAGCCCTCGGTCAGCACGAGCCGCAGGCGCACCGGCTTCTTCTCGCGGCTGAGGCCCTGGACCAGCGCGGCGGCGAGCCGGGCATCGTCGGAGCCGAGCGGGCCGACCGCGAGGGTCAGCGTTTTCGGCTGGCTCCACAGATAGACGCCGAACGCGACGAGGCCGGCCATCAGCAGAAGCGCCGCCAGACCTGCAAAGAAACGCCGCCCCATTCGTCGCCCGCTTTCGCCCCCGCAATCCCGGTTTCGGCTGGCATCATGTCACGAGTGCGGCGGGAAGGGCGATTGGTGTGCGCATGCGTGCGGGGCGAAGCGAAGCGGAGATCCGGGATCGATGCGGCAGCGTATCCGACAGAAGGCCAGGACACGGCGTCCGGATCTTCCGACGTTCGCGCGGGATGACGGGGAGTTTTCGTAAAGGCCTCATTGCTCTACAGGAACGGCATGACACACGGCGACGCCTTCTCCATCAAGATCTGCGGCCTCTCGACCCCGGAGACGCTGGAGGCGGCGCTCGCTGCCGGCGCCGAGATGATCGGCCTCAACTTCCATCCGAAGAGCCCGCGCTATGTCACGCCGCAGCGTGCCGCCGAGCTCGCTGCGCAGGCGCGGGGCCGGACCGGGATCGTCGCGCTGGTCGTCGACTACGCGCCGGAGCAGGCGGCCGAGCTCGCGCGGATCGTCCGGCCCGACTGGATGCAGCTTCATGGCAAGGAAACGCCAGAGCAGGTCGCCGCGATCAGGGCCGCGACCGGCCTGCCGGTGATGAAGGCGCTCGGCGTCGCCATGGCCGCTGATCTCGACCAGGTCGCGCTCTATCATGGCATCGCCGATCGCATCCTGCTCGACGCCAAGCCCCCCAAGGACGCGGCCTATCCAGGCGGGCACGGCAGGCCGTTCGACTGGGAGCTTCTCGCTGGCCTCGACCCGGCTTTCCGCTTCATGCTATCGGGCGGGCTCGATCCGGCGAATGTCGCGGACGCAATCCGTATCGCCCAGCCCGCCGGCGTCGACGTCTCCTCTGGGGTCGAAAGCGCGCCCGGTGTCAAGGATGTCGGGAAGATCGCGGAATTCGTCAGCGCCGCCCGCGCGGCGGCAGAAGAGTTGAAAAAGGCAGGCCAGGCATGAACGCGCCGCACACTCCGAACAGCTTCCGGAACGGGCCGGACGAGAATGGCCGCTTCGGCCAGTTCGGCGGCCGCTTCGTGGCGGAAACGCTGATGCCGCTGATCCTCGAGCTCGAGCAGGCCTACAACGCCGCCAAGGCCGACCCCGCCTATCACGCCGAGATGACAGCGGGCCTGAAGCACTATGTTGGCCGGCCGTCGCCGCTCTATCTCGCCGAGCGGCTGACCGAGCATTTCGGCGGCGCGAAGGTCTACCTGAAGCGCGAGGAGCTGAACCACACCGGCTCGCACAAGGTGAACAATGTGCTCGGCCAGATCCTGCTCGCCCGGCGCATGGGCAAGAAAAGGATCATCGCCGAGACCGGCGCGGGCCAGCACGGCGTCGCGACCGCGACGCTCTGCGCCCGCTACGGGCTCGAATGCATCGTCTATATGGGCGCGGTCGACGTCGCCCGGCAGGCGCCGAACGTCTTTCGCATGCAGATGCTGGGCGCGACGGTCATTCCCGTCGAATCCGGCACCAAGACGCTGAAGGATGCGATGAACGAGGCGCTGCGCGACTGGGTGACCAATGTCGCCTCGACCTTCTACTGCATCGGTACGGTCGCCGGCCCGCACCCCTATCCGGCGATGGTGCGCGATTTCCAGTCGATCATCGGCAAGGAGACGCGCGAGCAGATGCAGGAGATGGAAGGCCGGCTGCCGGATTCGCTCGTCGCCTGCATCGGCGGCGGCTCGAATGCGATGGGCCTGTTCCATCCCTTCCTCGACGACAAGAGCGTCGAGATCTACGGCGTCGAGGCCGCCGGTCACGGCATCCCGTCCGGCTTGCATGCGGCCTCGCTGACCGGCGGGCGCCCCGGCGTGCTGCACGGCAACCGCACCTATCTGCTGATGAACGAGGACGGGCAGATCAACGACGCCCATTCGATTTCGGCTGGGCTCGACTATCCTGGCATCGGCCCGGAGCATTCCTGGCTGCACGATATCGGCCGCGCCACCTATCTCTCGGCGACGGACGAAGAGGCGCTCGAAGCCTTCCAGCTGATCTCCAAGCTCGAAGGCATCATCCCCGCGCTGGAATCGGCGCATGCGCTGGCGCGCGTCGCCGAGCTCGCCCCGAAGAAGCCGAAGGACCATCTGATGGTCGTCAACCTCTCCGGCCGCGGCGACAAGGACATTCCGCAGGTCGCGGAGATTCTGGCGGCGCGGTAACGCGTACCGTCGTGATGCTGCCCCAATAGGTTGCGCATGGTCGCGTCGCGGAAGCTGTACTTGCTTCCGCGGACTATTCCTCAGCGAAGGACGACCATGTCGAAGACCAAGAAGGCCCTGCTCATCGCCGCGCTCGCGGCGTTTTCCGCTCCCGTGCACGCCCAGACCGCTGGGCCGCTGGCGCCGGCGGAAGGCATCGTGATCCAGACCACCGGCGAAGTCAGGGTGAAGCCCGATCTCGCCACCGTCCATGCCGGCGTGGTCAGCGAGGGCAAGACCGCGGCCGAAGCGCTGGCGAAGAACACCCCGGCGCTGGCCAGGCTGATCGAGGCGGTGAAGGCCGCCGGCGTCGCCCAGGGCGACCTCTCGACCTCGCAGATCGCACTGATCCCGCGCATGACGCAGCCCTCCTCCTCCTCCTCGTCCTCGCCGCAGCCGCGCGCGACGAAGATCGACGGCTACGAGGCCCGCACCGGCATCACCGTGATCGTGCGCGACATCGCCAAGGCCGGCCCGCTGATCGATGCGCTGGTCGCCGCCGGCGCCAACGACATGTCCGGCATCAGCTTCGGCCTCGCCGACGAAGGCAAGGCCAAGGACCAGGCCCGCGACAAGGCTGCGGAAGCGGCGCGCGGGCGCGCCGAGATCTATGCCAAGCGCCTCGGCGTCAAGGTCGGCGAACTCGTCTCGATCGTCGAGTCGGAGGCCGAGCCGCCGGCGCGGCCGATGGGCGATGTCAGGGCCTACCGCATGGCGGCCGCCGGCGCACCGGTCTCGGTCGAGCCGGGCGAGGTCACCGTCAGCGCCGCCCTGCGCACGGTCTGGCGGATCGAGAAGTAAGCGTGGCATCGGACCGAAAAGTGGGCACCACTTTTCGGGCGAATCCGATGCCTGGACAAAGGCCTACAGCATCGGCAGCCCGCGCGGTTTCGGACCGCGCGGGAATGCGGCGTCGAGCCGGGCTGTGTCCTCGGCTCCGAGTTGAAGCCCGAGCGCGCCGGCATTGTCCTGCGCATGGCTTGCTTTAGCAGCCTTCGGGATCGCGAAGACACCGGGACTGCGGGTCAGGAAGGCGAGTGCCACTTGCCGTGGGGTCGCGCCATGGGCTGCGGCGGTCTCGGCGAGCACCTTGCCCTGCGCCGAGCGCGCTTCCGGAAAATCATCTTGTCCGAACGGGCTGTAGGCGGTGACCGCGACGCCGTTGCGCTCGCACCACGGGATTACCGCATGCTCGATCGCCCGCTCGCGCAGATGGTAGAGCACCTGGTTGCAGGCGATTCTGCCGGGGCCGGCGACGCGCAGCGCCTCGTCGAGATCGGCGACATCGAAATTGCTGACGCCCCAGGACAGGATCTTGCCCTCGGCCTTGAGCTCTTCGAAGGCGGCGAACGTCTCCGCCAGCGGGTATGAACCGCGCCAGTGCAGCAGGTAGCAGTCGAGCCGGTCGGTCCCGAGCCGGCGCAGCGACTGCTCGCAGGCCTTGCGCGTGCCGGCCTTCGAGGCGTTGTGCGGCAGCACCTTCGAGACCAGGAAGACCTCGTCGCGCCGCCCGGCGAGCGCCTCGCCGGTGATCTCCTCGGCGCGGCCGTCACCATACATCTCGGCCGTGTCGATATGGGAGAGGCCGAGGTCTAGCCCGCGTCGCAACGCTGCGATCGCCTCATCGCGCGGGGCGCGCTCGATGTTCCAGGTACCCTGGCCGATCCGCGAGACCGCCGGACCGCCCTTGCCGAAGGCTGCTGTCGTCATGAGTGCGATCCTAGCGATGCTGCTCGGGCAAGGCCATGGCCGCGAGCGTCCTTGTCGTTGCGTGTGGAAGCTGCGATCCAATGGAAACGTCGCAGTTGGGGAAGCCGATCATGCGCAGGGTCGTTGCAGCGCTGGCTTCGGCCGGCTTGGCCGCCATGCTGGCCGTCACTGCCGCGGCCGAAACGGTCGAGGCGCTGCAGGCGCGCATCGAAGACCGACAGATCGCCGTCTACGTCCACAAGCCGGCGGGAGCAGGTCCCTTCCCCGTTCTGGTGCTGTCGCATGGCAGCCCGCGCGACGCGGCGGGGCGGGCAGAGTTCGGCAAGGGCACGCTCGCCGCCGTCGCGCGCCATTTCACCGCGCGCGGTGTCATGGTCGCGGTGCCGATCCGGCGCGGCTATGGCGCGGAAGGCGGAGCCTGGGCCGAGGGCTACGGCGCCTGCGACCGGGCGGAGTTCCATCGCGCCGGCTTGGCCAGCGCCCGCGACATTCGTGCGGCGCTCGATGCAGTGCTGTCCCGGCCGGATGCCGATGGGCGACGCGTGGTGCTGATGGGCGTGTCGGCCGGCGGCTGGGGCTCGCTCGCCGCGGCATCGCAATCCGTTCCCGGACTGCTCGGCGTCGTCAATTTCGCGGGCGGCCGCGGCTCGCAGAAGGCCGGCGAGGTCTGTTCGCCGGATGCGCTGGTCTCGGCTGCGGCACGCTATGGCGGCGGCTCGCGCGTGCCGCAGCTCTGGCTCTACAGCAGCAATGACCGCTTCTTCGGCCCGGAGATCGCCGGCCGATTGCACCGCGCCTTCCAGGATGCAGGCGGCAGGGCGGAGTTCGTCGCGGCGCCGCCCTTCGGCGAGGACGGGCATCGCTATATCCGCGCGATCGACCAGTGGCAGGGCAAGGTCGACGGCTTCCTGGCGACGATGGGCTTCACCGGTCGCCGCTGATCGCCTCAGCGGACATCCACCTCATAGCGGCCATGGCGGATCTCGCCATCGGAATAGCGCACGCGTACCTCGAAGCTGTCGCGGCCGCGGTAATCGGGCGCGGAGGTGTATTCGAAGGCGAGCGCCTTGCCGACCTTGCCGTCGCAATGCTCGTAGGGGCCTGGGCCATAGACGGCCGCCGCCTTGCGCGTCAGCATCCGGACGCTGCCATGCTTCGGCTTCTGCGTCAGCACCGCCGTCGGCCGCTTCACCTCGCGGCAGCGTTTGTCCATCGTCATATAGGTTTGCTGCATGAAGGTCGGCTCGCCGGCGGCGGCTCGATCGACGCCGTCAGCTCCCTTGTCGCCCGCCGTCACGCAGCCGCCGAGCGCCCCGCAGAGAAGGATGAGACCGAGCGTCGTCAATTCGGAGATCGGCATGGGGCTCCTTGCTGCGCTCGTGCGCTGCTTATAGAATGTAGCAACATATCTACATTGTGTGGTGTGACAGGAGTGTGCCAATGCCAACGACCTTGTCTAGCCGCGAGTTCAACCAGGATGTCGGCCGCGCCAAGAAGGCGGCCCAGCAGGGGCCAGTCTTCATCACCGATCGCGGTCAGCCTTCGCATGTGCTGCTGACCATTACGGAGTACCGGAAGCTTACCGGCAAGGGCTTGAGCCTGGCTGAGGCGGTCGGGGATCCCGACAGCGCCGATTTCGAGTTCGAGCCGCCACGGATGAGCGACAGGATGGGCTTCAAGCCGGCCGATTTCGACTGATGTATCTGCTCGACACCAATGTGCTCTCGGAGACACGGCGCATGCATCGGGCCGATGCAGCTGTCTGGGCATGGTCGCAAGCCGTTCCTGCCGACCTTCTCTACATTTCGGCAATGACCGTCCTCGAGATCGAGCAGGGCGTCCTGCGGGTGGAGCGCCGCGATCCGCAACAGGCTCGCCTCTTCGCAAATTGGCTGCACAAACGCATCCTGCCGCAGTTCGAAGGGCGCATCCTGGCGTTCGACACGGCAGCGGCACTCCGCTGCGCCGCTCTGCATGTCCCTGATCCGCGACCGGAGCGCGATGCTATGATCGCAGCGACCGCGCTCGTGCATTCGCTGACAGTGGTGACGCGCAATACGAAGGATTTCGCCTCCTGCGGCGTCGGTACGCTCAATCCCTGGCTTGCAGCGGACTGACTACACCGGCGGCGTGCCGTTGGCCGCCAGCACCTCGCCCGCGAGATAGAGCGAGCCGCAGATCAGGATGCGCGGCGGGGCTGGCCAATTCCGCGACGCGATCTCCCGCAATGCCTGCTCCACCGAGCCGGCGACCTCGGCCTTCAGGCCCGCCTCGCGCGCCAGGGTCGCGACCTCCTCCGCCGTACGGGCCGCGAGCTGGTTCTGGATGGAGACGGCGAATAGGACCTGCGCCAGCCCCTTGAAATGGCCGAGCGTGGCGCGCGCATCCTTGGTCGCGAGCAAACCCGCGATCATCACGAGCGGCGCCGGGTTCTTCTCTTCGAGATCGGCCATGGCCTGGGCGAGAACGCGTCCGCCATCGGGATTGTGGCCGCCGTCGAGCCAGAGCTCGGCGCCGGCAGGCGCGAGCTCGGCGAGCTTGCCGCGCGCCAGCCTTTGCAGCCGCGCCGGCCATTCCGCTTCGGTCATGCCGCGCTCGAACGCCGAGGCCGGCAGGCCGCTATAGCCGGCGGCGCGCAGAGCGGCGATCGCGGTGCCGGCATTGGTGTGCTGGTGGCGCCCGGCGAGGCGCGGCAATGGCAGGTCGAGCAGGCCGTCGGCGTCCTCGTAGACCAGCCTTCCGCCGTCCTCGTGGACGTTGAAGTCCTGCAGGCCGACCAGGAGCTTCGAGGCGCCGACGCGCTCCGCCGCCGCCTCAAGTACCGCGGTCGGCTCCGGTTCCTGCGGTGCGATCACCGCCGGTGCGCCGCGCTTGAAGATGCCGGCCTTCTCGCCGGCGATCTTGGTGACGGTGTCGCCGAGATATTCGGAATGGTCGAGCGAGACCGGCGTCACCACCGTGCAGGCGGGATGATCGACGACATTGGTCGCGTCGAAGCGTCCCCCGAGGCCGACTTCGAGCAGCACGACATCGGCTTTGTGCTCGGAGAAGAGCAGGAAGGCCGCCGCGTTGGTGATCTCGAAGAAGGTGATGGGATCGCCGGCATTCGCCTTCTCGCAGCGCTCCAGCGCATCGACCAGCACGGCCTCGTCGACGAAGCGCCCGCCGCCCGGCTGGCCGAGCCGGATGCGCTCATGGAAGCGCACCAGATGCGGCGAGGTGTAGACGTGGACCGAAAGGCCGGCGGCTTCGAGGATCGCCCGCATGAAGGCGATGGTCGAGCCTTTGCCGTTGGTGCCGGCGACATGGATCACCGGCGGCAGCTTCTTCTGCGGGTCGCCGAGCCGCTCCAGCAGGCGCAGGATGCGCCCGAGCGAGAGGTCGATCAGCTTTGGATGCAGCGCGAGGAAGCGCGCCAGCAGGAGGTCGGATGTGCTCATGCGGACACCGGCCTCCCGGCCGGGCTGGAAGCGGTCAGGCAGCGGCCGGCTGCGGCTCGGATTCCGGTGCGTTCACGGCCGGCAGCGGCTGCTTGGTGAACAGCCGGCCGAGCCGCGCCAGCGTTGCCGGAATATCGTGGCGGTGCACGACCATGTCGACCATGCCGTGCTCCTTGAGATACTCGGCGCGCTGGAAGCCGTCGGGCAGCTTCTCGCGGATCGTCTGCTCGATCACGCGCGGGCCGGCGAAGCCGATGAGGGCGCCGGGCTCGGCGATGTGGACGTCGCCGAGCATCGCGTAGGACGCGGTGATGCCGCCGGTCGTTGGGTCCGTCAGCACCACGAAATAGGGCAGCTTCGCCGCCTTCAGGCGCCGCACGGCCACGGTGGTGCGCGGCATCTGCATCAGCGACAGGATCCCTTCCTGCATGCGCATGCCGCCGCCGCAGGCGAATACCACCAGGGGCGTCTTCTTCTCCAGCGCCGTCTCGGCGGCCTTGATGAAGGCCTCGCCGGCGGACATGCCGAGCGAGCCGGCCATGAAGTGGAAGTCCTGGACCGCGATCGTCATCGGCAGGCCCTGGACGCGGCCATAGCCGACCTTGATGGAATCTGCTGCGCCGGTCTTGGTGCGGGCGTCCTTGATCCGGTCGGTATAGCGCTTCTCGTCACGGAATTTGAGCGGATCGGCGACCGCCTCGGGCAGGGCGACGTCGATCCACTTGCCCTCGTCGAAGGTCAGCCGCAGGCGGTCCTGCGCGGTGACGCGCATATGATGGTCGGAGCCGGGGATGACGAAGCCATTGG
>PNLY01000134.1 GCA_013823325.1 Methylobacterium sp.
CTGGCTCGCCGAGAACAAGCTGCCCGGCCGCGTCCGCTATTACGGCTGCCCGGCCGAGGAAGGCGGCGCCGCCAAGGCCTTCATGGTCCGCGCCGGCGCCTTCAAGGATGCCGACATCGCCATCTCCTGGCATCCGAGCAGCTTCTGGGAGGTCACCCCGCCGCTCTCGCTTGCCAATACCCGCGCCGACTTCATCTTCACCGGCCGCGCCTCGCATGCCGCAGCCTCGCCGGAGCTCGGCCGCAGTGCGCTCGATGCCGTCGAGTTGATGAGCGTCGGCGTCAACTATATGCGCGAGCACATGCCGAGCGACGCGCGCGTCCACTACGCCCTGCTCGACACTGGCGGCATCGCCCCCAACGTCGTCCAGGCCCATGCCCGCGTGCGCTATTCGATCCGCGCCCGCGACCTGCCCGGGATGCTGGAGCTGGTCGGCCGGGTCAAGAAGATCGCCGAGGGCGCCGCGCTGATGACCGAGACGACGATGGAGATGAAGATCGTCTCCGCCGTCTCGAACGTCGTCGGCAACGGCCCGCTGGAGCAGACGCTGCAGGGCATCATGGAGGAGCTCGGCCCGCCGCATTTCGACGACGCCGACAAGGAATTCGCCCGCCAGATCCGCGCGACCCTGTCGCAGAAGGACATCGACGCGGTCTGGCGCGCGATCGGCGTGCCCAAGACCGATGCCGAGCTCGCCGACTTCACCGTGCCGCTCGATTCCCCGCGCAATCCAGCGATCGGCTCGACCGATGTCGGCGACGTCAGCTGGGTCGTCCCGACCGTGCAGGCGCATGCGCCGACGGTCGCGATCGGCACGCCCTTCCACACCTGGCAGGTGGTGGCGCAGGGCAAGATGCCGGCGGCCCACAAGGCGATGGTCCAGGTCGCCAAGGCGATGGCCGCGACCGGTGCCGCCGTGTTGACCGATCCCCAGCTGATGGCCGCGGCAAAGGCCGACTTCCAGAAACGCGTCGCGGCCGATGGCGGCTATACCTCGCCGGTTCCCGCCGAGGTGAAGCCGCCGTTGACCATGTCGACCGGCGGCTGAGACGCCTTCGGACATGAAAAAGGCCCGCCGGGCGGACCGGCGGGCCCGGATGTCGGGCCGGGGAGGAAGGCCCTTTGGGAAACTCGAAGCTCAGTAGTAGGTGCGGCAGACACGGCGTGTGCCGATGACCTCGCCATAGTAGTTGACGCGGTCGACGAGGTGGCAGCGGCGAGCCGGACCATAGGCATAAGCCGGGGCATAACCGTCGTCATAGTAGCCATAGGCCGGGCCGCTGGCAGCGCCTGCTGCGATGGCGCCCAGAGCGAGCGCACCGACGATGCCGGCACCGATAGCGGCGCCACGATAGCGCGGACGGGCCTCGGCATCAGAGGTGGCGAAAACGGAAGCGCCGATCGCGAGGGCGGCAAGGGCGGCGGCGAAGCTCTTCTTGGTACGGGTCATGTTCGTTCTCCGATCTGGTAGCCGGGTGGCGAACTGTTCGCCATGCAACAGGCTTGTCGGTCGCAGGACCGGAATCGCGCGGTTCGCATAAAAAATTCCCGAAATGCCGTCAGGTTCCGATTCAGCGCATCGCCGCCTCACTTGCCGGCGGGCTCCGGATGTCGTCGGATCGGCCTGTCTTTGACTGGAGAATGCCCGCCATGACACTCGCACGGCTCGCTCTGGCCGTTGGCTTCGCCCCCCTGCTCGCAGCGCCCCTGCACGCCGAGCAATGGGTCAGCAGCTACACCGGCCACGCCTACGCGAAATGCAGCAAGGACAAGGGCGATGGCGATCCGGTCTCGGTGCATCGCTGCCCCGGCAAGGCTGGCATCACCGTGGTCTGGACGGCCGGCGACGATTCATCGGCGGTCGAGTTCGGCGCCAAGGCGCTGCAGGAGACGATCTCCGACAAGGCCTCCTTCTTCGAAGCTGGCCGGACGATCGAATGGCGCGGGCCGAAGGGCGGCCGGCCGCAGGCGGCGATCCTGCGCTACGCCACCGGCGCGCGCGTCGGCAAGCTCGATGGCAGCCGGCTCGTGATCTACCGGCTCGCTCCGGACGGCTCGTCCTGCATCATTGGCAGCGTCGACGCCCGCAAGCGCGATGCGAATGCCGTCGCACGCCGCCTCGCCGAGGAGAAGGCGCCGGGCTTCCGCTGCGGCCAGGACACCCGCTCCGAGGACTGAAGTCTGCGCTTCAGCCGTAGAGATATTTCGGCAGCCAGAGCGCGATACCGGGGAAGACGTAGACCAGTACCATTGCCACCAGCACGATCCAGAGGAAGGGCATCACGCCCGAGAAGATCTGGTTGATGGTGACGTGCGGCGGCGCGATGCCCTTCAGGTAAAAGGGCGCCATCGCCACCGGCGGCGACAGGAACGAGGTCTGGATGTTCAGGGCGATCAGGATCCCGAAGAACAGCGGGTCGATCTTGAAGAACTCCAGCAGCGGCAGGAAGATCGGCACGAAGATCACGATGATCTCGGTCCATTCCAAGGGCCAGCCCAGCACGAAGATGATCAGCTGCGCCACGATCAGGAACATGGTCGGCGACAGGTTGAGCGCCGTGACCAGGTTCTTGATCGGCTCATGCCCGCCGAGGATGGCGAAGATCGACGAGAAGATGAAGGACCCCACGAAGAGCCAGCAGACCATGGCCGAGGTCCGCGCCGTCAGGATCACCGATTCCTTGACCTTGGTGAAGGAGAGAGAGCGGTAGGCCGCGGCCAGGATCAGGCTGCCGAGCGAGCCGATCGCGGCTGCCTCGGTCGGTGTCGCCAGGCCGAAGAAGATCGCGCCCAGCACCGACATGATCAGGATGGTGAGCGGGAAGAAGCTGGTCGCAAGCGCCCATAGAACCGCCGTCCATGGCACGTCGGTCTGCTCCTTCGGCAGCTTCGGCGCCAGGCTCGGATCGCGCCAGCAGCGGATCAGCACATAGAGCATATAGAGTGTCGCCAGCAGCAGTCCGGGGAACAGCGCTCCGGCATAGAGCTTCGGCACCGAGACGCCGGCGGTCGCGCCGTAGAGGATCAGCATCACCGAGGGCGGGATCAGGATGCCGAGGCAGCCGCCGGCGCAGACCACGCCTGCCGACAGCCTGACGTCGTAGCCGGCCCTGAGCATCGCCGGGAAGGCAAGCAGCCCCATCAGCGTCACCACCGCGCCGACGATGCCGGTCGCGGTCGCGAAGATCGCGCAAGTCGCCAATGTGGCGATGGCGAGCGAGCCCGGCACATTGCCGAGCGCGAGCTGGATCGAATGGAACAGCCGGTCGAGGATGTTCGCCCGCTCGATGATGTAGCCCATGAAGATGAAGAGCGGGATCGAGACCAGCACGTCGTTGGCCATCACCGAATAGGTGCGCTGGACCACGAGGCTGAACACGGTGTCGCCCATCGCCCAGTAGCCGAAGCCGACGCCGAGCGCCATCAGCGTGAAGGCGATCGGGAAGCCGAGCATGATGAAGACGATGAACAGGACGAGCATCACCACGCCCAGTTCCGGATTGGAAAGACCGAACAGCATCAGACCGTCTTCCCCGCATCCGGCCCGCTTTGCGCAGCCTGTTCGAGAATGAGCTTCTCGGTTTCCTCGACATCGTGCAGCCGCGGCGGCCACTCGCCGGTGCGCAGGCAGATGACGCAGCGCGCGACCTCCGCCAGCCCCTGCAGCGTCATCAGCGCACCGGCGATCGGGATCAGCGATTTGAAATGGTAGAGCGGCGGCCCGTTCGGCGAATTCGAGGAATGCTCGCCGATCATCCAGGAGAAGGCTGCGAACTTGTAGCCGGCCCAGGCGAGCGCAACGATCCCTGGAAAGAAGAAGAGGATGTAGAGCGCAAGATCGAGCCGCGCCTGCGTGCGCGGGCTCCATGCGCGATAGAGAAAATCGCCGCGCACATGCGCGTTACGGGCGAGCGCATAGGGCCCGGCCAGCATGAACAGCGTGCCGTAGAGGATATAGCTGACGTCGAAGGCCCATTCGGTCGGCGCCCGCAACGCATAGCGCGAGAAGACCTCGTAGCTGATCGCCAATGTCAGGATCAGGATCGTCCAGCCGGCGAGCTTGCCGATGGCGGTGTTGAACTTGTCGATCGCGAGGATCAGCTTCATCCGCGTGCGTCGCCTGCTGTTCGGATTGGCGAAGAACGCCCGCCATCGCTGGGATGGCGGGCGCAGGCTTGGCCGAGGTGGCGGCCCTCAGGTCTTGAAGAAGTGGTTGAAGGCGAGGTCGCGCGAGGGCTCGTTGAGCCGCTCGTAGGAAACGGTACGCTTGACCCAGTCCTTCTGGCTGTCGACCACCTTCTTGAAGAAGGCGTTCTCGCCGCCGAGCTTCTCCAGCACCTTGTCCCAGGCGGCGAGCTGCGCCTTCAGGATCGCCTCCGGCGTCGCGACGACGTTGACGCCCTTGGAGCGCAGCAGCTCCAGATCCTTGGAATAGCGGTCGAGCGCCTTCCAGTTCATGTCGGACGAAGCCGACTCGCCAGCATATTTCACGATCGCCTTGAGCTCGGGTGAGAGTGCATCGAACTTGGTCTTGTTGAACAACAGCTCGAAACTCTCCGCCGCCTGGTGATAGCTCTGCAGCATGTAGACCTTGGCGACATCCTGGAAGCCGAGGATCGAATCCGAGGACGGATTGTTGAATTCGGCCCCGTCGATGACGCCGCGCTCCAGCGCCGGCACGATCTCGCCGCCGGCGAGGATGGTGACCGCGGCGCCCATTTCCCGCATCAGATCGGCGGCGAGGCCGACGGTGCGGTATTTCAGGCCCTTGAAGTCGTCGGCGGTCTTCAGTTCCTTCTTGAACCAGCCGAGCGGCTGGCACGGCATCGGCCCGGAGAAGAAGCCGACCAGGTTGAGCTTCAGCTGGTTCTGGACGAGGTCGTTGTAGAGATCGTAGCCGCCGCCATGGTTCATCCAGCCGAGGAAGTTGGTGGCGTCCCAACCCAGCGCAGGCGGCGTACCGAACAGCGAAAAGGCCTTGTTCTTGCCGTACCAATAGGCGGAGACGCCATGGCCGCCGTCGAGGATACCGGCCGCGACCGCATCCTGCATCTGGAAGGCCGGCACCACGGCGCCGGCGGCGAGCACGTCCATCTTCAGGCGGCCGCCGGACATGTCGTTGACCCGCTTGGCGAAATCGCCGGCGAATTCGTGGAAGATGTCCTTGGTCGGCCAAGTCGACTGGAACTTCCAGGTCAGGGTCTGCGCCCGGCTCACCTGCGGCATGGCGATCGCGCCGGCGCCCGCGAGGCCGGCTACTTTCAGGAAGTTACGTCGATTGGCGGGCGTCTTCGTCGCTTCGGACGTCATGGTCTCTCCCCAGAGAAATGGCGCCGTTGAGCCGGCGAGCATTGTTTGCGGCTCTGCTGGCCGGTCGGACTGAGAGTTTCGGCAGTGCGGGGAGATGGCAAGCCGAACGGACTATAACTTTAGTTGTAAGTGAAACGAATACCGTTCCCGTACGGAACGAGTGCTATTCCCACGTGGAAAGAACGGGTGTCGCGAGCGCCCATCCGTCAAAGAAAAACGGCGCCGCACAAGGTGCGGCGCCGCGATCGATCGACCAATTCTGATCGAGAATTCGTGTTCAGCGGCGCTTACCGGCGACCCGCATCTCCATGTACTGCACGGCCTCGAGCAGGACGCGGCGCGGGCGCTCGGCATCGCGCTTGGCCTGCTCGGCCTTGCGCTGCACCTCGCGCTCGATCTCGGCGAGGCGCTCGGCCTCCTCGCGCGCAGCCTGCTCGATGGCGGCGATGCGCTCGGCCTCCAGGCGCTCGGCTTCCTTCTTGGCCTCGCGCTCGGCCCGCGCGGCGGCTATCGCCTCGCGCTCGGCCCGACGCTGCACCATCACCGGATCGTCTGGTCCGGGACGCTTCTTGAAGCGCTCCAGCAGGGCCTTCTTCGCATTTGCAGAATTGGCCTGGCGATCAGTGAAATGGCGGTCGTTCGGGTTCTTCAAGGTGGGCCTTCTCGGGGTTTACTTGGGCGAGGATGCCGCCCGCGCCCTGCGCTTACGGCAACTCGCGGGCTTTGGGTACTGAACTCAGCGCGGGGCGGCCGCGCTAGCAGCGCGGGGCTTGAGCACCTTCGGCTTCGGCGCGGCGATCAAGCCTTCGCGCTGAGCCTGCTTGCGGGCGAGCTTGCGGGCGCGGCGAACGGCCTCGGCCTTCTCGCGAGCGCGCTGCTCGGACGGCTTCTCATAGGAAGCGCGACGCTTCATCTCGCGAAACACGCCTTCGCGCTGTAATTTCTTCTTCAGAACGCGAATGGCCTGATCGACATTGTTGTCGCGCACGAGAACCTGCATCCGTGTCTCCAGCTGGCAGGATGGATGGAAAAAGGGTCAGGCAAAGCCCGACCCTTGGGATTTGTGCGCCGCGGTAGCAGAATTCAGCGGGGAGCGCCACCCCTATCGTGTCCCGCCATGCGCATAACGAACCCGCGGCGCGTTCCACCTCTTGGCATGACGCAGCCCGCCATGCACCTTGAGTCACCTTTCGATCGCATCGGGCATCATGGATCCCCAGGCCGTCAACGAGCTCTTCCCCCATATCCGCATCGTCATCGGCATGGTGATCGGCCTCGCCATCGCCCGGCTGCTGACCGGCATCGCCCGGCTGATCCAGCATCCCAAGCGCTATCGGGTCTCGCTCATCCACCTGCTCTGGGTGTTCTCGCTGCTGGCCGAGCTCGCTCTGTTCTGGTGGTGGGAATTCGCGCTCTCCCGGCTGTCGAGCCTGACCTTCGGCACCTTCATCTTCCTGATCGTCTACGCGCTGACGCTGTTCCTGCTCTGCGCCCTGCTGTTCCCCGAGGATCTCGACGAGTATGCCGACTATGAAGACTACTTCCTCAACCGGAGGCGCTGGTTCTTCGGGCTCTTTGCGCTGATCTTCGTCCTCGACGTCGTCGACACCGCCCTCAAGGGGCCGGCGCGCTGGAACCATTATAGCGCGGATTATCTCATCCAGGTCCCGCTCGGCCTCGGCCTCTGCTTGGTGGCGTCGCTCTGGGCGAACAAGCGCCTGCAGCTCGCGATGGCGCTGCTGCATATCACCTATCAGCTCTACTGGACGGCCCGCGTGCTCACCGCGCCGCTGTAGAAGGCATCAGAAGACACCGCGCCCGGCACAACAGCAATGCGCGCACGCTGCTTTACAATGCCGGCAATTTAGCCAAGGAACGGCAGCGGGCGTCATCCCGCCTATCTGAAGCCCGGTCCCGCCTCGTGAACTTGCCTGTCCTCGACCAGTTCCGCCGCATCGTCGTCAAGGTCGGCTCGTCCCTGCTCGTCGACCGGGCGCAGGGCCGCCTGCGCCATGCCTGGCTCGCCGCGCTCGCCGAGGATCTCGCCGAGTTGCACGCGCGCGGCGCCGATGTCCTCGTCGTCTCCTCGGGCGCGATCGCGCTCGGCCGCACCGTGCTGAAACTGCCCGCTGGCCCGCTCCGGCTCGAGGAAAGCCAGGCCTCCGCCGCGGTCGGGCAGATCGCGCTCGCCCGCAACTGGGCCGAAGCGCTCGGCCATCACGGCCTCAATGCCGGCCAGATCCTGCTGACCCTCGCCGACACCGAGGAGCGCCGGCGCTATCTCAATGCCCGCGCCACGCTGGGGCGCCTGCTCGACCTGCGCGCCGTCCCGGTCATCAACGAGAACGACACCGTCGCCACCTCCGAGATCCGCTATGGCGACAATGACCGGCTCGCCGCCCGCGTCGCCACCATGGCCGGCGCCGACCTGCTGGTGCTGTTCTCCGACATCGACGGCCTCTACACCGCCCCGCCTTTGTCGAGTCCGGATGCCCGGCACATCCCGGTCATCCCGGCGATCACCCCTTCGATCGAGGCGATGGCCGGCGGCGCGGCGTCCGAACTCTCGCGCGGCGGCATGCGCACCAAGATCGAAGCCGGCAAGATCGCGACCGCAGGCGGCGCCCATATGCTGATCGCCGACGGCCGCGCCAAGAACCCGCTGCGCGCCGTCACGCAAGGCGCGCGCTGCTCCTGGTTCCTCAGCGCCTCGACGCCCGCGACCGCGCGCAAGACCTGGATCGCCGGCTCGCTCGAGCCGCGCGGCACACTGCATGTCGACGACGGCGCCGCCCGGGCGCTGCGTGGCGGGGCGAGCCTGCTGCCGGTCGGCGTCACCCGGATCGAGGGCGCCTTCAACCGCGGCGACGCGGTGATGATCCGTGCCGGCGACGGCAGCGAGCTCGGCCGCGGCCTCGTCGCCTACGATGCCGACGAGGCGATGCGCGTGCTCGGCAAGGCCTCCCGCGATATCGAGGCGGTGCTCGGCTATCCCGGCCGCGCCGAGATGATTCACCGGGACGACATGGCGCTGCGCCTCGGCTACGATCAAAAAGCTTGAGCAGGATTCTTGCGAAAAACCGGTTCCGACTTTTTCGCATCCTGCTCGGGCAAGTGAGGAAACACCAGGCCTGTGATGACCAGCGAAAGCGCCCGGCGCGTCCCCGCGCCCGACAATGAGAACGGCGACATCGCCGCGCTGATGCACGGGCTTGGCCAAGGCGCTCGCGCCGCGGCGCGCCGGGTCGGTACCGCGTCGGCAGAACAGCGGAACCGTGCCCTCGCCGCGATGGCGACTTCGCTGCGCCAGCGCGCTCCGGCGATCCTCGCCGCCAACCGGCAGGACCTCGCCGATGCGCGCGCCGCTGGCCTCGCCCCTTCGTTCATCGACCGCCTCGCCTTGGACGAGGCCCGCCTCGAAGCCATCGCCCAGGCGGTCGCCGACATCGCCGCCCTGCCCGATCCGGTCGGCAAGGTGCTGGCGAGCTGGACTCAACCCAACGGCCTCGTCTTCGAGCGCGTTGCCACCCCGCTCGGCGTCGTCGCCGTGATCTTCGAGAGCCGCCCCAACGTCACCGCCGATGCCGGCGCGCTCTGCCTGAAGAGCGGCAATGTCGCGATCCTGCGGGCCGGTTCCGACAGCTTCCGCAGCGCCAGCGAGATCGCTGCCGCGATGCAGGACGGGCTCGCAGCCGCCGGCCTGCCGCGCGAGGCGATCCAGCTCGTGCCGAGCCGCGACCGCGCCGCTGTCGGCGCGATCCTCAAGGGGCTCGACGGCAATATCGACGTCGTCGTGCCGCGCGGCGGCAAGAGCCTGGTCGCACGCGTCCAGCAAGAGGCGCGCGTGCCGGTCTTCGCCCATCTCGACGGCAACAACCATGTCTATGTCCATGGCGAAGCCGATCTCGCCATGGCCCACGCGATCCTCATCAACGCCAAATTGCGCCGCACCGGCGTCTGCGGCGCCGCCGAGACGCTGCTGGTCGACGAGGCCTGCGCCCCGACGCATCTGAAGCCGCTGGTCACCGCTCTGCTCGATGAAGGCTGCGCCGTCCGCGGCGACGAGGCGACGCTCGCGGTCGACCCGCGCGTCACGACGGCGAACGAGGATGACTGGCACACCGAATATCTCGACCGCATCATCGCGGTGAAGGTGGTGCCCGGCCTCGATGCCGCCATCGCCCATGTCGAGACCTATGGCTCGCACCATACCGATGCGATCGTGACCGCGAATGAGGCGGCGGCAACCCGCTTCCTCGCCGAGGTCGATTCGGCGATCGTGCTGCACAATGCCTCGACCCAGTTCGCCGACGGCGGCGAGTTCGGCTTCGGCGCCGAGATCGGCATCGCCACCGGCCGCATGCATGCGCGCGGTCCTGTCGGCGTCGAGCAGCTCTGCTCCTTCAAATACCGCGTCCATGGCCAGGGTCAGGTCCGCCCGTGAGCGCCGAGGAGCTGCGCCTGCCGCCGCACGCCCCCGGTCTGCGCATCGGGTTGTTCGGCGGCACCTTCAACCCGGCCCATGACGGCCACCGCATGGCGAGCCTGACGGCGTTGCGCCGGCTCCAGCTCGATCGCGTCTGGTGGCTGGTCACGCCCGGCAACCCGCTGAAGGACAATCACGCCTTGCCGCCGCTGACGCAGCGCATCGCGACGGCCCGCGCCCTCGCCAATCACGGCCACATCAACGTCACCGGCATCGAAGCGACGCTGCGCACCCGCTACACCGCCGACACGCTGCGCCAGCTGAAGCGCCGCTGTCCCGGCGTGCGCTTCGTCTGGATCATGGGCTCGGACAATCTGGCGAATTTTCACCGCTGGAACGAATGGCGCACCATCGCCAGGATGATGCCGATCGCGGTGATCGACCGCCCCGGCTCGACCCATCGCTCGATCGCCTCGCCAGCCGCGAACTGGATGGCGCGCTGGCGCCTGTCGGAGAATCAGGGCGCCGCCTTGCCGGTGCGCACCCCCCCCGCCTGGATCTTCCTGCATGGCCGGCGCTCGGACCTGTCCTCGACCTATCTGCGCGGCCTCGCCGAAAGCAATTGAACTCGACCCCTCTGGCGCTTAAATTGGGGATGTCGCGCCCTGAGCGCGTCGTCACGTGAGGATACGGCACTGAACCGTCAATCCATCGGCGAAGCCGGCACCGAGCCGCTTCCCCCGGCTGCCATCACAGAGAACCCCGCCGCGAGCAGCATCGCGCTCGCCTTGCAGGTCCTGGACGACATGAAGGCCGAGGACGCCACCGTGATCGATCTCGTCGGCAAGACCTCGCTGGCCGACGCCATGATCATCGCTTCCGGCCGGGTCAACCGCCACGTCGCCTCGATCGCCGAGAGCCTCGTGGAAGCCTTCAAGAAGGCCGGACACGAGACGCCGAAGGTCGAGGGCTTCCCAGCCTGCGACTGGGTGCTGATCGATACCGGCGACCTGATCATCCACATCTTCCGGCCGGAAGTGCGCCAATTCTACAATCTCGAGAAGATGTGGGGCGCCGACCGGCCGCGCGAGCGCCTTGTCGGCTGAGACCGTTGGCATCGGACCGAAAAGTGGAATCCGGTTTTCGCGATAATCCGATGCTCAGCCAGAACGCTGGATCGCCATATCTGCGTCCGAACGGACGCATGGCGATCTAGCGTGCGCCTCTCGGTCATCGCGGTTGGCCGCCTCAAGGACGGGCCGGAGCGCGATCTCTGTGCCCGCTATCAGGAACGCGCCCAGGGCTTGGCCCGCGGGCTCGGTTTGAGCGGGCCTGACGTGATCGAGCTCGCCGAGGGCCGCGGCCGCCGCACCGAGGAACGCCGGCGCGAGGAAGCCAAGCTGATCGGCGAGCGCCTGCCACCCTCCGGTCTCGTCATCGCCCTGGACGAGCGCGGCAGGAGCCTCGACAGCGACACCTTCGCGAATCGCCTCGCCGCTGCGCGCGATGCCGGCACGCCTGCCGCGACCCTGTTGATCGGCGGCGCCGACGGGCTCGATGCCGAGTTGCGCGAGCGGGCTGCGCTGGTGCTCTCCTTCGGCGCCCTGACCATGCCGCATCAGATCGTGCGTGCGCTCGTGCTCGAACAGCTCTATCGAGCCATGACGATCATGGCCGGACACCCCTATCATCGCGCATGACCCGCCGCTTTCGGCTGATTCGACTCGCACACGCGCTCCGGCCCTGGCCGGTGCTGCTCTGCGCGTGCCTGTCAGCCGGCGCTGCTGTGGCTCAAACGGCCCCCGCCCCCGAATCCGAGCAGGCCGCCCGCGACACCGAGCAGAAGCGCGAGGAAAAGCGCGCCCGCGAGGCCGAACTCAAGGCGATCGAGGAGCGCCTCGCCGGCAATGCCGATGCCCGCGTGAAGCTCGAAGCCGAGATCGCCGGGATCCGCGCCGACCGGACCAAGCTCAACCAGGCCCTGCTCGATACCACCGCCCGCACGCAGGCCGCCGAAGGCCGCATCGCCGGCCTCGAACAACGCCTCTCGCTGTTGCAGACCAGCGAGACTGCGATCCGGCGCTCGCTGGAGAGCCGGCGCGGGCTGATCGGCGAGGTGCTGGCGGCGCTGCAGCGCATCGGCCGCCGGCCGCCTCCGGCCGTGCTGGTCCGCCCGGAGGATATCCTCGAAGCCGTACGCGCCTCCATGCTGCTCGGCGCCGTCGTGCCCGACCTGCGCCAGGAGATCACCATCCTCGGCACCGACCTCGCCGAGCTGGTCCGCCTGCGCGAAGCCATCGCCGAGGAGCGCAAGAGCATTGCCGGCGAGATGGAGGGGCTGGCGGGCGAGCGCCGGCGGCTGGCGTCACTGATCGAGGCCAGGCGCGCCCGCGAGGCCAGCGCCGCCCAGGACATCGAGGCGCAGCGGGCCGCCGGCGGCGAACTGGCGGCGCAGGCAAAGACCCTGCGCGATCTCGTCGAGCGGATCGAGAAGGACATATCCACCGCCAATCGCGCCGCCGAGGCCGCCCGCCGCGCGCTCGAAGCCGAGACGCAGGAGCAGCGCCAGCGCATGGCCCAGCTCGCCTTCCGCGACCCGGCAAGGCTCGCCCCCAAGGCGGCCTTCCAGGAATTGCGCGGCATGCTGCCTTTGCCGGTCGCAGGTTCACAATTGCGTGGATTCGGCGCTGCCGACGAAGTTGGCGCCGCAACCCGTGGAATTTCGCTTTCCACACGTGCCAATGCCGTGGTTTCGTCACCTTCCGATGGCTGGGTGGTTTATGCGGGGCCGTTCCGTTCCTTTGGCCAACTCTTGATCCTCAATGCCGGCAATGGTTACTATATTCTCCTGGCGGGCATGCAGCGCATCGACGTGTCGTTGAACCAATTTGTGCTGGCTGGGGAGCCGGTTGCGGTGATGGGCGAGACCGCGGAAGCGGCCGCGACGAATGTAGGAGCGGGGACCGGCGAGCCGATCCTCTATATCGAGTTCAG
>PNLY01000135.1 GCA_013823325.1 Methylobacterium sp.
GCCCTCAAGGGCCGCGTCGAGATGCGGTTCTGAAGGAGCGGGAGCAAGCCAGCGCCAGAGACCAATCCAAGGCGCCCGGCACTCAGCTCACAACGAAAAAGCCCAGCCAGATCGGCCGGGCTCCTTCTTCTGGCGAACGGGGCTTTGAACCGCTCAGGCGGCAAGGCCGCCCTGCGAGCCGCGGTCACCGCGCAGCATGTTGCGCAGCTGGTAGGCCAGCGCCACCGGCACCGGGAGGCGCTTGCGGCAGAATGCGATCTTGCGGACGTAAGTGTCGATCCGCCAGGTCGCCCAGGTCTTTCCGGCGAAATAGGCGATGTCGCCCTGGCGCAGCGTCCGCTGCGAGCCGTCCTGCGCGGTGACGTGCACCTCGCCTTCCAGGATCATCACGGTCTCGTCCCAGTCGAAGAACCAGCGGAACTCGCCGGCGGTGCAATCCCAGACCGCAGTCGAGGCGGCGTCGTCGCCGCTGCGCGAATGCAGGCCGACGCGGGCGGTCGGCTCCCCGGCGATGACCCAGGACGGCTCGATCGGAGCCGGCTCCATCGGCAGCTCGTCCAGGGCATGCGACACGACCGGTGCCTGCTCGACCGGCGCCACCAGCGGAATCTGCCGCAGCATCATGGCGGCCGCGCCGGCGAGCATCATCTTCAAGGCCATCAATACCTCCCTAAAATCGCAGGGATCGTAAGGGAGGAGGAGTAAAAGCGGCCCTCGGGATTTCCTTGCAATTGTCGGTATCCGGAAACGGCTCGGGTAACCCTCCCGAGCCGCTCCTCGCAAGGTGAATGTCAGGCGCGGTCGACTGCGATGATCGCCTCCGCGAAGGCAGCTGGAGCCTCCTGCGGCAAGTTGTGGCCGATGCCGCCCTCGAGCGTCCGGTGCCGGTACCAGCCGGAGAATTTCTTGGCATAGGCGGCTGGTTCGGGGTGAGGTGCGCCATTGGCGTCGCCCTCCAGGGTGAAGGTCGGCACGGCGATCGGCGGAAAGGCCGCGAGCTTCGCTTCCAAGGCGTCGAATTGCGCCTCGCCCTGCGCCAGGCCGAGGCGCCAGCGGTAATTATGGATCGAGATCGCGACATGGTCGGGATTGTCGAAGGACACTGCCGAGCGCGCGAAGACCGCGTCGTCGAACGCCCACTTGGGCGAGGCGGTCTCCCAGATCAGCCTGGCGAAATCGCGGGTATTCCGAGCATAGCCCGCCGCGCCCCGCTCGGTGGCAAAATAGAACTGGTACCACCATTGCTGCTCGGCCCTGGGCGGCAGTGGCGCCTCGTTCAGCTTCTGGCTGCCGATCAGGTAGCCGCTGACCGAAACCAGGCCCTTGACGCGCTCCGGCCACAGCGCCGCGACGACGCAGGCGGTGCGCGCGCCCCAGTCGCAGCCGCCGAGCAGGACCTTGTCGAGCTTGAGCGCATCCATCAGCGCGATCGCGTCGACCGCCAGCGCCGCCTGCTGGCCGTTGCGCGGCGTGTCGGCCGCGAGGAAGCGGGTTCCGCCATAGCCACGGAGCGAAGGCACGATCACCCGGTAGCCCTTGGCCGCCAGCAGCGGGGCGACGTCGACATAGGTGTGGATGTCATAGGGCCAACCATGCAGCAGGATGACGGCCGGACCGTCGGCGGGGCCCTGTTCGGCATAGGAGACGCTGAGCACGCCGGCATCGATCTGCTTGAGCGTACCGAAGGATGACAGCGCGGGCGAGGCCGCCAACGCCGACCGGTTCAGGCCGAGCCCGGCTGCGGCGAGCGCTGTCGCCATCGCTCCGACGAAAAGGCGGCGGCTGGGATCGATGGTGTCGGAGGTCTGGGCCATGGGGAATGCCTTATGCGCGGGGGAATGGTCGGAGGAGGCGCCGGCGGGGATCTCCGCGCGGCGCCGTCCGATGGAGTCAGACGAGGTTGATCTCGACCTCGATGTTGCCGCGGGTCGCCTTGGAATAGGGGCAGGTCTGGTGCGCGGCATCGACCAGAGCGCGGGCGGTCTCGCGATCAAGCCCCGGCAGGGCGACGTTCAGGCGCGCCTGCAGGGCATAGCCGCGCTCGCCATGGCGCAGGTCGACCTCGGCATCGACGGCGGTGTCTGCGGGCACGACGACCTTGCGCTCGCGCGCCGCCAGCCCGATCGCGCCGATGAAGCAGGCCGACCAGCCGGCGGCGAAGAGCTGCTCGGGATTGGTGCCGTTGCCGGGAGCGCCGGGCGAGGTCAGGTTGACCTCGAGGCGGCCATCCGAGCTGCGGGCGGCGCCGTCGCGGCCGCCGGTGGTGTGGGTGCGGCCGGTATAGAGAACCTTGTCGGTGGAGGACATGTCGGGCTTCCTTCTGTTTCGTTAGATCGTATCCGATCTAATCGGGTGCGATCTTATATGTGGGGGGCGGAAACGATGTCAAGCCTTCCGATTTAATCGCATGCGATATATGTATTGTGGGCACCGATACGCTCACGACGAGGCCCGGCCATGCCCACTCCGACCCCGAACGATCCGAATGTGCCCAAGCTGGCGAATTTCCTCTGCTTTGCGATCTATTCGGCCAATCTGGCCTATGGACGGGCCTACAAGCCGATTCTCGACGAGCTCGGGCTGACCTACACTCAGTTCATCGCGATCATCGCGCTCTGGGAGGAGGACGATCAGAGCGTCGGCAGCCTGGGCGAGAAGCTGTTCCTGGAATCGAACACGCTGACCCCGATCCTGAAGAAGCTCGAAGCGCTCGGCTATGTCCGCCGCCGGCGCGACCCGGCCGATGAGCGCCAAGTGCGCGTCAGCCTGACGCCGGAGGGGCGCAAGCTGCGCGAGAAGGCGCTGCCGATGAATCTGGTGGCAGCGGCGGGGCTCGGCGAGGATTTTCCGGTGGTGCAGAAGGCCGTGGTCAGGCTGCGCGAGAACCTGCTGCGCGCGGTGCGCGGGCAGGGGGCGAAGGCCGTCGAAGTGGCCGAGGCCGAGTAGGTCTCAGGCTGTCTTTGCCGTCATGGTCGGGCTTGTCCCGACCATCCACGTCTTCGCTGATCGAGGCTGGTGTTCAAGACGTGGATGCTCGCCACAAGGGCGAGCATGACGGAGTTGGGATAGGCTGCTTCTGTCTGAAGCTCAGGCGACGGCCTTCGCCTGGTTGCCAGCTTCAGCGCTTTCGAACTCAGCCATGGCCGCCGCGACGCCGCCGCTGCGATGCGGCACGCCCGCCGCGGCGAGGCCCATCTCGACGCCGGAGAGGGCGCCGAGCAGGGCAAGCTCGTTGCACTCGCCGAGATGGCCGATGCGGAAGACCTTGCCGGCGACCTTGCCGAGGCCGGAGCCGAGCGAGATGTTGTACTTCTCCAGCGTGATCTTGCGGAAGCGGTCGGCATCATGGCTTGGCGGCATCAGCACGCCGGTGAGGACGGGCGACTGCTCGGCCGGGTTCTGGCAGAGCACCTCGAGCCCCCAGGCCTTGACCGCGGCGCGGCAGGCGCTGGCAAGGCGCTGATGGCGGGCAAAGACGTTGTCGAGCCCTTCCTCGCGCAGCATGACGAGCGCTTCCTTCAGCCCGTAGAGCAGGTTGGTCGCGGGCGTATAGGGGAAGAAGCCGGTCGCGTTGAACTTGATCATCTCCTGCCAGTCCCAGAAGGAGCGCGGCAGGGTGTTGCTCTTCGAGGCCGCCAGCGCCTTCTCCGAGACGGCGTTGAAGCTGAGGCCGGGTGGCAGCATCAGCCCCTTCTGCGAGCCCGAGACGGTGACGTCGACCTGCCATTCGTCATGGCGGTAGTCGACCGAGGCGAGCGAGGAGATGGTGTCGACCATGAACAGGGCGGGGTGCCCGGCGGCGTCGATCGCCTTGCGGATCTCGGCGATGCGGCTGGTCGCGCCGGTCGAGGTCTCATTGTGGACGACCATCACCGCCTTGATCTTGCGGGCCTTGTCCTCGACCAGCCGGGCTTCGATCGCCGCCGGATCGGCGCCGCGGCGCCAGTCGCCGGGGATGAACTCGACCTCGACGCCGAAGCGCGTGGCGATGTTCTTCCACAGCGTGGCGAAGTGGCCGGTCTCGGCCATCAGCACGGTGTCGCCGGGGGAGAGCGTGTTGGTGATCGCCGCCTCCCAGGCCCCGGTGCCGGAGGCGGGATAGATCACCACCGGCTGCTTCGTCTTGAAGACGGCCTTGCTGCCTTCGAGGACCTCCTTGCCGAGCGCTGCGAACTCGGCGCTGCGATGGTCGATGATCGGCATCGCGATGGCGCGCAGGATGCGGTCCGGAATCGGGCTGGGGCCGGGAATGTGCAGAAAGTGACGACCCTGCATGATGTTGTTATCCTCCCATCGGCGCGCGGTGGTGCTGCCGTCTGATTTTATTTTGCATTCATTTTTTATAAGATCAATCTCATTGTCGGATGCATTCTGGAAAACGAGGGCTCGACAGCCTGCTGGCCGCGTCTTAGCGAGTGAGTATGAGCGAGATATCGTTGGATGAACATGAGGGGGCGGCTCGCGAGTCGGCCGAGGCGGTGCGGCCGTCCGGGACGCTGCATGGCGAGCTGCTGGTCGCGCTGCGCGATTTCATCGTCGAGGGCAATCTCGAGGATGGGGCGCGCGTTCCCGAGCGGGCATTGTGCGAGCGCTTCAACATCTCGCGCACGCCCCTGCGCGAGGCGCTGAAGGTGTTGGCGGCGGAGGGGTTGATCGAGCTCCTGCCCAATCGCGGCGCGCGTGTGCGCGAGCTTAGCCCTGCCGATCTGCGCGAGCTTTTCGACGTCATGGGCGGGCTGGAGGCGCTGGCCGGCCGGCTGGCCTGCGAGCGGATAACGGACGCGGAATTCGCTGAAATCGAGCGGATTCACCACGAAATGTATCATTTCTATCTGCGCCGCGACATGCATGGCTATTTCCATTGCAACCAGGCGATCCATCAGTTGATCGTCGCGGCTGCCGGCAATGCCACGCTGACCGCGACCTATGCCGGCCTGGCGGGGCGAATTCGCCGCGTGCGCTATTCCGCCAATCTCGCCAAGGACCGTGACCGGCTGGGCGAGGCGATGCGCGAGCACGAGGCGATTCTCGACGCCTTGCGCCGGCGTGCGGGCTCCGAGCTCAGTGACATCCTGTTCGTACATCTGCGCAACAAGCTGAAGGCAGCGCAGCCGCCTGGTGCGAGCTCGGACGAGTGAGGAAATCGGGCGCTGGCAAAAATATGGTCGTCAGTTTGAGCGCTCTCAACTTTTAGATTGAATGCAAAATTTTTTGGCCTTAGGCTCCCTCCCATAGCGCCACCAGAGCGCGCTCTAGGGAGAGAGCCACAATGAAGCACCATTGGCTTGCCGCAGTCCTGCCGCTCGGAGTCGTCGCGCCGGCTTTTGCCTGGGAACCGACGAAACCGATCGAGATCGTGGTGCCGTTCTCAGCGGGCGGGGCGTCCGACCAGATGGCGCGCACGATCCAGGGCATCATCCAGAAGCACCAGTTCACCACCCAGCCGATCATCGTCGTCAACAAGCCGGCCGCCGGCGGCGCCGAAGGCATGCTCGACATCCAGAAGTCGGCTGGCGACCCCCACAAATTGATCACCACCTCGAGCGGCATCTTCATGACGCCGATGGCGACCAAGCTGGCGCTGAACTGGACCGACTACACGCCGGTGGCGATGCTGGCGCAGGATTCCTTCCTGCTCTGGGTCAACGCCAAGGCCCCCTACAAGAGCGCCGGCGATCTCATCGCGGCAGCCAAGGGCGCAGCGACCCCGCTGAAGATCGGCGGCACCTCGTCGAAGCGAGAGGACAACCTGATCGTCTTCGCCATGGAGAAGGTGGCCGGCACCAAGTTCGCCTATATCCCCTACACCTCCGGCGGCCAGGCCTCGACCCAGCTCTCGGGCGGGCATGTCGAGGCCAACACGAACAATCCGGCCGAGGACCTCGCCAATTGGCGCGGCGGCGCGACACGCCCGCTCTGCGTCTTCGCCGAGCAGAAGATGGCCTATACCGAGAAGGTCGCGGATGGGCAGTCCTGGGCCGACATCCCGACTTGCGCCTCGCAGGGGCTCGATGTCAGCTACCAGATGCTGCGCGGCATGTTCATGCCCGGCAAGGTGAGCAAGGACCAGCAGGCCTTCTACACGGCGATGTTCAAGAAGGTCTCCGAGACGCCGGAGTGGAAGGACTATCTCGCCCGCAACGCACTCGTCCCCGATTACCGTGACGGCGAGGCCTTCGTCACCTTCCTCAAGGCGGACGAGGCGAAGCACGCCCGGCTGATGACCGAAGCCGGCTTCATGGCGAAGTGAGGCTTCGGGCGCGAACAGGGCCCTTTGCGTCATGGTCGGGCTTGTCCCGACCATCCAAGCCTTCGCTGCGCTGATCACATTCGGTGTTCGAGACGTGGATGCTCGCCACGAGGGCGTGCATGACGAAGCTTTCAACTGTCGAGTGTTCACGCATTCCGGGTTCGGCCCTTCGGGCCGCCCCGGAATGACGGCAGCAGCGCCGCTGACGCGGCTTGTCCGGGATGACCAGCGGGAGTGATCGATGTCATTGCCTTCCGAGAATGATGCACCGGAGCGCGGCCTCTCGCGCCGCCCGGTCGAGATCGCCACAGCCTTGCTCCTGATCGCCCTAGGCGGACTCGTCCTCTACGATTCCTATGGCCGCGGTGCCGGCTGGGATGGCGGCCCGCAGAACGGCTTCTTCCCGGCCCGGATCGGCTGGATCTTCCTGGCGGCCTCACTGTTCATCCTGTGGAACGCCTGCCGCCGCGAGGACGGGGTGTTCGTCACCTATGCGCAACTCGGCCAGGTCGTCCGCGTGCTCGGGCCGCTGCTGCTCTTTGTCGCGCTGATCGCCCCCTTGGGCCTCTATGTCGCCTCGGCGCTGTTCATCATCGTCTTCATGGGCGTGGTCGGCACCTCGCGCTGGTGGTCGATCCTGCTGACTGCGGTGCTCGTGCCGGTCGTCTGCTTCTGGATCTTCGAACTGCAGTTCCGCGTGCCCTTGCCCAAGGGCCCCCTCGAAGCCGCGCTTGGTTACTGAGGAGCGGACATGGACGATTTCTCCGCGCTTCTCGCCGGTTTCCAGGTCGCGCTCTCCTGGCACAATGTCGGCTTCATGGCGGTCGGCGTCATCCTCGGCATCATCGTCGGGGTGCTGCCGGGCCTGGGCGGACCCAACGGCGTCGCGATCCTGCTGCCGCTGACTTTCGGCATGGACCCGACCTCGGCGATCATCCTGCTCTCATCGATCTACTGGGGCGCATTGTTCGGCGGCGCGATCACCTCGATCCTGTTCAACATCCCCGGCGAGGCCTGGTCGGTCGCGACCACCTTCGACGGCTATCCGATGGCGGTGCAGGGCAAGGCGGCGGAGGCGCTTACCGCGGCCTTCACCGCCTCCTTCATCGGTGCGCTCTCCGGCGTCGTGCTGATCACCTTCGTCGCGCCGCTGGTCGCGCAGTTCGCACTGCGCTTCGGGCCGGCCGAGTTCTTCGCGGTCTTCCTTTTGACCTTCTGCTCCTTCATCGGCATGGGCCGGGAGAACCGCGCCAAGATCATCGCCTCGCTCTGCATCGGCTTCCTGCTCGCGGCGGTCGGCCTCGATTCGATCTCGGGCGATCTGCGCATGACCTTCGGCTCGACCGAGCTGATGCGCGGCTTCGACTTCCTGATCGTGGTGATCGGCCTGTTCGGCGTCAGCGAGATCCTGCTGACGGTCGAGGAGGGGCTGGTGTTCAAGGGCAAGCAAGCCAGGATCGACCTGATGGTGGTGCTGCGGACCTGGGCCGGCCTGCCGCGCTACTGGGCGACGCTGCTGCGCTCCTCGATCGTCGGCATGTGGATGGGCGTGACGCCGGGCGGCGCCATCGCCGCCTCCTTCATGGGCTATGGCCTCGCCAAGCGCTTCTCGAAGAACGGCAAGAATTTCGGCAAGGGCGAGATCGAGGGCGTGCTGGCGCCGGAGACGGCCGCCCACGCCGCCGGCACCAGCGCGCTCCTGCCGATGCTGGCGCTCGGCATTCCCGGTTCCGCGACGGCGGCGGTGCTGCTCGGCGGCCTGCTGGTCTGGGGGCTCCAGCCCGGGCCGATGCTGTTCGTCGAACAGAAGGATTTCGTCTGGGGCCTGATCGCCTCGATGTATCTCGGCAATCTCGCCGGCCTAGTCATCGTGCTCGCGACGGTGCCGGTCTTCGCCGCGGTGATGCGGATCCCGTTCTCCTTCGTCGCGCCGGTGATCCTGATCGTCTGCGCCATCGGCGCCTATACGATCTCGAACTCGACCTTCGACATCTGGTTGATGCTGATCTTCGGCGTGGTCGGCTATGTCTTCAAGAAGCTCGACTATCCGCTGGCGCCGCTGGTACTCGCCCTCGTGCTCGGCGACCGGGCCGAGGACGCCTTCCGCCAGGCGCTGCTCGGCTCGGGCGGTTCGCTGAACGTGTTCTGGGCGAACGGTCTCGTCGGAACGCTCGTGGTGCTCGCGCTGCTGCTGCTGTTCTGGGGCCCGATGGGCGACCTGATCGCGGCGCTGCGGGGCAAGAACCACCCCAAGACCGCCGAGGCCGCGGAATGAACCAGACGACACTGCCGCGCCCGCACAGCCGCAATCTCGGCTTCGAACGGAAACTGGCGCAGGCGCTGGAAGGGGAGGTGCGTTTCGACGCCTTCACCCGCGGCCGCTACGCCACCGACGCCTCGATCTACCAGATCGTCCCGCAAGGCGTCGCCTTCCCGAAGAGCGAGGCGGACATCGCCGCGGCGCTGACGATCGCGGCCGAGCAGGGCGTGCCGGTGATCGCGCGCGGCGGCGGCACCTCGCAGAACGGCCAGCCGATCGGCGATGCGCTCATTCTCGACATGAGCCGGTATTTCAATGCGATCCGTGACTACGACCCGGCCGCGCGCACCGTCTCGGTCGCGCCCGGCATCGTGCTGGAGGCGCTGAACGGCCATGTGAAGAAGGACGGCCTGTTCTTCCCGGTCGAGCCCTCGACCGCGAGCCGCTGCACCATCGGCGGCATGGTCGGCAACAACTCCTCGGGGGCGCGCTCGCTGCGCTACGGCAAGACGGTCGACAATGTCGTCGGCCTGAAGGCGATGTTCCATGACGGCGAGCCGTTCGCGCTCGGCGAGGGGCCGGTCGGCGACAATGCCTCGCCGCGGGCGCGGGCCCTGATGGAGACGATGCTGGCGCTGGCGGACCGGCACCGCGACGAGATCGAGGCGATCTTCCCCAAGGTGCAGCGGCGCGTCGGCGGCTATAATCTCGACGAGCTGATCGTGCCGCGGCCGAACCTGTCGCATCTCCTGGTCGGCTCGGAGGGCACGCTGGCGCTGACGACGCAGGCGACGCTGAAGCTCTCGACCCTGCCGCAGCATCGCGTCATGGGCGTCTGCCATTTCCCGAACTTCCGATCGGCGATGGAGACGACGCAGCATCTCGTCGCGCTCGGGCCGGTCGCGGTCGAGCTCGTCGACAACAATGTGCTGGTGCTCGGCGCCGATATTCCGCTCTTCGTGCGCACGCTCGCCGATATCACCAAGGGCAAGCCGAACTGCCTGCTGCTGGTCGAGTTCGCCGGCGACGATCTCGCCGAGCTCAAGCGGGACCTCAAGCGGCTCGACCAGTGCATGGCCGATCACGGCTTCCCGGATGCGGTAGTCGAGGTGATCGAGCCGGCCCGGCAGAAGCCGGTCTGGGAGGTGCGCGAGGCCTGCCTCAACATCATGATGTCGATGAAGGGCGACGGGAAGCCGGTCTCCTTCATCGAGGATTGCGCGGTCCCGCTCGAGCATCTCGCCGACTATACCGATGCCGTCACCGCCCTGTTCGAGAAGCACGGCACGCGCGGCACCTGGTATGCGCATGCCTCGGTCGGCTGCCTGCATGTCCGCCCGATCCTCAACATGAAGACGGAAGCCGGGGTGAAGGCGATGCGCGGCATCGCCGAGGAGGCCTGCGAGCTGGTGCGCCGCTTCAAGGGCTCGTTCTCGGGCGAGCATGGCGACGGCATCTCGCGCTCCGACTTCGTCGAGCCGATGTTCGGCGGGCCGCTCACCCGCGCCTTCGAGGCGGTCAAGGACGGCTTCGATCCCGGCAACCACCTCAATCCTGGCAAGATCGTCCGCCCCTATCATATGGACGACCGCAGCTTAATGCGCTTTCCGCCCGGCTACGCAACGCCGGTGCCGGTGGAGACCGCGCTCGACTGGTCCGACTGGGGCGGCCTCGGCGGCGCCGTAGAGATGTGCAACAACAACGGCACCTGCCGGAAGATGGCCGGGGGCACGATGTGCCCGTCCTGGCGCGCGACGCGCGAGGAGCAGCACCTCACCCGCGGCCGGGCCAACACGCTGCGCCTCGCCATCTCGGGCCAACTTGGGCCGGACGCTTTCACCTCGCCGGAGATGAAGGAGACGCTCGATCTCTGCGTCTCCTGCAAGGGCTGCAAGCGCGACTGCCCGACCGGCGTCGACATGGCCCGGATGAAGGTCGAGTTCCTGCATCACTACCACGCGAAGCACGGCCTGCCGCTGAAGGAGCGCCTGATCGCCTTCCTGCCGCACTACGCGCCGTTCGCGGCGAAGCTCGCGCCATTGATGAACCTGCGCGACCGCATTCCGCTGCTGGCTAGGCTCAGCGAACGCTGGCTCGGCTTCTCGGCGCGGCGCTCGCTGCCGGTCTGGCGCAAGCCCTGGCGCGAGGGCGGCATGCGATCCGATCCCTCAGGCGTGAAAGGCGATGGCCGCGACATCGTGCTCTTCGGCGACACCTTCAACCGCTATTTCGAGCGCGAGAATCTGGAGGCGGCCGAGCGTGTTCTGCTTGCCGGCGGCTATCGGCTGCATCGCGTCGAAGCCGCGGGGGGAGGCCGGCCCCTCTGCTGCGGGCGCACCTTTCTCTCGGCCGGGCTGGTCGACGAGGCCCGGGCCGAGGCAAGGCGGACGCTCGATGCGCTCGCGCCCTTCGTCGCCAAGGGGGCGCGGGTGGTCGGGCTCGAACCCTCCTGCCTGATGAGCTTCCGCGACGAGTTCGCAGCTTTGCTGCCGAAGGCCGAGGTCGAGCCCCTGGCCAAGGCGGCGCTGCTGGTCGAGGAACTGCTCGCCGCAGACCTGGCCGCCGGCAGGACCAGCCTGCCGCTGCGGGACCAGGGCGGACGCGTCGCGCATCTGCACGGGCATTGCCACCAGAAGGCCTTCGACGCGATGGGCGCGGTCGAGAAGACCTTGCGGGCGGTGCCGGGGCTCGAGGTCAAGCCGATCGAATCGAGTTGCTGCGGCATGTCCGGCGCCTTCGGCTATGGCGCCGCGACGATCGATGTCTCGCTCGCCATGGGCGAGCTCTCGCTACTGCCGGCGGTGCGCAAGGCTGCGGCAGGCGATCTCGTCGTCGCCGACGGCACGAGCTGTCGCCATCAGATCCATGACGGCGCAGGCCGCGAGGCCGTGCATGTCGTCAGGGTGCTGGATGCGGCGCTGAAGAGCTGACCTTTCGGCAGGCCGCAGGCTGGCTGACCTGTGAATCCGCAGGCCGGATTCAGGGGCTGTTAACCCTGCGCCGGTACCTCTCGATGCTCAGTCGAGTGAGTGTCGGGCCAGCGTTGATCCATGCGTCGAATCCATCGCAATCTCCAGACGAACAGCGCTTCTCCCGCGGCTCGGATCTCGGAACAACTGTCTGATTTCGCTGATATTCCGGCGCCGGCTCCGGCCGATCATCGCGCCGGCGCGCCAGGGCTCGTCCGCTACGGGCGTACCCCCGACAGGACTCGTCGGCAGGAGGTCGAGCGTGTCGCCGCCGAGGTGGCAATTCCGCTGCCCGAGCCCGAGCCGGAGGCGCCCGTCGATCCCGGCCGCGTCCGCTATTGGCGCACCCCTCAGCGCATGCTGCAGCAGGTCTGGGGCGGCGGGGCCCTGGAGGCTCCGGTGCCCGAGGTGGCGCCGCAGGGTGAGGCCGAGATGGCTGGGGCGGGCGAGGACGCGCTGACGGCGCCGGACCTCGATGCGCCGCTGCCGGAGGAGAGCCCGGCCGAGGCGGCGACGACCCCGTTCGCCTTCCTTTCCGACGCCGCCTTCTGGGAGTTCATCCCGGACGCCGAGCAGGAGGACGAAGCCGCGTTCGAAAGCGTGCCGCCGGTTCTCGCAGCAAGGGCGCCGGCGGAGGTGACCCGGTCGGTCGTGCCGGTGGCGGCCGAGCCGTTGCCTCCGGAGCCTGCTCCGATTCCGGCCGCCACACAGGCGACGATGACGTTCGGCTGGACGCAACCTTATCGCTTCGAGCTGAGCCTGACGCCGCCGGCGTTGCAGGTCATTACGCCGGCGCCTGTTCCTGCTGTCCCGGAGCCCGCGCCCAAGGCGCAGGCTCCGCGCCGCAGGATCATGGGCCAGCTCGCTCCTGCTCCGGCCGCTGCGCCTGCTCCGAAGATGGCTGAGCCTGAAACCGCGCCGGCGTCCGCACAGCCGAAGGTTTCGGTCGTGCCGGCGGCGCCGAAGCTTCGCGCGGCCATGCCGGTGTCCAAGCCGATCGCGTCGATGGGCTTCGAATTGCCGCCGATCGAATTCCTGGCCGAGCCGCCGCAGATCGCGACCGCGATCCCGATCGAGATCATCCAGCAGAATTCCGGCCTGCTCGAAGGGATCCTGGAGGACTTCAACGTCCGTGGCGAGGTGGTTCAGGCCT
>PNLY01000136.1 GCA_013823325.1 Methylobacterium sp.
TCGAGCGCCGAGGTCGGCTCGTCGAACAGCATGATCTTCGGGCTCATGCAGAGCGAGCGGGCGATGGCGACGCGCTGCTGCTGGCCGCCCGAGAGCTGGCCGGGATACTTCGCTGCCTGCTCGGGGATCTTCACGCGCTTGAGATAGTGCATGCCGATCTCCTCGGCGTCCTTCTTGGGCATCTTGCGGACCCATATCGGCGCCAGCGTCAGGTTCTCGAGGATCGTCAGATGCGGGAACAGGTTGAAGTGCTGGAAGACCATGCCGACGTCGCGGCGGATCTCGTCGATCTTCTTGAGATCGTTGGTGAGCTCGGTGCCGTCGACGATGATCTGGCCCTTCTGGTGCTCTTCCAGCCGATTGATGCAGCGGATCATCGTCGACTTGCCGGAACCGGACGGCCCGCAGATGACCAGCTTCTCACCGCGCGAGACCTTCAGGTTGATGTCGCGCAGGACGTGGAACTCGCCGTACCACTTGTTGACGCCGATCATCTCGACCGCCGTCGCAGTGTTGAGCGCGGTCTGCTTCAGAGCAGCCGGACGCGAGCTGGTGGTTTGTGTCATGGACATCGTTTTTATCCCCTCAACGCTTCTGGCCGGCGGCGAGCCGCTTCTCGACCGCGATCGAGTAGCGCGACATGCCCCAGCAACACAGGAAATAGAAAATCGCGGCGAATGCATAGCCCGTCGAGCGGGTCGTCGGTGTCGCCCAGGTCGGATCGACCAGGGTCGCCTCGATGGTGCGCAGGAAGTCGAAGATGCCGACGATGGTGACCAGCGTCGTATCCTTGAACAGCCCGATGAAGGTGTTGACGATGCCCGGGATCACGATCCGCAGCGCCTGCGGCAGGATGATCAGCCGCATCATGCTCCAGTAGCCGAGGCCGAGCGACATCGCGCCCTCGTACTGGCCCTTGGGCATCGCCTGCAGGCCGCCGCGCACCACTTCCGCCATATAGGCGGCGGCGAAGAGCGCGACGCCGACCAGCGGCCGCAGCAGCCGGTCCGGCGACCATTCCTGCGGCACGAACAGCGGCAGCATGGTGTTGGCCATGAACAGCACGGTGATCAGCGGCACGCCGCGGACGAACTCGATGAAGATCACCGAGAGCAGCTGGATGATCGGCAGCTTGGAACGCCGCCCCAGAGCCAGGACCACCCCGAGCGGCAGCGAGAAGACGATGCCGACGGCCGCGATCAGGAAGGTGACGGTCATGCCGCCCCAGAGGCCGGTGTCGACCCTGGGCAAGCCCGGGCTGTTGACCAGCAGGCTGAGGCAACCGAAGACGACGAGCGCGAACAGAACGAGCCGCTTCGGTCCCCAAAAGCGCTTCCAGACCGGCAGTTGCTGGACCACGCCGACCGCGGCCTCGCCGATGTAGAATTTGACGAGCTGCGGCACGAACGAAAGCACGATGTAGAGTGCGGCGAGCGCCAGCGCCAGTGTCAGGCAGATGCCGAGGAAGCGCTCGGCGCCTGGGCCGCCGAGCAGCAGCACATAGGCCGAGATCGGCAGCAGCACGAAGAAGAAGAAGATGCCGAGCTTCTTCTTCGGCGCGTTCGTCCACAGCAGCCAGGCCACGCCGAGCGCGAACATGGCGAAGACGATGTTCACGCGCCAGCGCTGCGAGATCGGATAGGAGCCGTAGATGAAGTACTGGAAGCGATCGGCGATATAGGCCCAGCAGGCCCCGACCGGCCGGCCGACCTTTTCGGCGAGGCAGGCGTCGCGGCTGGTGCCGGACCAGACCGCATCGAGGAAATAGAACCTGACGACCCCCGGCACCGTGTCGATCACGAGATAGAGGCAGATCAGGGTCAGCGCGATGTTGAGCGGGCTGGAGAGCAGATGCTGCCTGATCCAGGCGAGCGGCCCGGCGACGGAGAGCGGCGCCGGCTGCTGCTCCAGCGTTTCCTTGCGGACGAAGGCGAAGGGAGCCATTTCGGTGGTTGCGTCGGTCATCGGGGCGCCCTCACCGTTCCACCAGCGCCATGCGCTTGTTGTAGATGTTCATGAACAACGACGTCACCAGCGAGATGGTCAGGTAGACGGCCATGGTGATGGCGACGACCTCGACCGCCTGGCCGGTCTGGTTCAGCACCGTGCCGGTGAAGACCTGGACGAGATCGGGATAGCCGATCGCGACCGCCAGCGAGGAGTTCTTGGTCAGGTTGAGATAGTTCGAGGTCAGCGGCGGGATGATCACCCGCATCGCCTGCGGAATGACCACGAGCTTCAAGGTCGGCCCCGCCCGCAGGCCGAGCGCATGCGCGGCCTCGGTCTGTCCCTTCGAGACGGCGAGGATGCCGGCGCGCACCACCTCGGCGATGAAGCCGGCGGTATAGGTGGTCAGGCCGATCAGCAGCGCGACGAATTCGGGGAAGATCTGGATGCCGCCGCGCAGGTTGAAGCCGGCGAGTTCGGGATAGACGAAGGTGATCGGCCGGCCGGTGGCGAAGTAGACCAGCGTCGGCAGGACGACGATCAGGCCGAGGGCGACAAGGCCGATCGGATATTGCTTGCCGGTCGCGGCCTGCTGCTTGCGGGCCCAGGAGCGGAAGACGAAGGTCGCGACGAGGCCGATCAGGAAAGCCCAGATGATCAGGCTGCCGCCGGGGCCGAACTGCGGGTCGGGAATGTACAGGCCGCGGTTGTTGAGCAGGGCGCCGGCCGGCAGGACGATCGACTGGCGCGGATTGGGCAGCGGCTTCAGCACCGCATTGTACCAGAAGAACAATTGCAGCAGCAGCGGTATGTTGCGGATGACCTCGACATAGATCATCGCGATCTTCGAGACGATCCAGTTGCTCGACAGCCGGGCGACGCCGACGAAGAAGCCGAGGAAGGTCGAGAGGACGATGCCGATCGAGGCGACGAGCAGCGTGTTGAGCAGGCCGACCCAGAAGGCGCGGCCATAAGTGCCGGTCGAGGCATCGTAGGGGATGAGCTTCTGGTTGATGTCGAAGCCGGAGGCGTTGTGCCAGAAGCCAAAGCCGGAGGCGATCTTCTGCGCCCTGAGGTTCTCGATCGCGTTCGAGGCGGCCGACCAGATCAGGAAGCCCACCACGGCGAGCAGCACGAACTGATAGGCATAGCCCCGGATTTTCGGGTCGTAGAGCAGCGAGGCCTTGCCCGGCTTGATCTCTGCGGAAGTGGTCGACACGTCTGACGCCCTTTTCGAGTGTTGGCGACCGCGGGTCCGGCAGCGCCCTTAAGCGGATCACTGCTGGCCGGTATTCTTATCCGGTTCGCCGGAACAAGACAGCTTCAACGAACGATGCGCGGCCGAGCCGCGTATCGACGGTTCTCAGCGGATCGGCGGCGCGTATTGCAACCCGCCATTGCTCCACAGCGCGTTCTGGCCGCGGGCGATCTTGAGCAGCGACTGCTGGCCGAGATTGCGCTCGAAGCTCTCGCCGTAATTGCCGACCGCCTTGACGATGCGATAGGCCCAGTCGTTGTCGAGCCCGAGCGCCTGGCCGAAGGTGCCCTCCTTGCCGAGCAGGCGGCGCACATCGGGATTCTCCGACTTCTCGCGCATCTCGTCGACATTGGCCTGGGTCACGCCGAGTTCCTCGGCCGTCAGCAGCGCGTAGTGGGCCCAGCTGATGACATCCAGCCACTGGTCGTCGCCATGGCGGACGATATAGCCGAGCGGCTCCTTCGAGATCGTCTCCGGCAGAACGAGGTGGTCATCCGGCGTCTTGAAGCGCATCCGCTCGGAATAGAGGACGGACTGGTCGGTGGTGAAGGCGTCGCAGCGGCCGCTCTCATAGGCCTCGGTCGCCTCGTTGTTGGTGGCGAAGGTCACCGGCTCGAACTTCATGCTGTTCTTGCGGAAATAATCCGCGGTGTTGAGCTCGGTCGTCGTGCCCTGCTGAATGCAGATCGAGGCCCCGCTGAGGTCCTTCGCCGACTTGATGCCGGTCGCCTTCTTCACCATGAATCCCTGGCCGTCATAGTAGTAGACAGGCCGGAAATTCAGGCCGAGCTGCGTGTCGCGACTCATGGTCCAGGTCGTCGTCGCCGCGATGAAATCGCTCTCGCCCGTCTGCAGCGCGGTGAAGCGATCCTTCGAGGACAGCGAAACGAACTTGACCTTGCCCGCGTCCTTCAGGACCGCAGCCGCCACCGCCTGGCAGAAGTCGATGTTCATGCCACGCCAGGTACCGCTCGCATCGGCGATGCCGAAGCCGGCAAGACCGGTCCCGATCCCGCAGTTCAGGACGCCGCGCCCCTGCACGGTCTTCAGCGTCTCCCGCGACGCCTGCGCCCGAGCCTCGTGCGAGGCCGACGAGGCGATGCCGGCAACGGCGGCGGCGAGCAACGCCGCGCGCGCGATCTTCTTCATGTGTTGTCCCCTGTCTGGCGGAGCGGGTTCTCCCGCTCTCGATTGACTTGCAGCTTGGCAAATTCCGGGCCAGCCCTCACCAGTCGGCCCAACCCCCCTCCTTCAGGAACGCGACCACACCGATCGCGAGCATCTCCTCACCGCCCGATGTTCACCGGATCGGAGGAGCGTACTGCAATCCCCCCTTGGTCCAGAGCGCGTTCTGACCGCGCGACATCCTCAGCACCGAGCGGCTGCCGACGGTACGCTCGAAGCTCTCGCCGTAGTTGCCGACATGCTTGACGATTCGGTAGGCCCAGTCGGCCGTCAGCCCGAGGCCCTCGCCGAACTTGCCGTCGACGCCGAGCAGGCGCCTGATCTCGGGATTGGTCGATCCGCGCATCTGGTCGACATTGGCCTTGGTCACGCCGAACTCCTCGGCGTTCAGCATGGCGAAATGGACCCAGCGCACCAGCTTGAACCATTGCGAATCGTTGTCGCGGGTCAGGGGGCCGAGCGGCTCCTTCGAGATGATCTCGACCAGGACCATGTGGTCGTCCGGCGCGGTCAGCTTCAGGCGCTCGGAATAGAGCGACGAGGCGTCGGTGGTGAAGGCATCGCAGCGGCCGGAATCGTAGGCCTTGAGTGTCTCCGGACCGGTATCGAAGGAAACGATGGTGTGCCGAAGATTGTTGGTCTTGAAGTAGTCGACGACGTTGAGCTCGGTCGTGGTGCCGCGCTGCACGCAGATCGAGGCACCGGCCAGTTGCATCACCGACATCACGCCGAGCTTGCGGCGGACCATCAGGCCCTGGCCATCGTAATAGTTCACGTTGGTGAAGAGCAGGCCGGGCGGGGTATCGTTGCTGATCGTCCAGGTCGAATTGCGCACGAGCACGTCGACGTCGCCGGCGAGAAGCGCCTTGAAGCGATCATTGGCTGAGAGCGGGATGAACTTCACCTTGGTCGGGTCGTTGAAGATCGCCGCAGCGATGGCGCGGCAATACTCGACGTCTAGGCCGCTCCAGTTACCCTGCGGATCAGGCGCGCCGAAGCCGATCAGGCCGGTGTTGGAACCGCAGTTCAGGACGCCCCTGCTCTTGATCTGAGCGAGGGTCTGCTGCGCCTGTGCGCTCGCGGAGCCGAACAACGCCGCGACGGCGAACAGCGCCGCGCTGATAATCCTGATCATGCATGTCCCCTATCCAATGGAACGGGTTCGGCCCGTTCTCGGGCGGTTGGCGGGTCCGTGACCGGCACGGCCTCGCAAGCCATCTTGTCCAGTGCCCTGGAAAAGAATCGGGGCGGACGCTGGAAGCGCCCGCCCCGCATGAGCCTTTAGCGAACCGGCGGCGCGTATTGCAGCCCGCCCTTGGTCCACAGCGCGTTCTGGCCGCGGGCGATCTTCAGCAGCGAGCCCTGACCGACCGAGCGCTCGAAGCTCTCGCCGTAATTGCCGACATGCTTGATGATCCGGTAGGCCCAGTCCGTCGTCAGGCCGATGCTCTCGCCGAACTTGCCCTCCGTGCCGAGCAGGCGCTTGATCTCGGGATTGCTCGATTTCAGCATCTCGTCGACATTGGCCTTGGTCACGCCGAGTTCCTCGGCGTTGAGCATGGCGTAGTGGACCCACTTGATCAGGCCGAACCACTGGGCGTCGTTATTGCGGGTCGCCGGTCCGAGCGGCTCCTTCGAGATGATCTCGGGCAAGACCATGTGATCGTCCGGCGCGGTCAGCTTGAGGCGCTCGGCATAGAGGCCCGAAGCGTCGGTGGTGAAGGCGTCGCAGCGGCCGGAATCATAGGCCTTGACCGTCTCGTCCGAGGTCGCGAAGGCGACGACTTCGTATTTCAGGTTGTTGGCGCGGAAGAAGTCGGCAAGGTTGAGTTCGGTCGTCGTGCCCTGCTGGGTGCAGACCGAGGCGCCGTTGAGCTGCATGGCCGAGGTCACGCCGAGCTTCTTGCGGACCAGAAAGCCCTGGCCGTCATAATAGTTGACGCCGGTGAACTGCAGGCCGAGCGCGGTGTCGCGCGACATGGTCCAGGTCGAGTTGCGCACGAGCACGTCGACCTCGCCCGACTGCAGGGCCGTGAAGCGATCCTTGGCCGAGAGCGGGATGAACTTCACCTTGGTCGGGTCGTTGAAGATCGTCGCGGAAATGGCGCGGCAGAACTCGACGTCGAGGCCGGTCCAATTGCCCTGCGCATCCGGCACGCCGAAACCGGCAAGGCCGGTGTTGGAACCGCAGTTCAGGATGCCACGGCTCTTCACTTGACTAAGGGTCTGCGGCGCCTGCGCCTGTGCGCTCGCCGCGGCCAGCGCGAAGCCGAACCCCGCGACCGCGGCTGCCATGAATTTCTTCATATCGATGTCTCCCGTTAATGGCCCCGCCGGCGCCTGCCGGCCGGAACGTGCCGATCCCCTCGCATCGTCGTGACTTGCTGCCCCGTTCGATGCCCAAAACTTAAGCGAAGCCCGGCGCTGGCCGATTGCCAGAGCCATGCCTGAGCGTCAAGCAAGGGCAGCTGGTATATCTGCCCCTTTTCATGGCCAACATCACATGCGACTTTCGGGGGGTGGTCAAGTGCGGCCACACCCCTCCTCCCTCCCAAGCTGCTCCTCCGGCCCATGAAAAAGCTGTCCAAGCCCGAATTCGCGCGGCTGCGCGAGAAGACCCGCCTCGCCCTCGCTGGCCGCGACGCGTCCGACAGCTACGGCTTCGTCAACCCGCCGATCGTGCGCGGCTCGACGGTGGTCTACCCGAACACACAGGATTTCCTCGTCCGCAAGGCGCGCTATAGCTACGGCACCGCAGGCAGCCCGACCATCGACGCGCTGCTGGCCGCCGCCGACACGATGGAGGGCGGCGCCGGCGTTCTCGCCTGCTCTTCCGGCCTGCTCGCCTGCACCTTGCCCACGCTCGCCTTCCTGAGGGCCGGCGACCATTTTCTGGTGACCGACAGCGTCTACCATCCGATGCGCAATTTCTGCGAGCGGATGCTGCCGCGCTATGGCGTCGAGGTCACCTATTACGACCCGCTCATCGGGGAACGGATCGCGGAGCTGTTCCAGCCGAACACCAGGGCGGTCTGGACGGAATCGCCGGGTTCCCAGACCCTGGAGGTCCAGGACATCCCGGCGATCGTGGCGGCCGCCCACGCACGCGACATCATGGTGATGATGGACAACACCTGGGCGACGCCGCTCTTCTTCGATGCGCACAAGTTCGGTATCGACGTCTCGGTCCAGGCCGGGACGAAATACTACGCCGGCCATTCCGACGTGCTGATCGGCACGGTCTCGGCCCGCACGCCCGAGCTCTACGCCCAGCTCAAGCTGAGTTGGGACGCGCTCGGCGTGATCATCGCCGCCGAGGATGCCTATCTGACGCTGCGCGGCATCCGCACCATGGCCGTGCGGCTGAAGGAGCAGATGCCAGCAGGACTTGAGATGGCCAACTGGCTGGCGGCGCGCCCCGAGGTCGCCCGCGTGATCCACCCGGCGCTGCCCGGCGATGCCGGCCACGCCATCTGGAAGCGCGATTTCACCGGCGCCTGCTCGCTGTTCTCGATCGAACTGCAACCGGTTTCGATGAAGGCCGTGGCCGCCATGCTCGACGGGCTCACCCTGTTCGGCATGGGCGCATCCTGGGGCGGCTATGAGAGCCTGGTGCTGCCCTTCGACTGCACCCGCTACCGCACGGCGACCAAGCCCGACTTCAAGGGACCGACGATCCGCCTCCACATCGGCCTCGAGGATCTGGAGGATCTGAAGGAAGACCTCGACGCCGGCTTCGCGCGGCTCAAGGCCGCAAGCTGAGCGCCGTCGCGATGTCGGAGGAGCGGGTCGTCTTCGCCTATCTCGACGAACCGCCCTTCTGCTGGCCGGCAGCCGGCGGCGCGGCGCAGGGTTGCGATGTCGAGCTGGTGACCGCCGCCTTGCATGCACTGGGCATCACGCGGTTCGAGCAGCGTTTGACCACCTTCGCCGAATTGCTCCCCGGCCTCGCCAGCGGACGCTGGACACTGACCACCCCGCTCTTCGTTACCTCGGAGCGCCAACAGCTCGTCGATTTCAGCCGCCCAGTCTGGGCGCTCTCCGACGGGCTGCTCGTGCGAACGAGGGATCGCGTTCGGCTGACCGGCTATCGCGCCGTCGCGGCGGCAGCTGCTCGGCTGGCAGTCGTCGCTGAGCAGGTCCAGGAACAAGCCGGGCTCGCTGCCGGCATTGCGCCGAAGCGGATGATCCGCGTCGCGACACAGGAAGAGGCGGTAAATGCGATCAGGACAGGCCGGGCCGACGCCTATGCCAGCGTCGCCATGGCCCATCGCGGCTATCTCGCCCGCGAGCCCGATGCAGAGCTCGCGATCATCAACGTGTCCGCGAGCGAAAGCGTACCAGCGGCTGGAGCCTTCGCCTTCGGCAAGCAGAACGCTGCGCTGCGGCAGCGTTTCGACGCCGCACTCGAAGGCCTTGTCGGAAGCGATTGGCATCGCGCCATGATGGGACGCCACGGCTTCCCGGCAGGCGAATACTGAACGGCTCGCCTCAGCCCGGCCCTGAATTCGTATCCTCGCCGCGCGCCTTGGCCCGCAGCACGAATTGCAGGTTGCGCAGGTAGACGAACACGCCGAAGCCCTGGCCAAGGATGAAGACCGGGTCGCGGCGATAGAGGGCGTAGATCAGGAGCAGCAGGCCGCCGCCGATCGAGAACCACCAGAAGGTCATCGGCACGACCGAGCGCTGCGCCTTCTCGCTGGCCAGCCATTGCACGACGAAGCGCATGGTGAACAGGCCCTGCGCGACCACGCCGAGCAGCACCCACCAATCGACATTGTTGACGAAGACGTCGTGGAAATAATCCCCGATCATGTTCTGCAGGTCGACGAGCATCAGCGCGCCTCCGTCGCGATCTCAGGCACACGCTTGCGGCGCCGGATCAGCCACCAGACGCCGGCGAGGTCGAGGATGCCGACCCAGAGCCGGTCGAAGAAGCCGTAATTCGAGACGCCGGTCAGGCGCTGGCGGTCGCGCACATCGTGATGCAGCACGGCGAGGCCCTCGCGGACGACCAGCGCCGGCATGAAGCGGTGCAGCGCGTCAAAATAAGGCAGCGCCAGATAGGTGTCGCGGCGGAAGCATTTCAGGCCGCAGCCGGTGTCGCGCGTGCCGTCCTTGAGGATGGCGCCGCGGACCTTGTTGGCGATGCGCGACTGCATGCGCTTGAAGCCGGTATCCTTGCGGCCGACGCGCTGGCCCTGGACCAGGCCTGCCGCAGGGCCAGCCGCCTCGAGCTGCGTCAGCATCGCCGGAATGAAGGCGGGATCGTTCTGGCCGTCGCCGTCGAGCGTCGCGACGATCGGGGCCGTTGCCGCCCTCACCCCGCTGCGCACCGCCGCCGACTGGCCGCAGGACTGGGCATGACGAACGACCCGCAGCCAGGGCCGCGCCAGCGCGAGTTCGGCGAGCGCGGCGGCAGTGCCGTCGCTGGAGCCGTCATCGACATAGATCAGCTCGAAGGCACCAATGCCGGCACAGGCGGTCTCGATATCATGGACGAGCGGGGCGATATTGCCCTGCTCGTTACGCACGGGCACGACGATGCTGAGCCGGGGCTGGCCGTCTGAAGGCACGGGTTCGGTCACGGATTGAAGTCTTTCTGCATGGCGGCGCGCAAACTGCGTCAAGCGCCGCGACGGGGCAAGCGTCGATCACTCGCGGACATAGACGCTCATCTCGAGGCGCTTGCCGCCGTTGAGGTTGAAGCCGGCGATCGTAGTCAGCAGCCGCGGCGTCGCTCCCGAGGCGGCGAGACCCTGCCGGAAACCGTCGAGGAAGCGGCTTTCCACGAGAGCGACGCGGCAGCCCGGCTCGCGCAGGAAGGCGGCGGCGGCACTGCCGTCGGCGCCCATCCGCAGATTGGTGCCGACCAGGAAGACAAGGCTCGGCTCGCGATAGCCCACGGTCATGACCTCAGGGTTCGGGCATGAGACGGCCTGCACCGCCTCCGCCAGCCGCGGCGAGAGCTTGAGGCCGCGCAGGCTCGGCGCAGCGAGGCCGTAGACGCCGGCGCCGAGCAGCAGGCTCGCGACCACGCCGCGCCAGAGCGCGCCCTCGAAGGCGCCCTCGCGATAAGCCAGGAAGCTGCGGAAGGCGACGACCAGCGCCAGCGCGAGCACCGGCAGGGCGAGCCAGGGCAAGGTCCTGTCGAGCGTCCAGGTGCCATAGAGCAGCACGCCGACCAGCGCCGCCGGCACCGCGACGATCAGGAAGGCCGTCAGGTCGGCGCCGCGGCGCAAGCGGTTGATGCCGCCATTGACCAGGGCGAGCAGGAGCAGCGCCGTGATCGCAGGATAGAGGGGCAACACGTAGTGGGGCAGCTTGGTCGGCACCGCCTCGAAGACGATCCAGGACGGCACGATCCAGGCGAGCAGGAACAGGATCTGCGGCTCGCGACGCTTCACCCAGGCAAAGGGTATCGCCATCGAAGCGAGCGCGGCCGAGGGCCAGTATGTGCCGAAGAACAGCAGCAGATAGAGGCCGGGCGGCCCCCAATGCTTCTCCTGCCCTTCGCCGACCTTGGCGAGCATGTCCTTGCCGACGCTCTCGGCGAAGAAGTCGCCGCCGGTCTTGATCGCGATGGCGACGAACCAGGGCAGCACGACGATCAGACAGAGCAGCAGGCCGAATCCTGGACGCAGCGGCGCAAACCAGCGCAGCGAGCGCTCGCGAATGGCGAGAACGAGCGTCGCCAAGCCCCAGACCATCGGCACGATCGGGCCCTTGAGCAGGAGGCCGAGCGCCGTCGCCGACCAGAACACCAGCCAGTTCCAGCGGCTCGGCACGAAGGCGAGCGAGCGGGTCCAGTCGAGCCAGGCACGGGCGAGCGCGCCCATGGTCGCGACCGCGCAGGCGGCGAGCAGCGCGTCGGTCTTGGCGAAGCGCGCCTCGACGCCGAGCAGCACGCAAGCCGCCATCAGGGCCCCGCCGAGAAGAGCCAGACGAGCGCCGACAAAGGCGAGCAGGGCCCAATAGGTCAGGAGTACGGTCGCGATCGCGCCGATCAGCGAGGGCAGCCGGTAGAGCCACATGGTCGTGCGCGCCTGGGGCACGCCGAGCGCCTCGCCCGCGGCGACGCTCGCCGCCTGCAGCCAGTAGATGCCGACCGGCTTCTTGTGCCGGGCTTCGTCCTGGAAGCGAATGTCGACGAAGTCGCGCGTCTCCAGCATCTGCTTGCTGGCCTGGGCGAAGCGCGGCTCGTCGCGGTCGAAGGGCTGCAGGCCGGCGAAGCCCGGCAGGAAGGCCGCCAGCGACAGCAGGACGAGCAGCAGACAGGCGCGCCGGTGGCTCGCGGACGCGAAGCTAGCGAGCCGGTCGAGACCGGAGCCGAGCGAGATCATCGACACTCCTTGCAGCCGACACCATGCATGGCCCCTGCCCCTCATGGGCAGCGGACAAGCGGGCAGGCAATCGGGTTGGCCGCGGCGCGTTTACGGCCTCGCATCGCTCGCGGCAAGCGCACAGGTGCAATCCGCGGTGACGCAAGGCGGCGCGCGCGAGCCTGGCGGGTTGGCATTCGAGGCCAAGTTTGTCCTGAACATGGCGAAACGCGCGCCGGAACCCCATATCGCGCCAGGGGTTGCTTCGAGCGCAAGGCGCGCCGCAGGCCGGCCAGACCGTGCAGGCACCAGGAAGGCAGGAGCACGATGAAGATGCCGATCGCCGTTCATACCGACGAGGACTACGAACAGGCCCAGCAGCGCGTGGCCGAGCTCAACGCCGCGCCCGACAGCAAGGAGAAGGAGCGCGAATTGGAGGCGCTGGCGGAAGCGATGCTGGCCTTCGAATTGCGCCGCGACGAAGCTCAGGACTGACTTGGCGAGGCATCGACCCCTCATCTGAACGAAAGCTGGCGCGGACAGCCTTCGCGTCATCGCCGGCCTGCGGCAAGCTCGCCAAAGCAGAATTTGCCACGTAGTATCGGCAGGGTTCGTCTTCACAACAGCCCTACCCTGCCCCAGCCTATATGGCAGCCGAGCCGAGGTGATCCAGGACGCGATGAGCAGGCGCCATCCTCACTCGAGCGCGATCACGGCTCGTTTCTTCACCCTTCTTGCGTTGATGCTCGGCATTGCCGCGCCGGCTGCCCTGGCGGAGCCGTCACGTATCCTCGACGACAATGCCGAGTCGATCGCGGTGGTGGTCGGCAACAAGGCTTACAAGCAGGCCAGCACCGTCGACTTCGCCCATAACGATGCCGAAGCGATCCGCGACTATCTCGTCCGCGGACTGC
>PNLY01000137.1 GCA_013823325.1 Methylobacterium sp.
CTTTGTGCAAGCGCGCCAATGTCGAGAAGGTCGAGGCGGGGCCGAAGGGCATCATTGTCGCCTTCCGCGACAACGAGTTCGCCAATCCGGAAGGACTCGTCTCCTATGTCGCGAAGCAAGGCACGCTGGCCAAGGTCCGCCCCGACATGCGCGTCGTCTTCATCGACGATTTCGACGATGCCGAGCAGCGCCTGAAGGGGACACGCCGGCTGCTCACCGATCTGGCGCGCATCGCCGAGCGGAAGAAGGCGGCGTAGGGACCTTTCGTCATTGCGAGCGGAGCGAAGCAATCCAGAAGGACTTGGCGCAGCGCTCTGCCGCCCCTGGATTGCTTCGTCGCTCCGCTCCTCGCAATGACGAGGAAGATCAGCCTGGGTTTCTCCGCCTGATCTCGACGCGCTCCGGCGCGTGCGTAATCACGTCGACGATGGCGAGATCGGGCCGGTCGAGTTGCGGCAGGCCGTCATCATCGCCGGCGCGGCGGGTGACGACAAGGCTGATCAGAGCCTTGTGGCCGCCGAGCCGCGAGCGAGCGAGGGCGGGCTCCAGCGCCGCGGGAATGACGAGATGGACCATGCGCCCGCCCTCCAGGCAGGCACGCAGGTCGTCGAGCACGAACAGGCCGAGCGGCAGCAATTCGACGCCGGTGAGCAGCGCGATGCCAGGGCCGGTTGCGAGCGCGGCAAGATCGCCGCCGACGAGCGTGGTGATGACCCGCGACGAGGCGAGCGGCTTCAGCACCCGCGAGATTTCGAGCGCCTTGGCCAAAACTTCCTTCTCGCTGACCGGGAAAGGGCCGGAGAGACTGTGGCCGTCGACGACGCGGATCGGCGCCCGGATAGCGGCCGGGGGCAGGGCCGATGGCGCAGCGCCATGGCCGAGCAGGGGATCGAGTGCGGCGACGCCATCGGGCACGCGTGTCCCGAAACCACCGATGAAGCGCATGCCGAAGGAGCGGGCGGCGACATCGCGCAGCAGGTGTAGGGGCTGCAGGTCGCCGATCCGCGGCACGCCGAGCGCCATCACTGCGCCGGAGCGCTCGATGATGGGAAGCAGCTCCGCCTCCTTGGCATGCGCCGGCAGGAGCATCGGCGACAGGCCGGCCCGCAGGGCGGCGAGGATCGAGACCAGTGCCTCGGGGCCGAGCGGCGCCAGGATCGCGACGCAGGCGCCGGGCTGGGGCTTGGCGAGCAGGAGCAGGTTGGCGAGCCGGTCGACGCGGCCATCGAGCTCGGCGAAGCCGAAGGCATTGGGAGAAAAATCGCTCCAGTCGCGCCGTCCCGGCGGGTCGCGGAAGGCCGGCTCATAGCCGCGGCGGGCGGCGAGCGCCTTGAGCAGGCTGTCGAAATCGAGCCCTTCGACCAGTGCGCCGATGGAGATTTCGTCGGAGCCCATCCGCATCGGCCGACCTAGTTGGCGGGCGCGGGCGGGGAGGGGGACCGCGCCAGCGTCTCATTGGAGAAGAAGAATTTCGGTCGCCGCTCGGGCAGCACGATGTCGCGCCCCCGCGCCAGCCAGGTCTCGGGCAGATAGTAGAGCGGCACCACATAGAAGCCGGAGAGCAGCAAGCGGTCGAGCGTCCGCACGGTCGCGACGAAATCCTCGCGCGAGCGCGCCGCCAGCAGCGCCTGCAAGGTCGCGTCGACCGCGGGCGAGCGCACGCCGGCATAGTTGAGCGCCCCCTTGCGCTCGGCATTGGCCGAGCCCCAGCGGCCGATCTGCTCGTTGCCGGGCGAGGCCGAGGCCGGCCAGGTCCATTGGATCATGTCGAAATCGAAGGTCGAGAGCCGGCGCCAGTACTGGACGTCGTCGATCAGACGGACCGAGACGGCGATGCCGAGCCTTGCGAGAGAACTCGCATAGTTCAGCGCCAGCCGCTCCTGCGGCCGGTTGGTAACGGTGATCTCGAAGCCGAACGGCTCCCCCTTGCCATCCCTGCGCAACTGCCCGTCGTTCAGCCGGTAGCCGGCCGCCTCCAGCAGGTCGAGCGCGCGGCGGGCCTGGTCGCGGTCGCGGCCGGAGCCGTCGGTCGCGGCCGGAGCCCAGGTTCCGGCGAGGATGTCGTCGCGCACGGCGCCGGGGAAGGCCGCGAGCAGCGCCTGCTCGCGCTGATCGGCCGGCACGCCGAGGGCCGAGAGCTCGCTGTCGGCGAAGAAGCTGCCGGCACGGCGATAGACGCCGTGGAACAGGTTGCGATTGGCCCATTCGAAATCGAACAGCATCGCCAGCGCCTCGCGGACGCGGATATCGGCGAATTGCGGGCGGCGGGTGTTGAAGACCAGCCCGGTCATGCCCTTGGGCGTCTGGAAGCGGAAGGTGTCGCGGACGATCCTGCCGTCGCGCACCGCCGGGACATCATAGCCCGTCATCCAGCGGGTCGGGTCGCTTTCGAGGCGGACATCATAAAGCCCAGCTTTGAAAGCCTCAAACAAGGCGTTGGAATCGCGGTAAAAATCGTAGCGAATTTCGTCGGCGTTGAAGAGGCCGCGAGTAAGGGGATGATCCTCGGCCCAGAAATCCTTGCGGCGCTTCAGGCGCAGCATCTCGCCAGGCTTGACCTCCTCGACGACATAGGGGCCGGAGCCGAGCGCCGGCTTGAAGCTGGTATCGCCGAACTTCTCCGCGTCGGTGGCGTGCTTGGCGAAGATCGGCAGGGCGCCGATGACCAGCGGCAATTCGCGGTTGGAACCGTCGCCGAGCTCGAAGACGACGCGGTCGGGCGAGGGTGCCTCGACCTTGGTCACGCGTGCCAGGCTGGAGCGATGGAACGGCTTGCCCTTGGTCTTCAGCATCTCGAAGGTGAAGATCACGTCGTCGGCCGTCACCGGCTTGCCGTCCGAGAAACGGGCGCGCGGGTCGATCTGGAAGGCGAGGCGGGTTCGTTCCGAGTTGAGCTCGACCTTGCTCGCCAGCAGGCCATAGGCGGTGAAGGGCTCGTCGGCCGAGCGGAAGAGCAGGCTCTGCTGGACATAGCGCGGCACTGCATCCGGCGCGACGCCGAGCACCACCAGCGGATTGAGACTGTCGAAGGTGCCCTGCTGGCCGTAGATGATTCGCCCGCCTTTCGGCGCCTGCGGATCGGCATAGGGCAGGTGGTCGAAGCCCTTGGGCAGTTCCGGCTCGCCATGCATGGCGATGGCGGTATCGTTCTCGGCAGCCGCCGCGCGCGGGTTCGCGATCGGCCCGAAAGCCGCCAGACCCGCGAGGACGAGCCCGAGAAACCAAGCGGGACGCGCCGCTGCGCTGAAAGGTCGGTGCATGCTCGAAACTGATTCCCTGCCGCAGGATAACATGCGATCAAACTTGTCGCGCCGCGCTCTTCGGGCTGGAAACCTGCGACGGAACTCGCTAAACGCAGGCCGGGCGTCATCCAAACGCCGCAATCGCGCTTGATGTGCTCACGCCGCCACCGGCTCCGGCACCTTGCTGGTTGAGCCTTGGGTGATGCATGCCGCCGGACCCGGCGGCCGAACCAGTTTCATGGTCAAGGAAACGCAGATGTCAGCTTCGACCCGCCTGTCCCGGAGCCAGGGCGCCACCGCGAAGAGCACGGTCCGCGGCCTCGCGCTCGTGCTGGGCGCCGCCGTCGCTCTCACCCCGATCGCCGCGAGCGCCCAGCAGGCGCAGCCGCAGCGTCCGGCGAGCCGCCCGGCCGCGCCGGCGCAGCCCGCTCCGGCTCAGCAGCCGGCCCAGGGCCAGGCCGCGCAGACCGGCCCGACCGTCGTCCAGGTCAAGCCCGAGCCGTCGCAGACGAGCTGGACCAAGGTCTGCGGCAAGGACCAGGCCGCCAACAAGGAAATCTGCTACACCACCCGCGACTTCGTCTCGGATCAGGGCCAGCCGGTGCTCGCCGTCGCGATCTATGACGTCAAGGGCGACGCCAGCAAGATCGTGCGCTTCCTGATGCCGCTCGGCCTGCTGCTGCAGCCCGGCATCCGCTTCGGCGTCGACAACGCGCAGCCGACGCCTGGCCGTTACGCGATCTGCTTCCCGAACGGCTGCTTCGCCGAGGCGCAGGTCAAGGACGATTTCATCAACGCGATGAAGAAGGGCACCAACCTCAACATCAGCGTGCAGAACCAGGGCGCGCGCGAGGTCACCTTCAGCGTCCCGATGGCTGATTTCGCCAAGGCCTTCGACGGCGCCCCGATCGATCCGAAGGTGCTGGAAGAGCAGCAGAAGGCGCTGCAGGACGAGCTCGCTAAGCGCCAGGAAGAGCTGCGCAAGCGCCTCGGCGGCGCCGAGGCCACGCCCGGCGCGGCGCCGGCTCCCGGCACGCCTGCGGCCCCGGCTCCGGGCGCGACGCCTGCCCCGGCTCCGAAGCCCTGATCAGCCGACCAGTCGGAACACCTATCGACGCCGGGCCTCGTGCCCGGCGTTTTCGTTTGCTTAGGGAGAAGCGCGCTCGGCGCGCTTGACCTGCTGCCAGAGCTCTTCGAGCTCTTCCAGGGTCGCCTGGCGCGGCTCGCGCCCCTGGCGCTCCAGCGCTGCTTCGATGCCGGCGAAGCGCCGTTCGAACTTGGCGTTCGCTGCCTTCAGGCAGGCTTCGGGGTCGGCATCGACATGGCGGGCGAGGTTGGCGAGGACGAAAAGCAGGTCGCCGATCTCCTCCTGGACTGCGGCCTTGTCGCCGCCGGCGAGCGCCTCCTCGACCTCGGCGGTCTCCTCGCGGACCTTGTCGAGCACCAGCCGGGCATCGTTCCAGTCGAAGCCGACCGTCGAGGCCTTGGCCTGGAGCTTCCAGGCGCGCGTCAGCGCGGGCAGGGTGGTCGGCACGCCGGCGAGGACGCCTTTGGCCTCTGCGGGCTCCGGCAGCCCGGCCTCGGCTCTGGCGCGCGCCTTGTCAGCCTTCTCCTGCGCCTTGATCTGTCCCCAGAGTGTCTTGACCTCGGCCGGCGACAGGTCGCGCGCATCGCCGAAAACGTGCGGATGCCTCCGGATCAACTTGGCGGTGATCGCCTCGACGACATCAGGGAAGGCGAAGCTGCCCTGCTCCTGCGCCATCTGGGCGTGGAACACGACCTGCAGCAAGAGGTCGCCGAGCTCGTCCTTGAGATCGACGAGATCGCCGCGGGCAATGGCATCGGCGACCTCATGGGCCTCCTCGATCGTGTAGGGCGCGATCGAGGCGAAGTCCTGCTCGAGATCCCAGGGGCAACCCGTGCCTGGGGTGCGCAGCGCGGCCATGATCTCGATCAGGCGCTCGATGTCGCGAGACGGCTTCATCGCTGCAATTCTCCCTGTGTTGGGGTAGCCTCCTCCCATGATTCAAGTGACGCCGTCCATCGCGATCGACGAGAGCGAGATCGAGGAGAGCTTCGTGCGCGCCTCCGGGCCGGGCGGGCAGAACGTCAACAAGGTCTCCACTGCCGTCGAGCTGCGCTTCGATGCCCGCCGCTCGGCCTCGCTACCCAATGAGGTTGCGATTCGCCTGATGAAGCTCGCCGGCAGCCGGCTGACGCAGGATGGCGTGATCGTCATCACGGCGCAGGAGCACCGCAGCCAGAGCCGCAACCGCGAGGAGGCGCTGGCCCGGCTGGTCGAGCTGATCCGGCAGGCGGAGGTGCGCCCGAAGGTCAGGCGGGCGACCAAGCCGACAAAAGCCTCGAAGGAGCGGCGCCTGGCCTCGAAGGAGAAGCGTTCCTCGGTCAAGTCGACCCGCGGTAAGCCGAGGTTCGACTAGCTTGGGGTCCGAACGGAACGGAGAGGCGGCGCCGGGAGAGCGGCCGGGCCCCAAGCGGATCACGGCCGACTATCTGCGGCGCGCCGCTCTCTACTATCTCGAACGCTATTCGGTGCCGGCGGCGCAATTGCAGCGCGTCCTGCTGCGCAAGGTCGAGCGCAGTTGCCGGCATCACGGGCAGGATTCACAGCCGTTCCGCGCGACGGTGGACGAGGTCGTCGCCTCCTGCGTCGCGTCGGGGCTCGTCGACGATCGCCGCTTCGCCGAGGCGCGGGCGCAGAGCCTGCGCCGCAAGGGGCGCTCGGCGCGCGCCGTGGCAGCCGGGCTCGCGACCAAGGGCGTCGAGCGCGGCCTCATCGCGGAGGTGGCGGCGGCCGATGATGAGGCCGAACTGGATGCCGCGCGCATCGCTGCCCGCCGCAAGCGCCTTGGGCCATGGAGTCGGAGCGACCGGGCAGCGCAGCGCCAGAAAGACATCGCGGCGCTGGCGCGCGCCGGCTTCAGCCTGGTGATCGCCCGCGCCGTGATCGACGACGCGGGCGAGGGCGAGTGAGCCTAGCCCGGCTCAATCGGGCTTGACGTTGGCCTCGGCAACGACCTTGCCCCAGCGCGCGACCTCGACCTTGACGAAGTCGCCGAAGGCGGGGCCGTAGAGGTTCGGAATCTCAGAGCCGTTCTTCTTCCAGGCCTCTGTCACCATCGGCGTGGCCAGCGCCTTCTGCAGCTCGGCCGTCATCCTGGCGACGATCTCGGGCGGCGTGTTCTTCGGCGCCCACATCGCATACCAGGTCGAGACCTCGTAGCCCGGCACGCCCGCTTCCGCGGTGGTCGGCACATCGGGGAAGGCGCTGGCGCGCTTGGGCGCTGCGACGGCAAGAGCCCGCAGCGTCCCGCTGGAGATCTGCGCGGCGGAGGAGCCGAGCCCGTCGAAGGCAAGGTCGACCTGGCCGGCGACGAGGTCCTGCATCAGCGGACCGGCGCCGCGATAGGGGACATGGGTCAGGTTGATCTTGGTGGTGAGCTTGAACAGTTCGCCGGCGAGATGGTGTGTCGTACCGTTGCCGGCCGAGCCGTAGTTCAGCTTGTCGGGGTTCTTCTTGGCGAAATCGACCAGCTCCGCCAGCGTCTTGGCCTGGACCTTGCCGGGATGGACGACCACGACCTGCGGCGGCTGGGCGATCACCCCGATCGGGATGAAGTCGGTCTGGATGTTGTAGTCGAGCTTCGGATAGAGCGCCGGCGCGATGGCGTGGTGCGCAGCGCCGATGAAGAAAGTGTAGCCGTCGGGCGCGGCCTTGGAGGCCGCCGAAGCCCCGACCGTGCCGCCGGCGCCGCCGCGATTGTCGATCAGAATGCGCTGGCCGAGCTGCTGCTCGAGCTGGGCGGCGAGGGGGCGGGCGAAGGCGTCGGTGCCGCCGCCGGCCGGGAACGGCACGATAAAGCTGACGGGCCGCTGCGGCCAGGCTTGAGCCGTCGCCGGCGCCGCCGGGACAAGCTGAGTGAGGGTGGCGAGCGCCAGCGCGCCGAGCCAGCCGGACTTCAACATCGATTTGACCTCCCTGGGAAATTGCGGACTCTTCAAGGTCCTTGCGATGGCGCTTCAGGCGAAAAGCCGAGCGTTGCGTCAGATTAGCGCATCGCGATCTTCGAATGGCAACCCGACCAAGGTCGGGGGGCGATGACCTCAGATGCGGTGGAGGTGAGCATGCGTGGATCGAGAACGCTGGTCGCAACGACGGTGCTGCTCGCCGGAAGTGCCTGCGCTTTTGCGCAATCCACCCAGAAGCGCGACGAGTTCTACTGGCTCGGCCAGATCAACAAGGCGAGCACCGTCATCAACAGCGAGGAGGGATTGCTCGATCCGGCACTGGCGCCGCGGATCGCCGCCGGCCTCGACAAGATGCTCAAGGCGGCGGATGCGCCCGGCGCCAAGCGCCCGACCCTGGTGATCACCTTCGAGCCCTTGCTGATCGAGGCTGCCGGGGTCGAGGCGACGCTGCTCCACGCCGGCCGCTCGAGCCAGGACATGCTCTCGGCCGTGCGGGCGGCGATGATGCGCGACGAACTGCTGCGGCTCGCAGGCCAGCTCAATCGACTGAGCGCGACGATGCTCGGTTTCGCCGAGAAGCATGCCGGGACAATCGTGCCGAACTACACCAACGGCGTCGCAGCCCAGCCCAACAGCTACGGGCATTATCTGCTCGGCCATCTTTCTGGGCTGGAACGTGATGCGGAGCGCCTGCGTGAGGCCTATGCCCGGCTCGACCGCTCGCCGATGGGCACGACGGTGCTGAACGGCACGAGCTGGCCGCTGAACCGGCCACGCATGGCGAGCTATCTCGGCTTCGCAGCCACGGTCGACAACGCCTATGACGCCGCCCAGATCACTGCGGCCGAGATGCCGGTCGAGATGGGAGCGCTCGCTACCAGCATCGCGCTCCATGCCGGCGCCTTCGTCGAGGACGTCATGGTCCAGTACGCGCAGCCGCGGCCCTGGATCCTGCTGACGGAGGGCGACGGCAACACCTACGTCTCCAGCGCGATGCCGCAGAAGCGCAATCCGGGCCTGCTCAACGGCGTGCGCAGCCAGGCGTCGACGGCGATCTCGCTCGGCATCGGGCGCACCATCCAGGCGCACAACATCCCGCCGGGCATGAGCGATCCCAAGGGCGTGCGCGAGAATGCGGCGGTGATCGCCGGAGCTGGCGCGGTCGTGGACGGCTGGGACCGCATCCTGAAGGCGCTGGTCATCGATCCGCAGCGGGCCCTGGAGGAGCTCAACAGCGACTGGACGGCCTCGCAGGAGCTCGCCGACGTGCTGATGCGTCAGTTCAAGCTGCCGTTCCGCGTCGGGCACCATTTCGCCTCGGAGATCGTCGACCACGCCAAGGCGCACGACATCAAGCCGTCGCATTTTCCCTATGCCGAGGCGCAGCACCTCTACCAGAAGACGCTGAAGGAGATGGGCGTGGCCGGCGGCGAGCTGCCGATGAGCGAAGCCGAGTTCCGCGCGACGCTCGATCCGGTCGCGATCGTCCGCAACCGCGCCACGGCGGGTGGTCCGCAGCCGGCCGAGATGGCGCGCATGATCGCAAGCGCCAGGCAGAAGCTCGCCACGCAGGAGGGCTGGATCAAGGAGCGGCGCGAGCGGATCGATCAGGCACTGGCAGGGCTCGACCGCGACTTCGCCAAGCTCGTCCCCGGCGCGAATTGACAGGAGAGGGCTGTCGCGAGGATCGGATCGGAGGCGCCGCCCTCGGCGAGTATTTCGACCAAATCAGCGAGATTCGCCAGGAGAACTGCCGCTTTTGGGACATTCCGACGGGATTTGGATGGCAGGAGCGTTAGGCCGAGAGGTTGACAGCTGCCGGCTATATAAGTTGGTATCAACCTATCTTGAATATCAAGCCGGGTCGTGATGCCGCCCTGCCTAAACCTTCCTGGCCGAAGGCGTGTCTGGCGATGAGCAAGAGCTGATTCGGGTCGACATGCCGGCTGCCGGCTCGCTGCGATACTGCCGGACGGCGATCGCTTCGGCCGGGCTGCGGACTGTTTTGGCGTGTCTCGGCAAGTCGACACTGGCCCAGACACATGAGGAGACAACCATGAAAATCGTGACGAGCCTGAGCTTCCGGGGGCAGTGCCGCGAGGCGTTCGAGTTCTATGCCAAGGTCCTGGGTGGCAAGATCACTGCGGCCATGCCCTATGGCGACGGCCCTCCCGGGATGCCGATCACCGACGAGAAGTACAAGACCTGGCTGATGCATTGCTGGCTCGAGGTCGGCGACCAGGCACTGATGGGCGCCGATATGGACGTTGCCTGGGCTCACAACATCGACAAGCCGAAGAACGGCTTCGACGTCACGCTGCACACCAATGACAAGGCGCAGGGCCAGCGCTGGTTCGAGGAATTGTCCGAAGGGGGCAGGGCGGTGATGCCGTTCAGCGAGACTTTCTGGTCGCCAGGCTTCGGCTCTCTCGTCGACAAGTTCGGGATCCCGTGGATGGTCAACACCATCCCGTCGGCCGACTGGAAGCCGCCGCAGGGCTGATTCAAGCCGCGTGATCGCAAAAAATCGCAGCGGCCTGTCGGCGCGGTCGAGGCCGCTGCGTCCTAGGGGCATCGAGCGCGCGTGAGGCCGCATGGCATCGCTAGCGGAACGCGATACGTCCCGGAGGCTCCTATGAATCAATCCTATCGCTGGGTGATCGTCGCCGCAGGCGGCCTCTTGGGCTGCGTCGCGATCGGCGCCATGTTCTCGTTGCCGGTTTTCCTGCGGCCGATGTCGCAGGACACCGGCTGGTCGGTCACCGGCATCTCCACCGCGATGACGATCGGATTCCTCGCCATGGCGGGCGCCAGCATGGCCTGGGGCAATCTCTCCGATCGCTACGGACCGCGGCCGGTGGTGCTGACCGGCTCGATCGTCCTGGCGGGGAGCCTGGCGCTCGCGAGCAGGGCGGACTCGCTGGTCGAGTTCCAGCTCCTCTTCGGCCTCCTGGTCGGCGCTGCGACGGCCGCCGTCTTTGCGCCGATGATGGCCTGCGTCACCGGCTGGTTCGACACGCAGCGCGGCCTGGCGGTCTCGCTCGTCTCGGCCGGCATGGGCATGGCGCCGATGACGATGGCGCCGCTCGCGGCCTGGCTGGTGACGATCCATGACTGGCGCACGTCGATGCAGATCATCGCCGGCATCGCAGCGGTGCTGATGATCCCCGCGGCGCTGCTCGTGCGCCGTCCGCCGGCTCTGGAACCAAGCGCGCAGACGCAGGCTACGGAGGAGGCGCAGTCGGAGATGAGCGTCGGCCAGGCGGTGCGCTCTCCGCAGTTCGTCACGCTGATGCTGGCGAACTTCTTCTGCTGCGCGACGCATTCCGGCCCGATCTTCCACACGGTGAGCTATGCTGTGACCTGCGGCATCCCGATGCTCGCAGCGGTGTCGATCTACAGCGTCGAGGGGCTGGCCGGCATGTTCGGCAGGCTCGGTTTCGGCGTGGCGGGCGACCGGTTCGGCGCGCAGCGCGTCCTGGTGCTCGGGCTGCTGGCCCAAGCCTTCGGCGTGCTGGCCTATGCCTTCGTCGGGCAGCTCGCCGGCTTCTATGCGGTCGCGGTGATCGTCGGCTTCATCTATGCCGGCACCATGCCGCTCTATGCCGTGATCATTCGCGAGAATTTTCCGCTGAAGATGATGGGCACGATCATCGGCGGCACGGCGATGGCCGGGAGCCTGGGCATGTCGACCGGCCCGCTGCTGGGCGGCCTGATCTACGACCGGTTCGGGACCTATGCGCCGATGTATGTCGGCTCCTGGATCCTCGGCCTGGCGGCGATGCTGGTCCTGTGGAGCTTCCGGCCGTTTCCCGAGAAGCGGGAGCAGCTGGCGGTTGCGTGAAAGGCGCAGGCGCAGCCCAATGCCTCAACGGTTTGTCGCTGTGGCGCCCGCCGATCCAGACCAAGTGGAGGGGCTTGCGAAGGCCCTCCATCAGGCGATGGCGATTCGCATAAGACATATTATGGAACTTAAATTGGTGCCCAGAGAAGCGGCTGTGATGCCAGCCTAGCTCTCGACAGTCAGCTGCATGCCATCGAAAGCCGGTTCAATGTTGTCCGGCAAGCGCTTGGACAGGCTGAGATAATCGAGATCGACATGGAGGTTCGTCAGGATCGCGCGGCGCGGCTTCAGCTGCGCGATCGCCTCCAGCGACTGCTCCATATTGAAGTGGCTGGGATGCGGCGACTCGCGCAGGCAATCGAGGATCAGCGTGTCGAGCCCGCTCATCGTCGCCATCGCTTCCGGCGGGATGGCGCTGACATCCGGCGCATAGCCGAGTGAGCCGAAGCGGAAGCCGAGCGCGTCATAGTTCGGACCGTGCTCGAGGCGGAACGGCAGAGCCTCGATCGGCCCGCCGGCGCCGTCAATGACGAGCGGCTCGCCAGCTGCGAGCGGCTCCAGGTCTAGGATCGGCGGATAGAGGCTGCCGGGCGGCGTTTCGAACAGATAGCCGAAGCGCTGGCGCAGCGTCGTGCCGGTCACGGCGTCGGCATGGACCGGGATGCGCTTGCGCATGTGCAGGACGAGCGCGCGCAGGTCGTCGATGCCATGGGTGTGGTCGGCATGGTCGTGGCTGAACAGCGTCGCGTCGAGCCGGGTCACGTTGGCGGACAACAGCTGTTCGCGCAGATCCGGCGTGGTGTCGATCAGCACGCTCGTCGTGCCGCCCGGGCCGCGGCGCTCGACCAGGATCGAGCAGCGCCGGCGCCGGTTCTTCGGATTGGCCGGATCGCAGGCGCCCCAGCCGGAGCCCGGCCGCGGCACGCCGCCGGATGAGCCGCAGCCGAGGATGGTGACGGTCAGGCTCATGCGGCGCAGCTTGCCTCAGGCGACCTGCGCCACGGGCGCCGCATGGTCCATCTTCCAGTAGCAGCGCCGGGCGTTCTCGGTCGTGATCCGGGCGATCTCGTCGAAGGAGACGCCCTTGACTTCGGCAAGAACCTTCGCTGTTTCAACGACATAGGACGGTTCGTTGCGCTTGCCGCGATAGGGCGTGGGAGCAAGGTAGGGCGCGTCGGTCTCGACCAGCAGGCGCTCCAGCGGGATGTCGCGGGCGATATCGCGCAGCGCCTCCGAGGTCTTGAAGGTCAGGATGCCGGAGAAGGAGACGTAGAGCCCGAGCTCGACGCCGGTGCGGGCCAGCATCTCTCCGGCGGTGAAGCAGTGCAGGATGGCGGGGAAGGCGCCCTTCCCCATCTCCTCGCGCAGGATCGCCGCCATGTCCTCGTCGGCCT
>PNLY01000138.1 GCA_013823325.1 Methylobacterium sp.
GCCTGTTAGGGCGCGGCGCCGAACGCCGTCAATCGCGGGCGAAAGCGAAGCGCAGACCCGAGAATCTCATGACGAGAAGGCGCTGCAAGGGGCCTCCTCCGGCCTGAGATGGTCGGGTCAAGCCCGACCATGACGCCCTTTGGCTACGCCACGTACTGCGCGATCCCTCCCCCGAACGACCAGTCCTCGCGCTTGACCTCGACGAGGTTGATGAAGATGTCGTCGGCCTTCAGGCCGGGCTCCTTCTGCAGGTTCTCGGCGATGGCGGCATAGAGCGCCTTCTTCTGGGTGACGCCGCGGGTGTTGGCGACGGTAAGCTGGATGATCACCAGGGCGTCGCTGCGGTTGAAGCCGAAATAATTGTTGTCGAAGATGAACTCTTCCGCCTCGTGCTGGTGCACCACGGCGAAGAGATCGTTCTCCGGCACCTCGAAGGTCGTGCGAAGAGCGCGATACACACCATCGACAATGGCGGCGGGGTGCGAGGCCGGACGGCCGCGGCGCATCGAAATCCGGATCAGAGGCATGACAGGCTCCTTAACGAGGGCGGTCTCTGCCGCCGACGCCCTGAAACTAGGCTTGCTCCTTCAATCTGAAAACAGTATCTTTTACGATATCAATGATCTTAAATCGCGATTTCAGATGAGCAACACACTCGATCTCGACGGCGTCAGCGCCTTCCTGCATGCAGCCGAGCTTTCGAGCTTCACCCGCGCCGCCGAGGCGCTCGGCACGGCGCAATCGCTGGTCTCGACGCGCATCAAGAAGCTGGAGGAGGCACTCGGCCAATTGCTGCTGCAGCGGCATCCGCGGCTGGTCCGGCTGACCGCCGAGGGCGAGCGCTTCCTGCCGGCGGCGCGCGAACTGATGGCAGCGCATGAGCGGGCGCTGACCTCGTTCCAGCAGGTCCAGGAGCGCATCAGCATCGGCATCAGCGAGCAGGCGGTCGGGGCCGATGCCCCTGCCCTGCTGGCGCGGCTGGCCCGGCACGATCCCTCGCTGGTGATCGGCCTGCGCATCGAGCCCTCGGCGGCCCTGGACACGGCCTTCGAACGCGGCGAGCTCGATGTCGCGGTGATCCGCCGGCTCGGGCCGGGGCGCACCGGCGAGGTGCTGCGGCGCGACGCTTTCGGCTGGTTCGGCGCGCCTTCGCTGACGAAGCCGGATGGGCCCGTACCGCTGGTCAGCCTGATGCCGGAATGCCGCCTGCGCCGCCACGCCATGGAGGCGCTGGACAGCGCCGGCCTGCCCTGGCGCGAAGCCTTCATCGGCGGCGGCATGGCGGCGGTGCTGGCGGCCGTCGAAGGTGGGCTCGGTGTCTCGCCGCTGGCGGCGCGGATCGCGCCGCGCGGGGCGATCGATGTCGGGCCGGACTGGGGGTTGCCGGCGCTCGACACCTTCGAGGTCGTGCTGCGCAGCAATGTCGCGACGCCGCGCGCCAATGCCTTCGTCAGGGAGCTGGCGGCGGCGTTCCGGGCGGGGTGAAGGCGGTGTCCCCAACCGTCATGCTCGCCCTTGTGGCGAGCATCCACGTCTTGAACATCGCCCTGCGCGAACGAAGACGTGGATGGTCGGGACAAGCCCGACCATGACGTGAGTGCTTACGCCACCACCCTCTCGACCCGGCTGATCACCCGCTTCTCGCGCAGTTCGCTGATGATCGCGCTGAGATGCTTCAGGTCCCAGACCGTCAGGTCGATGGTGACGTCGGTGAAGTCCGGCGTCGGGCGGATCATCGAGACCGCGTCGATATTGCCGTCATGCTCGGCGATGGTGGTAGTGATCTGGGCGAGCGAGCCGGGCTCGTTGATCGAGTTGAGCTGGATGCGCGCCGGGAAGCGCTGCGGGCGCTTGTCGTCGAGATCCCAGCGCACATCGAGCCAGCGCTCCGGCTCATTGTCGAAGGCGGCGAGCGAGGGCGACTGGATCGGGTAGATCGTCACCGCCTCGCCCGGCGTCAGGATGCCGACGATGCGGTCGCCCGGCACGGCGCCGCCGCCCGGCGCGAAGCGCACCGGCAGGTCGCCACCGAGGCCGCGGATCGGGATCGCGTCGCTGCCCGGCGTCTCGTTCGGCAGCTTGAACTTGAGGTTCTCACCCTGGCGCAGTTCGAACCAGCCCTTGCCGGAGGGCTTGGCTTTGGGATCGCCGGTGGCGCCGCGCTTCTCCGGCTCGAGATCGGGATAGACCGCCCTGACGACATCGCCGGAGAACATCTCGCCGCGGCCGACGGCGGCGAGCACATCGTCGATGGCGGTGCGGGCAAGCCGCTTCAGCGCCGCCTTGAGCTTCTCGTCGGTGAAGGGGCGCTCGGCCCGCATGAAGGCGCGCTCCAGGATCTGGCGGCCGAGACCGGCATATTGCCGGCGCACGGCGACGCGGGTGGCGCGGCGAATGGCGGCGCGCGCCTTGCCGGTCACCACCAGCGATTCCCAGGCGGCCGGCGGCGCCTGCCCCTCGGCGCGAGTGATCTCGACCTCGTCGCCGTTCTGCAATTCGGTCAGCAGCGGCGCGATCCGGCCGTTGATCTTGGCGCCGACGGCAGTGTTGCCGACATCGGTATGGACCGCATAGGCGAAGTCGATCGGCGTCGCGCCGCGCGGCAGGGCGATCAGGCGGCCCTTCGGCGTGAAGCAGAAGACCTGGTCGTGGAAGAGCTCGAGCTTGGTGTGTTCGAGGAATTCCTCGGGATTGTCGCCCTCGGCCAGCAGGTCCACGGTGCGGCGCAGCCATTGATAGGCGCGGCTCTCGTCGGCCGCGGCGACGACGCCGGCGGTGCGGCCATCCTTGTAGCGGGCATGGGCGGCGATGCCGAATTCGGCGACGCGGTCCATGCCGTCGGTGCGGATCTGCAGTTCGACGCGCTGGCGGCCGGGGCCGACCACGGTGGTGTGCAGCGAGCGGTAGTCGTTCTGCTTCGGGGTCGAGATGTAGTCCTTGTAGCGGCCGGGAACCATCGGCCAGGTCATGTGGACGATGCCGAGCACGCGGTAGCAGTCCTCCGGCTTGTCGACGATGACGCGGAAGCCGAAAATGTCGGAGAGCTGCTCGAAGGAGACGGATTTGCGCTCCATCTTCTTCCAGATCGAATAGGGCCGCTTGCGGCGGCCATAGACCTGCGCCTCGATGCCGCGCTCGGCGAGCTTGGCCTTGAGGTCGCTTTCGATCTCGCCGATGACCTTGCCCTCGCGCTGGGTCACCTCCTCCAGGCGCTTGGTGATGGTCTCGTGCGCCTCCGGCTTGATGTGGCGGAAGGCGAGCTCCTCCAGCTCCTCGCGCAATTCCTGCATGCCCATGCGCCCGGCGAGCGGCGCATAGATCTCGATCGTCTCCTCGGCGATGCGCAAGCGCTTCTCGGGCGGCACATAGTGCAGCGTGCGCATGTTGTGCAGCCGGTCGGCGAGCTTGACCAGCAGCACGCGGATGTCGTCGACGATGGCGAGCAGGAGCTTGCGGAAGTTCTCGCCCTGCGCCGCCTTCTTCGAGACGAGATCGAGCTTCTTGATCTTGGTGAGCCCGTCGACGAGGCGGCGGATATCGGGCCCGAACAGGGTCTCGATCTCCTCCAGCGTCGCCTCGGTATCCTCGACCGTGTCGTGCAGGACGGCGGCGACGATGGTCGCGTCGTCGAGCTTGAGCTCGGTCAGAATCGCCGCGACTTCGAGCGGATGGGCGAAGAACGGATCGCCCGAGGCGCGCTTCTGCGTACCATGCGCACGCATGGCGTAGACATAGGCGCGGTTGAGCAGCTCCTCGTCGGTGTTCGGGTTGTAGCGCTTGACCCGGTCGACAAGCTCATATTGCCGCATCATGCCCATGCGGGCCGTACTCCGCCGCTCAGTTCAGTTGGATTCGTATCAATATCGACGATGGCGCCAGTTCCCGGCAAGGCTAATCCGCACGGGGCGGGCATGAAAAAAGCCCGGCAGGGCCGGGCTTTAGCAGATATCGTCAACACTTTCCGACAGCTCAGTCCTCGTCGTCGGCGCTCTCGGTCGGCGGGACGAGGCCGTCGAGGCCGCGCAACAGATCCTCTTCGCTCATCCGGTCGAACTGGATCTCGGAATCCGGGGTGGCGGCGCTCGGCTGGCTGCTGGTCAGCAGCGGCACGGTGTCGGGCTCGGGCTCGTCGACCTCGACATGCTTCTGCAGCGAGTGGATCAGGTCTTCCTTGAGATCCTCGGGGGTGAGCTTCTCGTCGGCGATCTCGCGCAGGGCGACGACCGGGTTCTTGTCGTTGTCGCGCGGGACGAGGATCGAAGAGCCCGAGGCGATCATGCGGGCACGGTGGCTCGCAAGCAGAACCAGCTCGAAGCGGTTCTCGACCTTGTCGATGCAGTCCTCAACGGTGACGCGAGCCATTCGCGGCTCCTTCTGATCGTGCGCGATGCGATGGAAAGGTTGAACGGCGCTCATACAGGCTGAGCGCCGCAGATGCAAGGATTTGAACCGGCTTGCCCAAGGCGCCGGCGATCACGGCGACGCGACAGTCTTCAACCACTGCCGGACGGCCTCGACATCGGCGCTGGTCATATTCTCTTCCGTCGCGACAAGATGATAGTGATGCCCCTCCAAGACCGGGCCGAAAGGGTGGACGAGAACCCCGCGCGCCAGCTCGTCCTCGACCATGAGCAGGCTGGCGATGACGACGCCCTGCCCTGCCACCGCCGCCTGGATGGCGTGGCTCTCGTCGGTGATGCGCAGGCCGGCATCGACATTCAGGTCTGGCACCTGTGCCAAGGCCTGCCAGCGCCGCCAATCCGGCTGCAGGTCCCTGCGCCGCCATTCCGAATGGATCAGCGTCGCCACGGTGAGATCACCGGGATCGCGCAGGCCGAGGGAGGGGCTGCAGACGACGCCGAAGCGGTCCCGGCACAGCACCTCGGACACCAGTCCGGCGAACGGCCCTGCTCCATAGCGCACGGCGATGTCGGCGGCACCGCCGGCCAGATCGACGGCGTCGTCCGAAGCATGCAGCCGCAGCGCGAATTGCGGCCATTGCGCCTGGAACGAGCCCAGTGCGGGTATCAGGCGCCGGGCGGTGAAAAGCGTCGTCGCGCTGACCGTCACCGTGCTCCGCAGGGGCGCTGGAGACAGCGCGGCGATAGCCCGCGCAAAACTATCGAGGCCGTCCCTGAGCACGGGAAAGAGCTGCGCGCCCGCCGGCGTCAGCGAGACGCGCCGGACATGCCGCTCGAACAGCGGCAGGCCGAGCGTCGCCTCCAGCAGCCGCAATTGATGGCTGATCGCGGTCGGCGTCACCGCCAATTCATCGGCTGCCTTTCGGAAGCTCAGATGCCGCGCCGCCGCCTCGAAGGCACGGAGCGCGGCCAGCGGCGGAAGCTTCCGGGGACTCGTCATAGATGAAACAACCTCATCTATCGGCTGAGGAATTCGCTTTTGTAGCCCAGCTGGATAGCGATCTATCTGAGGGAAAGCGAGAGCTTGCATGAGCTACTCGGTTTCATGGAGATCGTTATGCAGCCCCTCAACATCCTTCAGATCGACGCCAGCGCCCGTCCTGGACTATCCGGGATCGACCCGCGCGGATCGCACACCCGCCGCCTGACCCGCCGCTTCATCGAGCGCTGGCAGGAGGCACGGCCACAGGACAGCGTGGCCTATCGCGATGTCGGCCAGCAGCCGCCCTCGCCCGTGCGCGGCGACTGGATCGCTGCAGCCTTCACCCGCCCCGAGCGCCGCGACGAGGCAGCGCGGGCCTGCCTCGCCGAGAGCGATATGCTGGTGCAGGAGCTTCTGCGCGCCGATCTGATCGTGATCGGCGCGCCGATGTACAATTTCGGCCTGCCCGCCCAGCTCAAGGCCTGGCTCGACAATGTCGTACGTGTCGGCGTCACCTTCGGCTTCGACCGCAGCCGGCAGGGCGAGCCCTATTGGCCGATGCTGCCGCCGGGCAAGCAGCTCGTCATCCTCTCCTCGCGCGGAGACTATGGCTATGATCCCGGTGGCCGCCTGGGAGACATCAACCTGGTCGAGCGCGGCTTGAGCGTGCCGATGGGCTATATCGGCCTGACGCAGACGCATTCGATCGCCATCGAATATGACGAATTCGGCGATGAGCGCCTGCGGGCCTCGATCTCGGCAGCCGAAACGGCAGTCGACAATCTGGTCGAGGAACTCGTTCAGAATCTCCTCGAAACCGCGGACCGGGAACCAGCGCTCGCCTGACGGAGTCCCGAGCGACGACGATGTGCAGGGAGGCCGGCTCCGCCGTCAAAGCCCGCGCATGCGGGCGACGAGCTCTTCGACCAGCGGCTCACGCTGCTCGGTCTGCGCCGGCGACCTTCCTGCCATAGCCGGCAGCTCCTCCGGACGCTGCTCGGAAAAACGCATGCGCATCGTCGTCGCCACCGCCTCGCCGAAGGCGATCGCCTCGCGATTGCCGATCGAGGACAGGAAGGCGATGGTGCTGGCCGAGGCATCGGCGATCGCGGCCCGGATGATCTGCTGGTCGCGGTCGTTGCCGAGGCGCATGGCGAAGACGGTCGAGCATTGCGACAGAATGGTCGGGTCGAGCTCGCCGGGACGCTGGGTGACGATGCCGAGATAGGCGCCGTATTTGCGCCCCTCCTTGGCGATGCGGGCGATGGCCTGGCGGGTCGGGGCAAAGCCGAGCGCCTGATCCTGCGGCACATAGCGATGCGCCTCCTCGCAGAGCAGCAGGATCTCGTAGCTGCCGCGGCTCGCCATGGCGAGGTCGAAAGCGAGCCGCGCCAGGCTGGACGCGACCGCGTTGACGACCTCCGAAGGCAGCCCGGCGAGCTGGAAGACGGTGATCGGCCGGCCCCGATGCGGCACGCGAAAGAGCTGGCTGATCACCGGCGCGATCGTCTCCATGCTGTTGGCATGGGCGAAGAGGAAACCGTAACGCGGGTCGCCATGCAGCGTCTCGAGCCGCACCCTGAGCGCGCGAAGCGTCGTGCGCGGATAGCGCAGCTCGTGAAGGCCGATGAGCTCGTCGATCGCCGCGAAGAGATCGGCGAGGCGATAGGGCGCGGCCAGTTCCGCCGCTCTGCTGCTTTCGCCCGGCTTGCGCGCGCCAGGCTCCAACGGCCGCTTCAGCACGCTGCTGCCCAGATCGCGTGCCATGTCGTGGGCGGAGACGACGCGGTAGCGGCTGCGGGCGACGGCGATGACCTCGCGCAGGATCTCGGCCTCGTCCTCCAGCGGCGGGCGGCCGCGGAAGACGATGTCGGCGAACTCCTCGAAGCGGAACAGCCAGAACGGCAGGTCCAGCGTGCTCGCATCGATCCGGGCGGAGCTCTCGGGGAAGGCGTGGGCGTATTCGTTATGCGGATCGAGGATCAAGATTCGCAGATTGGGTTTCGCCTCGACAGCCTTGCGCAGGATCAGCGCGACGGCGCTCGACTTGCCGACGCCGGTGGTGCCCAGCACGGCGAAGTGACGCGAGAGCAGGCGCTCGATGTCGACGCTCGCCGACACGCTGGCATCCTGGGTCAGGCAACCCAAGGCAACGCCCTTGCGCTCGCCGAGATCGTGAATGCGCTCCAGGTCGCGCGAGCGGATGCGATGCGCCGGTGCACCGATCGGAGGATAGGTGGTGATGCCGCTGTCGAAGCGTGCGGTGCCGCTTTCGCCGTCGACGACCTCGCCGAGCAGCTCGACCTCGACAGCAATGGAATTCGGCCCGGCCTCATTCCAGGCCCGGTCCAGCGCACGCATCTCGTAGACCAGCCCGACGATCCGGCTCGTGCCGAGATTGATCGAGAGCAGGCGGCCGATGGCGCAGCCGTCAAGCGTTCCCCCAGATGCGCTCGCCGCGATGGTGGCGCGCGAGCCGGAGCAGGCGATGACGCGGCCAAGCGCACGGTCGGCCGGCTGGTTCGGATCACGCCGATCTGCGGTGATCTCGCTCTCAAACTGCCGATGGTTCGCGGGAAGCTGCATGCCAGGTCGGAAAACGCCTCGGGAAGATGTCGGAGGCTAGTTTCCAGGACTTAACAACGGCCACACCGCAGATTTCGTGCATTTTTCTTGGTTGCACGCATTGCGCGCATCGATTGATCAAGAACGCTAACAGTGTCGATCACATTGCTTGCCTTGAACCGTCGCCGGACGCGGCGTAGACGGCAGGTAACGGAGGGGCGACGATGACTGAGAACCGCTTGCGCCTGGGCGTGAACATCGACCATGTCGCGACCGTGCGGAATGCACGCGGCGGCGCCCTGCCCGATCCGGTGCGCGCCGCCCTTCTCGCGGTGGCCGCCGGCGCCGACGGCATCACCGCCCATTTGCGCGAAGACCGGCGCCATATCCGCGACGCCGACATGGCCAGGCTGGCAACCGAATTGTCCAAGCCGCTCAATTTCGAACTCGCCGCCACGGCGGAGATGATCGGCCTCGCCGAGCGGTTCAAGCCGCATGCCGCCTGTCTCGTGCCCGAGAAGCGCGAAGAGCGCACCACCGAGGGCGGGCTCGACGTGGTCGGCCAGGCGCAGGCGCTCGCCGCCCCGATCGCCCGCCTGAAGGCTGCGGGCTGCCGCGTCTCACTGTTCATCGAGGCCGACGAGGCGCCGATCGCGATGGCGGCCAAGCTCGGCGCGCCCGTGGTCGAGTTGCATACCGGCACCTGGTGCCATGCCGTCGCCGACGGCTATGCCGAGAAAGCAGAAGCCGAGTTCCAGCGGCTCGCCCATGGCGCGGCCTTCGCCGCCTCGCTCGGCCTCGAGGTCCATGCCGGCCACGGCCTCGACTACGACACCGCCCGCAAGCTCGCCGGCGTCCCTGACTTCGTCGAGTTCAATATCGGCCATTTTCTGATCGGCGAAGCGATCTTCGTCGGGCTGGAGACGGCCATCGCCGTGATGCGGCGGGCGATAGACGAAGGCCGCGCCGCCAGCTAGACCGCTGGCATGATCCTCGGCATCGGCTCCGATCTCTGCGACATCCGCCGCATCGAGAATTCGCTTCTCCGCTTCGGCGAGCGCTTCACGCAGCGCATCTTCACGGCAGGTGAGCAGGCGAAATCCGATCGCCGCGCCACCCGCGCCGCCTCCTATGCCCGCCGCTTCGCCGCCAAGGAGGCCTGCTCGAAGGCGCTCGGCACCGGCATCCGCTCCGGCGTATTCTGGCGCGACATGGAAGTGGTCAACCTGCCGAGCGGGCGGCCGACCATGCGGCTCACCGGCGGGGCTGCGGCGCGTCTCGCCGAAATGTTGCCGCCCGGCCATGAGGCGGTCGTGCATGTCTCGCTGACAGACGATCCGCCGCTGGCCCAGGCTTTCGTGGTGATCGAGGCCAGGCCCATCAAGGCCTGACCTCGGAGCGCGGGTATCGCGAGGCCTGCGTCAGCCCGTGACCTGATCCTGCGACTCGCCGCTCAGCCAGCGATAGACGACGCCGCCGAGCACGCCGCCGATGATCGGTGCCACCCAGAACAGCCAAAGCTGCTGCAGGGCCCAACCGCCGACGAAGAGCGCCGGGCCGGTGGAGCGCGCCGGGTTCACCGAGGTGTTGGTGACCGGGATGCTGACGAGATGGATCAGAGCGAGGCCGAGGCCGATGGCGAGCGGGGCGAAGCCGGCCGGCGCCTTGCCATGGGTCGCGCCCATGATGATGAACAGGAACATCATGGTCATCACGACTTCGGTCAGGAAGGCGGAAGCCAAGCCGTATTTGCCGGGCGAATGCTCGCCATAGCCGTTGGAGGCGAAGCCCTTGGCGAGATCGAAGCCGGGCGCGCCGACCGCGATGAAGTAGAGCACGGTGGCGGCGAGGATGGCGCCGACGACCTGGGCGACGATGTAGGGCACCACCTGGCCGGCCGGGAAGCGCCCGCCGGCGGCGAGGCCGATCGTAACCGCCGGGTTGAGATGGCAGCCCGAGATATGGCCGATCGAATAGGCCATGGTGACGACGGTCAAACCGAACGCGAGGGAGACGCCAAGCAACCCGATGCCGACCTGCGGAAAGCCCGCCGCAATCACGGCGCTGCCGCAGCCGGCGAAGGTCAGCCAGAAGGTCCCGATCACCTCTGCGACGTAGTTTCTGGTGCTCATGTCGATTCGCCCTTTGGTTGCGATCACAGGACTGTGATCGCGGTATAATCCAGCGTCAATCTGGCGCAGACGCAGGGGCATGCAGCGCCGATGCAGGGCGGCAACACTCTCGACGCAGCCTTGTTTCCCAGCGCCTCTGCCTGCGAACGGACTTGCTCTCGGCAGCACTCGCAGAGGCGCCTTGCGCTGCGGGCACCATCCAGGGCTTTTCGGCGCCGGCCGATAGGAGTATCGGCACGGCGTGCCTGCGGCCCGTGCAGGGGCCGTTCATCCCACCCATATTGCCTTGCCAGATCGCGCCTTCGTTGTCCGACGCCCGATAGTCGGCTAGACCGCGCAATCGAAACGCAGCCAGCAGGAGCCCTCGCGTGGCGAACGACGCCGAGATCAAGAGCAGGACCAAGGACGAAGGCGGCATCCTCGAGACGGTCAAGGTCGTCGTCCAGGCCCTGCTCATCGCCCTGGTGATCCGCACCCTGCTGTTCCAGCCCTTCAACATCCCCTCGGGCTCGCTGATCCCGACGCTGCTGATCGGCGACTATCTGTTCGTCTCGAAATACACCTACGGCTATTCGAAGCATTCGATGCCGTTCAGCCCGCCGCTGTTCCAGGGCCGAGTCTGGGCAGCCGAGCCCAAACGCGGCGACATCGCCGTGTTCAAGCTGCCGAGCGACGGCTCGACCGACTACATCAAGCGCGTCATTGGCCTGCCGGGCGACCGCATCCAGATGATCGACGGCATCCTGCATATCAACAACGCGCCGGTGAAGCGCGAGCGCATCGCCGATTTCGTCACCACGGACGCCTGGGGCCGCTCCGCCCCCGTGATCCAATATCGCGAGACCCTGCCCAACGGGGTCAGCCACAGCATCATCGAGCGTGAGGGCGACACCGGGACCTTCGACAACACGCCGGTGTTCACCGTGCCGGCCGGCCATTTCTTCATGATGGGCGACAATCGCGACAACTCGCTCGATTCGCGCGACCGCAGCGTCGGCTACGTGCCGTTCGAGAACTTCGTCGGCCGCGCCGAGATCATCTTCTTCTCGATCGACGAGGGCGCGTCGGCCTGGCGTATCTGGGAATGGCCCTGGACCGTGCGCTGGAACCGCATGTTCTCGACGATCAAGTGAGCAAGACCACTGACAGCGGCCGCAAGCTGCCCGAGCTCTCGCGGCTCGAGGACAAGCTCGGCCACCGCTTCCGCGACCGGGCCCTGCTGGAGACGGCGCTCACCCATATGAGCGCCGATCCGCGCCGGCTCGCAAGCTATCAGCGGCTCGAATTCCTGGGCGATCGCGTGCTCGGCCTCTCCGTCGCCGACATGCTGTTCACCACCTATCCGCAGGCCGAGGAAGGCGACATGTCGCGCCGGCTCGCCGACCTCGTGCGCAAGGAGACCTGCGCCGCGGTCGCGGCCGCCTGGGATGTCGGCCCGCATCTGCGGCTCGGCGAGGGCGAGATCCTCTCGGGCGCCCGCAAGAACAAGGCGATCCTGGCCGATGCCTGCGAGGCGATCATCGGCGCAGTCTTCATCGACGGCGGCTATGGCGCGGCGCGCAAGCTGGTCGAGGCCGGCTTCGGCGAGCGGCTGCTGACGCCGGTGACGCCCTTGCGCGACGCCAAGACCGCGCTGCAGGAATGGGCGCAGGGCCAGGGTCATCCGACCCCGACCTATGCCGAGCGTGGCCGCTCCGGCCCGGACCATGCGCCGATCTTCCGGATCGCAGTGCGGATCGGCTCATTGGTGGAAGCCGAGGCTGAAGGCCGCTCGAAGCGGCTGGCCGAGCAGGCGGCGGCCGAAGCCTTCCTGCGCCGGCAGGGATTGTGGAACGAAGGGGCGGAGGCCGACCATGGCTGAGAGCGACCAGCAGACCCGCTGCGGCTTCGTCGCGCTGATCGGCGCGCCCAATGCCGGCAAGTCGACGCTGCTGAACCAGCTCGTCGGCGCGAAGGTCTCGATCGTCTCGCGCAAGGTGCAGACGACGCGTACCCAGGTGCGCGGCATCGCCCTCTCCGGCAAGGCGCAGATCATCTTCGTCGACACGCCTGGCATCTTCGCGCCCAAGCGCCGGCTCGATCGCGCCATGGTGACCAGCGCCTGGGGCGGCGCGACCGATGCCGACCTGATCGGCGTGCTGATCGATGTCGGCCGCTTCGACCATGAGGAGAATACGGCGCTGCTCGAGAAGCTCGCCGAGCTCAGGCAGCCGAAGTTCCTGATCCTCAACAAGATCGACACGATCCCGAAGGAGAAGCTGCTCGCCATCACCGCGGCGGTGAACGAGCGCGCCAAGTTCGAGGCGACCTTCATGGTCGCGGCCCTCACCGGCTACGGCGTCAAGGACATCCTCTCCTGGCTGGAGACCCGGCTGAAGCCC
>PNLY01000139.1 GCA_013823325.1 Methylobacterium sp.
CGTAGCCTCCGTCAGATCTCTTCAAGTGTTCAGTGTAATGCGTTGTTCGATCAGGCGTATTTGGCCTGAACCTCGGCAGCGACCGCGGACGGCACCTGCTCGTAGTGGTCGAACTGCATCGTATAGTTGGCGCGGCCCTGGCTGAACGAGCGCAGCTGGTTCACATAGCCGAACATGTTGGCCAGCGGCACCATCGCATTGATGACGACCGCGTTGCCGCGCATGTCCTGGCCCTGGATCTGGCCGCGCCGGGAGTTCAGGTCGCCGATGACCGAGCCGGTATAGTCTTCCGGGGTCACGACCTCGACCTTCATGATCGGCTCGAGCAGCACCGAGCCGCCCTTCTGCAGGCCTTCACGCAGAGCGGCGCGCGAGGCGATTTCGAAGGCCAGAGCCGACGAGTCGACCTCGTGGAAGGCGCCGTCGATCAGCGAGACCTTGACGTCGACCACCGGGAAGCCGGCGAGCACGCCGGAACCGATGACCGAGTTGAGGCCCTTCTCGACGCCCGGGATGTACTCCTTGGGCACCGCGCCGCCGACGATCTTCGACTCGAACTCGAAGCCCTTGCCGGTCTCGTTCGGCTCGATCACCAGCTTGACGCGGGCGAACTGGCCGGTACCGCCGGTCTGCTTCTTGTGGGTGTAGTCGACCTCGGCCTTCTTGGTCAGCGTCTCGCGATACGCAACCTGCGGCGCGCCGATATTGGCGTCGACCTTGTAGGTGCGCTTCAGGATGTCGACCTTGATGTCGAGATGCAGCTCGCCCATGCCCTTCAGGATGGTCTGGCCGCTCTCCTGGTCGGTCGAGACGCGGAAGGACGGATCCTCGTTCGCGAGCTTCGACAGCGCCAGACCCAGCTTCTCCTGGTCGGCCTTGGACTTCGGCTCGATCGCGATCGTGATGACCGGCTCGGGGAACTCCATGCGCTCCAGGATCACCGCCTGGTTCGGATCGCACAGCGTGTCGCCGGTACGGACATCCTTGAGGCCGGCCAGGGCGACGATGTCGCCGGCATAAGCCTCCTTGATGTCCTCGCGGTTGTTCGCGTGCATCAGCAGCATGCGGCCGACACGCTCTTTCTTGTCGCGCGTCGAGTTGATGACGCCCTGGCCCGCCTCGACCTTGCCGGAATAGACGCGGCAGAAGGTGATCGTGCCGACGAAGGGGTCGTCCATGATCTTGAAGGCGAGCATGGCGAAGGGAGCTTCGTCGGTCGGCTCGCGGGTGGTCGGCTCTTCGGTCTTGAAGTCGATGCCTTCAACCGCGCCGCGATCGACCGGCGACGGCAGGAAGTCGACGACGGCGTCGAGCAGGGGCTGCACGCCCTTGTTCTTGAAAGCCGAACCGCAGAGCACCGGGTGGAAGGCGCGGCGCTGCACGGCCGTGCGCACCAGACGGCGCAGCGTGTCGGCGTCCGGCTCGTTGCCTTCGAGATAGGCCTCCATCGCCGCATCGTCCATCTCGACGGCGGCTTCGACCAGCTTCGAGCGATACTCGGCAGCCTTGTCGGCGAGATCGGCCGGGATCTCCTTCTCGTCGAAGGACGCGCCGAGCGCCTCGCCGTTCCAGACGATCGCCTTCATCTTGATGAGGTCGATCACGCCGGCGAAGTTCGACTCCGAACCGATCGGGATCTGCAGGCAGACGGGCTTGCCGGCGACGCGGTCGATGATGTCCTGGACGCAGCGATAGAAATCGGCGCCGATCTTGTCCATCTTGTTGACGAAGACGACGCGCGGGACGTCGTACTTGTCGGCCTGGCGCCAGACGGTCTCGGTCTGCGGCTCGACGCCCTGGTTGCCGTCGAGGACGCACACGGCGCCGTCGAGCACGCGCAGCGAACGCTCGACTTCGATGGTGAAGTCGACGTGGCCGGGGGTGTCGATGATGTTCAGGCGGTTGTCGCGCCAGAAGCAGGTCGTCGCAGCCGAGGTGATCGTGATGCCACGCTCCTGCTCCTGCGTCATCCAGTCCATGGTCGCGGCGCCGTCATGGACTTCGCCGATCTTATGGCTCTTGCCGGTGTAGAACAGGATGCGCTCGGTCGTCGTCGTCTTGCCGGCATCGATGTGGGCCATGATGCCGAAGTTGCGATAGCGATCGATGGGATGAGAACGGGGCATGGGAATGCTCTGTCTTTCCGGGTCGTAACGGACGAATTACCAGCGGTAGTGCGAGAAGGCCCGGTTGGCTTCCGCCATCCGGTGCGTGTCTTCGCGCTTCTTGACGGCGTTGCCACGGTTGTTGGCGGCGTCCATCAGCTCGGCCGAGAGGCGCTCGACCATGGTGCGGTCGTTGCGGCCGCGGGCCGCGGCGATCAGCCAGCGGATGGCGAGAGCCTGGCGGCGCTCGGTGCGAACCTCGACGGGGACCTGGTAGGTCGCGCCGCCGACGCGGCGGGAACGGACCTCGATCGCCGGGGCGACGTTCTCGAGCGCGGTCTTGAAGACGGCGAGCGGGTCGCTCTTCAGCTTGCCCTCGATGATATCGAAGGCGCCGTAGACGATGCCTTCGGCGGTCGACTTCTTGCCCTCGTACATGACCGAGTTCATGAACTTGGTCACGACCACGTCGCCGAACTTGGCGTCGGGAATGATCTCGCGCTTCTCTGCACTATGGCGGCGGGACATCGTCTAGTCTCCGGTCAAATCTTCTAAAACGGCGAACCGGCTGGGCCCCTGCCCGGCCGGTCCGACACTGATTACTTCGGACGCTTGGCGCCGTATTTCGAACGGCGCTGCTTGCGGTTCTTGACACCCTGCGTGTCGAGCACGCCGCGCAGGATGTGATAGCGCACGCCGGGAAGGTCCTTGACGCGGCCGCCGCGGATCATGACGACCGAGTGCTCCTGGAGGTTGTGACCCTCACCCGGAATGTAGCCGATGACCTCGAAGCCGTTGGTCAGGCGCACCTTGGCGACCTTACGCAGCGCCGAGTTCGGCTTCTTCGGGGTCGTCGTGTAGACACGCGTGCAGACGCCGCGCTTCTGCGGGCAATTCTCGAGCGCCGGCGCGGTGTTGCGCGCCTTGACCGGCGAGCGCGGCTTGCGGATCAGCTGGCTGATTGTCGGCATTTAAGGCCTCTCGCTCCCTTGAGCGCTAGATGAATTCGGTGTCCATTCCGGCGCCGAGCGAGGCCATGACCAAACGAAGCCGCGCCATCGGCGCCCTTTTACGGGGCCTCAGGCGCGTTCGCCATGCAGAGGAACACGGAGCGAGCCCGCATTCATGCGTCCTGCCATGTCGTCGTTAGACGCTGGAATTCCGATGGAGTTTCGGTCGCGAACCTCGCTTGCAACAAAGGCAAGCGACAAACGTGTCCGACAGCCATCGACAGTGGCGCGCTTATGACTCAGGTAAGGATTCGCGTCAACCCCGGATTTGCCCCTTAGGCCCGTTGCGGTCAGCTTATTCTGCGGGCCAACCAGCTAAGCGGTCTCTAGGCTAAAAGTGAGAGACGGATTCAGCTTCAATCGTCGTCATCTTCAGCACTCGCGCGCATCTGGTCGTTCCAGAGCTTGCGGTAGAGACCGGAGCGCTTGCGCATCAGGGTCGCGTGGTCGCCGCGCTGCACGACTCGGCCCGCTTCCATGACGATGATCTCGTCCATGTCGGCGACCGAGGTCAGGCGATGCGTCACGAACAGCAGGCTGCGGCCGCGGCCGATCTTCTTCAAGGTGCGGTTGATCGCGGCCTCGGTGGTCTGGTCGAGCGCCGAGGTCGCCTCGTCGAGCAGGAGAATCGCCGGATCGCGCAGCAGGGCCCGGGCGATGGCGATGCGCTGGCGCTGGCCGCCCGACAGGGTCTCGCCGCGCTCGCCGACGATGGTGTCGTAGCCCGCGGGCAGACTCATGATGAACTTATGGATCTCGGCCTTCTTCGCGGCGGCCTCGACCTCGGCGTCCGACGCCTCCAGCGCGCCGAACCGGATGTTCTCGCGCAGCGAGGTATGAAACAGGACATTGTCCTGGAACACCACCGCCATCTGGGCGCGCAGCGAATCGCGGGTGACGCTGGCGATGTCGACGCCGTCGATCGTCACCCTGCCGCGCTGCGGATCGTGGAAGCGCAGCAGCAGGCTGAGCAGCGTGCTCTTGCCCGCCCCGCTCGGCCCGACGATGGCGACGCGCGTGCCGGCGGGAATCGCAAGGTCGAGCCCGTCGATCTGGGCGCCCTCCCCGCCATAGGAGAAGCGCACGCCTTGAAAGCCGATCTCGCGTGCGATCCGCGGGCACTCGACTGCGTTCGGCCGATCCGAGACCCGGATCGGCTCGTCGAGGACGTCGCGCATGTGCCGGACCGCGCCGGAGGCATCGATCACCACCGGGATGTACTGGGTCAGGTGGTTGAGATTGTAGGTGATCTCCCAGAACACCGCCTCGAAGGCGACGAAGGTGCCCACCGTGATCACGTCGTTGAAGGTCAGATAGGCGCCGATCGCCAGCACGATCAGGTGCAGCCAGAGCACCACGATGGTGATCGAGCGCTCGACCATGGTGTTGAGGAAGGTCGAGCGCGACTGCGCCGCCCGCAGCACGCTGTTGCGCTGGCCGAACCAGAGCTGCGAGATGCGCACGAGGCCGAAGGCCTTCACCACCGGCTGGGCGCCGATATTCTCTTGGACGACGCCGAGCTCGCCGGCCTGCGCCCGCTTCACCTCGTAGCTGGCCGCGACCGCCTTCGGCGTGAGCAGCCGCGGCCCGATCAGGGCGATCGGGATGATCAGCAGCGCCAGCAGGCCGAGCTCGGTGTTGAGGTAGATCAAGAGGGCGATGCCCGCCAGCAGCTCGAGCAGCGGCAGCGCGCCCCAATTGGCGAAATGAATGACCGCCTCTTCATAGGTGGTCATGTCGTTCGAGAAGCGCGACAGGATCTCGCCGCGGCGATGGCGCTCATAGAAGCTCAGCGGCAGCTTCTGGATGTGCTCGAACAGCGAGCGGCGCACATCGGTTGTGATCGCCGCCGTCACCTTCGCGTCGATCCATTCATACCAGATCGCCACGACCGAGGTGATGACCCCGGCGATCCCCAGCACGCTGAGAATGAAGATCAGCTCGCTGCGGTCCTTGTCCTCGAACACCTCGTCGAGGAGGTATTTGAGCGAGAGCGGCATCAGCACGTTGAAGGCCATCTCGACCAGCAGGCCGAGGCCGACCAGCGCGATGCCGAGCCGATGCGGGCCCAGATGCGGCCAGGTGAAGGAGAGGACGCCCCTCAGCGCGCCCGCCGCTTCGCCGGCGGTGTAGACGACCGGACCGTCGTCGTCCTCGTCGTCCTCCTCCTCGTCATCCTCGTCGTCTTCGTCCTCGTCCTCCGCCTCGGCCGTGCCGGACTGCAGCGCGCGCCGCTTCGGCTCCTCGGGCGGACGCGGCATCGGCCGCTTCGCTGCGCCGGCAGGGCCGGCGGCCTTCGCCGCCGGATCGGGCGCAGCACTGTTCTCGCCCGTGCCCGGCTTGACCTCGTCGTCGCTCACTGCTCATCGGCGAGGCTGATCCAGCGCCCGCCGCTCCCTGTCGGATCGGTTGTCGGTCAAGAGCCGGATACGGCTCTCGCTAGAGAGGCTCAGGCGCTATCAGGCGCGATGCGGTTGAAGAAGCAGTAGCGCAGGCTCTCCGCATCCTCGTACCAGCGGCCGGGGCCCTTGTCGGCGGCGAGTGTGCGCTCCCAGAGCGCGTCGAGCATCTCCTGGCTCTGGACCGCCATGTCGAAATCCTCGTCGAAGAACAGCTCCGACCACTCCCACCAGGTCGCGAGCTTCTTCACCCCGCGCAGCAGGTCGTACATATCGCAGACCTCTGAGGTGAGGTCCGCCGTCACCGAGCCGAAATAGACGCCGCGCTTGGCGACGCGGTGCAATTCGCTCAGCGCATCCCGAACGCCACGCGTACCGAGATGGGCGAGGCAGGTCTCGTAGACGAAGTCGAAGGAGCCGTCCTCGAAGGGCAGGTCGGCGACCGTGCCGAGCAGGTTGTATTTGGTCAGATGCGCCGCCGTGCGGCCGTGGATGTAGCGGTTGTTCTCGATGCCCCAGGCATCGATGCCGAGCTCGCGCAGCGCCCCGACGAGCTCGCCCGAGGCGGAACCCGCGACAAGCAGCCTGAAGCCGGGCTTCGGCTGCCAGACCATGTCGATGAGGTCGCGGATATAGGCAGGATCGCTGAAGCGGCGCCAGACCTCGCCATAGGGGCCGGCGCCGCGATAGGCGTCGAAATAGCCGCGGTCGATGCGCGGCGACGGCTCGGGCACGATGATACCGCCCGCCTCCCCCGCCCGCTTGGCGAGTCCGGTGGCATAGCGCTGGCGCATGACCTTGCTCAGCATCAGGTCGCTGGCGATATCGGCGGAATCGAGCACGCCGTTCAGCGTCGAGTCGAACAGGTAATCGCCGACGACGATCAGCCCGTCATGCTCCTTCGGCTCCGGCATGTGGTTCGTCACCACGTCACGCACCGGAACGCCGCCCGGGATCGCGTTCACCGAGGCCATCCAGCGATGCACCTTCGCCTCGATCAGATGGGGGAAGGGATCGCCCAGCGACGCCGGCAGCGATTTCAGCGCGGCCTTGGTCAACGCCTCGTCGTCGAGATTGGCATAGGACAGCGCATCGACGCCGGCGATCAGCCAGTTGAGGACGCCATGGCGGCCGACATCGTGCCGGGCGCCCTCGATGTAGACGCAGCAGCCGCCGAAGCTCTCCGACATGAACCAGGCACCTTCGATCTGGCCCTCCCAGAACGGAGTGTCGAACAGCGCGGCGACGCGCAGGTAATGCGCCGGCCGGTCGAAATGGGCGAGATGGCGGCTCATGCCCTGACGCAGCTTGCCCTCGCCGAAATCGATGGTGCCGAGCCAGTTGTGCGGCAGGCACATCAGCACGAAATCGAATTCGCGCGTCTCCGGCCCCTTGCCGTTCATCATGTCGAGCTTGTATCGGCCGCCATCGGCCTTGCCGACGCGAAGGACGCGATGGTTCAGGAAGACCTCGGCGTCGAGAGCGGCGCTCAGGCCCTCGACCAGCTGCTCGTTGCCGTTCTGGATCGAATAGACGTCGATATAGCCGTCGACATCCATCAGATAGTTCTTCAGCGCGTTGAGGCCGTTGCTGATGTGCCCTTCCGAGGCGATGTCGGAGCGCGCCATCGCCCGGAAGAAGCGCCGCGCCGCCGGATCGGCCACCTCCTGCTCGAGCACCGCATCAGCGGTCATGAACATCCAGGGATGGCTGTTGTCGTGCTTGCCGGCGCCCTCGTAATAGGCCTGCTGCGACATCAGCTCGGCGCAGCGCGCCCGGAACGCCAGGATGGCGTCGGCGGTGGCGTCGCCATAGCGGCGGCGCATGCCTTCGACGCCGTCGACCAGCTTGCCGTCGAGATGGAGGGATTGCGAATCCATCGGGATGGTCTGGAAGCCGAAGCCCTCGATCATCTCGCGCAAGGGGTCATGGCCCAGCTGCGAATAGCCGTAGATCTCGGCGACGCCCGCTTCGTAGAGCGCCGGGGCGCTGTCGAAGCGGCGCGAAACGATCTTGCCGCCGAGCCGCTCGGACGCCTCGAACAGCGTCACCCGGCACAGGCCCTGCATCTTCTTGCGGACCTGCCAGGCCGTCATCAGCCCGCCGGGACCGCCCCCGACTATCGCAACTTCCAGCATGCTACCCCAGCCCCAGCGTCTTTGCCTCATATCCCCTGAGAGGACCATAGCGCCACGGAGTTGCCATAATTTTACTACCGCAGCGACGCCTCTGTTTTGTGTGAGCCGCCTCGCCACCCATGTCCCGCTTGAGCCATGCCGACGGCAGGCGTGCTCGCGATGAGGGCGGCGGCCCTGCGTCGACGGCTACGAGAGCAGGCACGATCGGCTCCCGCCTCACCGGCAACGCCATTGCGATCACCAGCACCGGAATCGCCGCTGGCGCGGCGCGGTCGACCGCGTCCTACCGGGCGAAGAGCCGGCCTTTGCCCGGCGCCGACGCTACCGCACCACCATGCGCGCCAGGAGCCCCGCAAGCTCGCTCTGGCGGGTCGCGCCGGTCTTCTGGAAGACGCGCTTCAGCGTCGTGCGTGCCGTCGCCTCGGTGATGCCGAGCCGCTCGCCCGCTTCTCTCGGCGCAAGGCCGTTACCGACGAGCGCCGCCAGCCGTGCCTCCGCCAGCGTGAGGCCGAAGAGATCGCGCACGAGCGCCGGATCGGCCGGGCCGTTCGCTTCGGAACTGGTGACGACCGCGATCGCGGTCGTGCTCGCGAGCAGGGTTTCAACCGCCCCGCCGCCCGCCGGACGGACGGGCAGGATATGGACGGCCAGGATGCCTCGCTGGCTGCGCGGCACGAGGATCGGGCGCGGGTCGTCGAGCGTGCCGGCCTCGCCGAAGGATGCGCTCCTGATCCGGACGTGCAGGGCCTCGCGCGGGCCCTGCGCCCGAGCCGTGAGGCGGCCGCCGGACACAATGAGCTCGTCACCGAGCAGGGCCTCGCCCGCCGGGTTGGCGAACAGGACACGCCCGTCGCCGGCAAGCATGAAAACGCCGACGCCGACCCGCGCCAGCGCGTCGGACAGCGCCAGTTGCGAGGCTTCGGCATTGATCAGGCGGATGCCGAGCCGCAGGGCATTCTCGACATGGCGGCCGATCCGGCTTAGGCGGTCGAGCTCCTCCTCCGTCCAGGCGTGCTTCTGGTTCGAGCGCTGGATCGATAGGGCGACGGACACACGCGGATCAGGCGAGATGCCGACGCCACCGAACCAGCCCAGCCCGTGACGGCGCAGAAACTGCGTGTAGAACGGCAAGGTCCGCATCTCCTCGGCAGAGGCGATGTCGCGGTCGGTGACGGCATCGTGCCGCGCGATGGCGCCGCGCTCGACCGACCGCGAGAAGCGGATGTCCTGCCGCCACCATTCGCCGGCATCATAGTCGCGCTGTGCCGCTTCCAGCCCGGGCGAGCAGATCGAGCCGATGCCACCGTCTTCCCGCTCATAGATCATGATCGCGCCGACATCGCCGAAGCTGTCGGCGATCTCCTGCAGGGCCTGAGGCCAACGTTCGGGCACGGCGGCTGCATCGTAGATCGCCTCGACCGCGGCGACGAAACCGTCGTGCCGCCGAGGCGCCCCGTCGCCCACAATGATGTCCCGGCTCATGGCATCCGCTCTCCCGGCCCCGGCGGGCCGCTCGTCACGCCGGCGCCGCGCAGCAGGCCTATCAGGTCGGCCTGGCGATGCAGGCCGGTCTTGGCCATCACGCGCTTCAGGGTCGAGCGCGCCGTCTCCTCCATCACGCCGAGGGCCGCTGCCGCCTCTCGCGGGCGATGCCCGGCGGCGATCAGCGCGGCCAGCCTGGCCTCGGCCGGCGTCAGGTCGAACAATCCCTGCACGACATCGGCGGTCGGCACGTCCTTCACCACCACCGGCGTCACGACGAGGATGCTCGCGGCACGCGAGAAGATGTCGTGGGCGGCGCCGCGGATAGGCGTCAGGTGCAGGATCAGCGGCGGCTGGCTCTCGCGGCGCGCGACCGGGATCGACCGCACCGTCGCGCTGGCAATCTGTCCCCTCGCCTGCAGGGCCGCCGCGAGCAGGCCGTCGGCCGCGGTATCGATCAGGCCGAGGCGCGAAGGACGATCGACAGCGACGGTGGGGATCAGCGCCTCGAAGCGCGGGTTGAGCGCGAGCGCCCGGCCCTCGCGATCGAGGATCGCCGCCGGCAACCCGATCGCTTCCAGTGCCCGGGCCGCCCCCTGCGCCCGCTCGAATTCGAGCCGAGACGAGAGCAGCATCGCGCGCGCCAGATGCGGCCGCATCCGGTCGAAGCGCGCGATCAGCCTGTCGTCGACATGGCCCTCCTCCCGCTCCCGCTCGGCATGCAGGATGAAGGCCTCGCCGGTCGGCGACGCGATCGAGGTGGCGACCCCGATGCCCAGCCCTTGCGGCAGCAGGAAATCGCGATAGACCGGCTCGCTCGCCATCTCGGCGTCTGAGAGAATGTCGATGTCGCGCAGGAAGCCGGCATGACGGCGCTCGAGCAGGCGACGGGTCCGCTCATTGCCGGGAAAGCGGTTGAAATGCGTCGAGACGACCTGGTCGAACTCCGGCGAGGACGAGATCCAGCGATTGGAGTTCGGCGTCACCGCGACCAGCACCGCCCCGGCGCCACGCGCGATCTCCTGGAAACGCCGCAGAACCTGAGGCCACAGCTCCGGCACGACCGCAGCTTCGTAAAGACTGTCGAGAAATTGCTCGTCCATAGCCCCGGTCGCACCCAGGCATGGTCCGCAGAACGGGGCATCCATCCGCCGACCATGCCTCCGCATGGTTCAGCATGCTCTTCTTTGCCGGGCCGCTTCCGGCCTCACAAAGAAAGGCATCCTGGCGCATCGCTGCCCCCCGACAGGTTTCGCAACGTAAGCTTAGCCCAACTGTACTAGAAAAGGTCAAGAGTGCTGAAACGAGAACGGCCGCCCGAAGGCGGCCGTTCCACAAAGTCAGCAAGTTCGCCGGTATTACTCAGCGGCAGGCAGCACCGCCGCAGCGGCAGCCGCGGCCTTGGCCGCCGCATCCGCCTTCTGGCCGACGATGAGATCGTCGCGGCGCGTCGCCACCTGCTTGATGCGGGCGACCTGCGCGCCGGTACCGGCCGGGATCAGCGAGCCGACGATGACGTTCTCCTTGAGGCCTTCCAGCATGTCCATCTTGCCGTTGACCGCCGCCTCGGTGAGGACGCGGGTCGTCTCCTGGAAGGAGGCGGCCGAGATGAACGAGCGGGTCTGCAGCGACGCCTTGGTGATGCCGAGCAGGACCGGAACGCCGGAGGCCGGCTTCTTGCCCTCTTCGCGCAGCTTGGCGTTGACCTCTTCCAGCTCGATCCGGTCGACCTGGTCGCCGGTGAGAATGTCGCTATCGCCGGATTCGGTGATCTCGACCTTCTGCAGCATCTGCCGGACGATGACCTCGATGTGCTTGTCGTTGATGGTCACGCCCTGGAGGCGGTAGACCTCCTGGATCTCGTTGACCAGGTAAGCGGCAAGCTCCTCGACGCCCTTGATCGCCAGGATGTCGTGCGGCGCCGGGTTGCCGTCGAGGATGTAGTCCCCGATCTCGACGACGTCGCCATCCTGCAGGTGGATGTGCTTGCCCTTCGGGATCAGGTACTCGACCGCATCGGTGCCGTCATGCGGGGTCAGCGTGACGCGACGCTTGTTCTTGTAGTCGCGCCCGAAGCCGATGACGCCGGCCTTCTCGGCGATGATCGCGGCATCCTTCGGACGACGCGCCTCGAACAGCTCGGCGACGCGCGGCAGACCGCCGGTGATGTCGCGGGTCTTGGCCGAGTCGGTCGAGACGCGCGCCAGCACGTCGCCGGCCTTCACCGACGAGCCCGGCTCCACCGAGATGATGCCGTCGACGGGCAGGATGTAGCGCGCCTCGCCGCCACGGGCGAGCTTCGCGATCTTGCCGTCCGGGCCGTTCAGGGTCATCGCCGGACGCAGGTCCGAGGTACGGGCCGAGCCGCGCCAGTCGATCACGAGACGCTTGCTGATGCCGGTCGCCTCGTCGGTCGTCTCCGTCATCGACATGCCGTCGACCAGGTCCTCATAGCCGACCTTGCCGTCGACCTCCGCCAGGATCGGGCGGGAATAGGGATCCCACTCGATCAGGCGCTGGCCGCGCTTGACCTTGTCGCCGTCGTCGACGCGCAGCTTCGAGCCGAACTGGACGCGGTGAACCGCGCGCTCGGCGCCGTCCGGGCCGGTGATGACGATGGCGAGGTTGCGCGCCATCGCGATCAGGTCGCCATCCGAGTTCCGCGCGACGTTGCGGTTGCGGATCTTGACCGTGCCCTCGAAATTCGACTCGACGAAGGACTGGTCGGCGATCGTCGCCGCGCCGCCGATGTGGAAGGTACGCATGGTGAGCTGCGTGCCCGGCTCGCCGATCGACTGCGCCGCGATGACGCCGACGGCCTCGCCCATGTTGACGGGCGTGCCGCGGGCAAGATCGCGCCCATAGCAGGTCGCGCAGACGCCGTTCTTGGTCT
>PNLY01000140.1 GCA_013823325.1 Methylobacterium sp.
CCGAAATTCTTGGCCAGCAGCGCGTAGGAATAGGCGCCGACCGCGTAGAAGGCGACATAGCCGAGGTCGAGCAGGCCAGCGAGGCCGACGACGATGTTCAGCCCCCAGCCGAGCATCACGTAGATCAGGATCTGGACACCGAAATTGTCGATCCATTTCAGCGCCCCGCCCCAGCCCGCGAGGTTGATCGCGATGATCGGGAAGGTCAGCAGGAAGCCGAGGCCGAACAGCGAGAAGATCCGCGAATGGCGCTGGAAGAAGCCGATCGTGCCATGCGGCAGCAGCCGCACCACCGACTTGCCCTCGCCGCGCTTCTGCTGCCGCAGCGCCATCAGGAAGCGGCCGACGAAGACAATCGCCACCGCCCAGGCCACCGCATCCCAGCGCGGATCGAGCACGAGTTGGTTGTCGAGGTTCTGGCGCGTGCCCCAGGCGATGATCGGGATGCACAGGCCGAAGGTGATCAGCGCCGCGAAGGCGGCCTCCTTCAGCGCCGTCGTCATGTCCGCCTGGCGCTTGGCGGGGTTCGATGCCTCTCCTGCCATCGGCGTCAGACCTTCTCGACTTCCGGCCGGCCGAGGATGCCGGAGGGCATGAACACCAGAACCACCGCGAGGATGCAGAAGGCGGCGACGTCCTTGTAGTCGATGGTGAAATAGGCCGACCACATCACCTCGATCAGGCCGATTAGCAGCCCGCCCAGCACTGCGCCGGGTAGAGAGCCGATGCCGCCGAGGACCGCCGCGGTGAAGGCCTTGACGCCCGGGGTGAAGCCGTCGGCGAAGTTCACGACGCCGTAGAGCACGAGGTACATGACGCCGGCGACCGCCGCGAGCGCCGCGCCCATCACGAAAGTGATGGAGATCGTGCGGTCGACGTCGATGCCGAGCAGGGACGCCATCTTGCGGTCCTGCTCGCAGGCGCGCTGGGCCCGGCCGAGCGGCGTCTTCTGCACCAGGTACCAGAAGGCCGCGAGCAGCACGACCGTGGTCAAGATGATGACGATCTGCTTGTAGGAGATCGAGACCGGATAGGTCGAGCTGTCGATCAGCAGGATCGACTGGTTCAGCATCGGCGGCGTCGGCTTGTTGCGCGGCCCCTGCACGACCTGGACGAAGTTCATCAGGAAGATCGACATGCCGATCGCCGAGATCAGCGGCGCGAGCCGGAACGAGCCGCGCAACGGCCGGTAGGCCACCCGCTCGATCGTCCAGTTCCACAGCGAGGTGAAGAACATCGCCAGGATCAGGACGAAGAACAGTGACAGCACGATCAGGCCGGCGCCGAGCCAGGCCGAAATCAGCATGAAGAAGATCAGCGCGATGAAGGCCGACAGCATGAACACGTCGCCATGGGCGAAATTCACCATGCCGATGATGCCGAAGACCATCGTGTAGCCGATGGCGATGAGGCCGTAGATCGACCCCAGGGTCAGCCCATTGATGAGCTGCTGGACGAATACTTCCATGGAACGACGCCTAACCCCTCGAATCAATTACCCGTTCTTGTTGCGCGGCATGACACCGGCGCATGCGGGATGCGACTTCGGCGCAGAGCTACCAACCGACTGCGCGCTCGACAATCACTCCGCGCCACATTTCTGTCAAAAGCAATCTGCGTCACTTTGCATATGCAATAGGCAGCCGATGCTGCGGCCCTGCGCGCATTCGGCGCAAGATGATTGCTCGGCATGCAGTACACGATCCCGCGATATCGGCCCCTGCTGTCGCCGATGTCGCACTACCGCAGCGCGAGATACCGGAATGGTGGCTCCAATCGCGTTCCGGCTCCGCGCTTTAGGCCTCGCGCGCCGGCCCGCGCGCTGCCACGATCACCCTCCCCGCGAATCCCGCTTCCCGCTTTTCCAGGTGCGCCATGGTCCTCGCCGCCCCTCCCGTCACCGATGCCGCCTATGACAAGGCGCTCGCTCTGCTCGACCGTGTCCCGCTGATCGACGGCCACAACGACCTGCCCTTTGTCGTGCGGCTCGACCGGGCTGCGAAGGGCGACCTTGCCGCCTACGATCTCGGCAAGGTCCATCCCGAGACCGACACCGATATCCCGCGCATGCAGGCCGGCAAGCTCGCCGGGCAGTTCTTCGCCGCCTATGTCCCGCCGAATCACCCCAAGCCCGCCGGCTTCGCGCTGGCGCAGATCGCCCTGATGCGCCGGATCTGGCTGCGCCATGCCGACGTCTTCCGGCCGGGCCTGTCAGCCAACGACGTCGAGGCGGCGCAGAAGGAAGGCAAGATCGCCCTGTTCATGACGATCGAGAACGGCTCGGCGCTCGACAACGAGCTCGACGCCCTCGACGCCTATTGGGACCTCGGCGTCCGGCTGATGACGCTCTGCCACAACGACACCCATGACTGGTGCGATTCGGCGACCGACGCGCCGCGCCACAACGGGCTCGCCGCCTTCGGCAAGGAGGTGATCGGCCGGATGAACAAGCTCGGCATGATCGTCGACCTCGCCCATGTCTCGCCCAAGGTGATGCACGACGTGCTCGACGTCAGCACGGCCCCGGTGGTCTGGTCACATTCCAACGCCTTCTCGCTCTGCGACCACCCGCGCAATGTCCCGGACGACGTGCTCGACCGGGTCGCCAAGAACGACGGGCTGGTGATGGCGACCTTTGTGCCCGACTTCATCAGCCAGGCCTCGCGCGACTGGCACCGCCCGGCCAAGGACCAGTACGGCAAGACGCCGGAAGGGCTCGACTACAAGAAGGCCGAGGCCGAGATCGTCCGCACCGCCGGCCCCCGCCCCAAGGCGACGCTGGCTGAATACTGCGACCATGTCGAATACCTCGCCAAGCGGATCGGCCACGATCACATCGGCATCGGCTCCGACTTCTTCGGCGGCCTCAATCCCGAGGGCCTCGAAGACGCCTCGACCTTCCCGCGCGTGATCGCCGAGCTGATCCGCCGCGGCTGGTCGGACGAGAACCTCGCCAAGCTCGCCGGCGGCAACATGCTCCGGCTGATGCGCTCGGTCGAGACCGTTGCCGCGCGCTGAGCGCGGCAATCGCCAAGGCGGAAATGAGGCAAAATTTTAAAGGTATGCTGGCAACGCTGCCGGGCCCGACATTGCGAACGGGGACGGAGCGCTAGCTCCTTTCCTGTCCGCGCCAGAACAGCCCGGACAGGACCCGTGAACCTCTTCCCAGCCTCGATCAGGAACTACCTCGTCGCCACCATGGCATGCCTGTGCGTGCCCGGCCTCGGCGCGCTCGCCTTTCTCGCGGAACAGGCCGTCGAGGACGTCCTGACCAGCCGGCGCCTCGTCGAGCTGGTCGCGGCCGACGAAGCCCTCCTCAACGCCGGCAACACGATCCGCTCCAATCGCGGCCAGGCCCAGACCGCGATCCAGGTCGCCGACGATCCGGCGCCGACGCTGAAGAAGATCGAGCAGGCCAATCGCGACGCGCTCGCCAGCGCCATGGCGCTGCTGCGCAGCACCGACCTCGCCGACCGCAAGGCGCTCGCCGATGCGATCGAGCAGAAGGAGAAGGCGACCGCGGGCAAGCTGCCGGAGATCTATGCCGAGGCTGCCAAGCCGAAGCCGCAGCGCAGCCTTGCCGCGACGATGCCCTGGTACAACGGCGTCGGCGATATCGAGACCGCGATGACAACGGCCTCCAACGCGACCTCGACGGCAGTGCGCATGTCCGATCCGGCGCTCGCCGACCTGCAGAACTTCAAGGCCGCCGGCTGGCGGGTCCGGTCGAGCTACGGCACGCAGTGCTCGGTGCTGCGGCCGGTCTTCGGCAGCAACAAGCCGATGGATGCGACGCAGCTTCGCCGGCTCGGCGAGATGCGTGGCGCCTCCGACGCCGGCGTCGCCCAATTGACCCAGTTGGCCGCGCGCCCGGGCGTAGGCGCCGAGCTGGTGCGCAAGGTCAATGCGATGAACACCGAGGTCACCGCCGCGAATAAGTTGATGGACGAGCAGATCGGCCGCGTCGGCCAGGGCAGCAGCCCGGTCGTCGGCGCCGAGGAATGGACCAAGCAGTGCAATGGTCCGTTCAACACCATCCTCGCCGCCGTCGGCCAGGCCTTCGACGAGATGGAGAACGTCACGCAGGCGACACTGGCGCGGGCCTGGACCCGCCTCGCCATCACCGGCGGCCTCTTCCTCGCTCTGCTCGCGATCTGCGTCGTGAGCTGGCGGGGCGTGCAGCGCCGCATCACCAGGCCGCTGGTTCAGCTGCAGACGGCGCTAGCCGGCATGCAGGCCGGTGACTTCGCCCAGAAGATCCCTGCTCCGCCCTGCCCCGACGAGCTCGGCACGCTCAGCGAGGCGCTGGAGGACTACCGCCAGAACGCACTCGCGCTCGAAACCAACCGGCGCGACCGCGAGGTCGCCATGCTGGCCGACGCCGAGCAGGCCGCCAAGGTCCGCACGCTTGTCGGCGAGGTCGCGCAGATCGTCGCGGCGGCTCGCGCCGGCGACTTCTCCGGCCAGGCCGAGGCCGGCGATGTCGAGGGCCCGCTGCGCGAATTGGTCGAGGGCGTCAACGAGATCAACGCCGTCGTCGATGCCGCGACCACCGAGTTCGCCGACGCGATGCAGTCGCTCGCCGCGGGTGATCTGACCCACCGTGTGACCACCGGCTATCGCGGCCGCTTCGCGGCGCTGCAGGAGGCGATCAACCAGACCGCCGAGCGGCTCTCGACCACGATGCGCACCATCCAGGCCAACGCCTCCGATGTCGGCCTCTCGGCCCGCGAGATCTCGACCGGCGCCGATGATCTCTCCAAGCGCACTGAGGAGCAGGCTTCCTCGCTGGAAGAGAGTGCCGCGACGACCGAGGAGCTCGCGGCCTCCGTCAAGGCGTCGGCCCAGGCTTCGCAGCAGGCGGTCCGTCAGGCCGGCCAGGCCATGCAGGTCGCGCAGGATGGCGGCGCGATTGCCGGCGAGGCAGTCGCGGCCATGGCCCGGATCGAGCAGGCCTCGAAGAAGATCTCCGAGATCGTCTCGGTGATCGACGGCATCGCCTTCCAGACCAATCTGCTCGCGCTCAACGCGGCGGTCGAAGCCGCCCGCGCCGGCGACGCCGGCAAGGGTTTTGCCGTCGTCGCCTCCGAGGTGCGCACACTCGCGCAGCGCTCGGGCGAGGCCGCCAAGGACATCTCCGGCCTGATCTCCTCCTCGAACACCGAGGTCGAGGCGGGCGTGAAGCTGGTCAAGCAGGCCGGCGATGCCCTGACCCGCATCGTCGAGGCTTCACGCGGCGTCCAGACCACCATCTCGGAGGTTGCGACCGCCTCATCCGAACAGGCCAACGGCATCGAGGAGATGAGCCAGACCGTAGCCCATATGGACGAGATGACCCAGGCCAACGCCGCGCTCGCCGAGCAAAGTGCCGCTTCGGCCAACGCGCTTGCCGGCAAGATCGCCGAGCTCAATGCCTTGGTCGCAGCCTTCCGCACCGGCGACGAGCTCGCGCCGGTTGCCAGGGCACCGGCCGCGGCTGCTCCCTACGCACCCCCGCCCCTGCGCACCTCCGACCTGGCCGCGATCGCGACCGGCCAGGGCGCGGAGCCGGAACGCCTGCGCAAGCTCGCGGCTGCCATCGCCGAGCAGAAAAAGGCAGCGCCACGCCAGGCCCCCGGCCGCAAGCACGCCAATACCCGCGCGGACGACGCCGGCTGGGAAGAGTTCTAGGACGTACGAGCCGGCCCAAGAAAAAGGCGCGGCCTCACGGCCGCGCCTTCTTCGTTTAGCGGAACATTAAGCCTGTTTTGCCATGCTTTCGCCCGATCTCGACAGGTGTGAGGGTCATGGCGTTGTCTACCGAACACTCGCGCTCGGCCGCATCGCGCCTGACGATCCAGCTCAGGATCGCGCTGGTCAGCGTCGTCTTCGTCCTCGGCCTCGTGCTGATCGGCATGGCGTCCTGGACCGGCAGCGGCCGACTCACCGCCGCCTTCGAGGACCACAAGGCCTATTCCGCCCTTGCCGCCCGCTCGCGCGAGGTGCGCGCTGCGAGCTTCGCGCTGAAGGCGCAGAGCCGCGATGTCCGCTTCCGCCAGGAAGCCACGGATATCAACGACTTCAAGACTGGTCTTGAATCTCTGAAGCAGGCGGTCGCCCGCCTCGGCGGCTCGCCGGGCGCCGAGCGCCTGCGCGATGACATCGCCGCAGTCGAGGCGCCTTTGAAAGCGATCGAGGCCGACTTCTCCGCCATCAGCAAAATGCAGCTCGCCTTGCGTTCTGCCGCCCCGGAAGGTCTGGCTGCGCAAGTGGAGGAGGCAGCCGACACCCTGGGGACCAAGGTCCGCTCCAACAGCATGGGCTCGGATTCGGCCGACCTAGCGCGCCTGCCCGGCATTCTTGCGGCCTTGCGCCGGATCGACGCCGCCTATCGTCTTTCCCTCGACGAGAGTCTGCTCGGCCAATGGGAAGTCGAGCAGGGCCGCTTCGAACGCGCGCTCGGTCGTCCCGACGTTCCCGCCGAGGCCAAGGCCGAGATCGAACCGGCGTTCAAGGCCTATGCCGAGATCGTCCCGGCCTGGAGCAAGGCGGAAAAAGATTTCATGCTCGCCGGCGAGAAACTCTCGGGCGAGTTCGATCTGATCGCTCCGCCGTTGCAGGAGCTCGAAACCAAGCTCTCGGCCGAGGAAGCCCAGGCCGGCGCCCGCCTCGCCGAGGCGCAGGGCCGGACTCAAGGAATCATCCTCGGAACGGTCGCTGCCGCGCTGGTGCTCGGCCTGATCGCTGCCTTCATTGTCGGCCGCACCACCGCCCTTCCCTTGCGCCGCCTGCGCGACGCCATGCTGAAGCTCGCCGCCGGCGATTACGAGGTCGCGATTGCCGGCCTCTCGCGCCGCGACGAGATCGGCCAGATGGCGCAGGCCGTGCAGGTGTTCAAGGAGAACGGCCTCGCCGTGCAGCGGCTGGAGGCCGAGACCAGCGAGGGCCGGGCCGCGGCCGAACGCCAGAATCTCGCCATCATCAGACAGCGCGAGGAAGCCGCTGCGGCGCAGAGCTCCCTGCTAGCCGAGCAGCGTGAGGTCGTCGCCCTTCTGGCCGAGGCGCTCGCCCGCCTCTCGCAGGGCGACCTAACCGTGCGGATCGAGGATGCGGTCGCGCCCGACTACGAGACGTTGAAACAGGACTTCAACAGCGCGATCGAGCGCCTCGCCGCCACCGTCGACGCGATCAAGGCGACCTCCGTCGAGGTCGCGACCGCCGGCCGCGAGATCACCAGCGGCGCTGACGATCTCTCCAAGCGCACCGAGGAACAGGCCTCCTCGCTGGAGGAGAGCGCCGCGACCACCGAGGAGCTCGCCGCTTCAGTGAAGGCCGCGGCCGATGCCTCGCGGCAGGCAGCCAGGCTCTCGCATGAGGCCAGCGGCATCGCCCGCAAGGGCGGCGCCATCGTCGAGGATGCCGTGCAGGCGATGACCCGGATCGAAAAGGCCTCGCACCAGATCTCCGACATCACCTCGGTAATCGACGAGATCGCGTTCCAGACCAATCTGCTCGCGCTCAACGCGGCAGTGGAGGCGGCCCGCGCCGGCGATGCCGGCAAGGGCTTCGCAGTCGTCGCCAGTGAGGTGCGTACCCTCGCCCAGCGCTCCGCCGAGGCGGCCAAGAGCATCTCGGCGCTGATTCAGGCCTCCAACACGCAGATCGGCGACGGCGTCGAGCTGGTGCGTTCGGCCGGCGCCGTGCTCGGCCAGATCGTCGAGGCCTCGCAGCGCGTCGCGACGACCGTCACCGAAGTCTCGTCGGCCTCGTCCGAGCAGGCCAGCGGCATCGACGAGATGAGCCAGACTATCGCCCATATGGACGAGATGACCCAGCAGAATGCGGCCCTCGCCGAACAGAGCGCCGCCTCCGCTACGGCGCTGGCGCAGCAGATCGAGCGGTTGAACGGCCTGGTCGCAGCGTTCCGGACGTATGATGGTGGCAGCCCCGCCGTCGACGTTTACCGCGAACGTCGCCGCGCGTGATCATCGCTGAGCGGTTGACGGAGGGCGCACAGCCGGCGCATGGCTGCGGCCTCTTTCAGGACAAAGCCTTCACATGACCGGTTCCGGCACCGACCGCACACGCCCGTCCATCGCAGGACAGGCTCCCATCGTCATCCTTGTCGAACCGCAACTCGCCGAGAATATCGGCATGTGCGCGCGCGCCATGGCGAATTTCGGCCTGACCGAATTGCGCCTCGTCGCACCGCGCGATGGCTGGCCGAGCGGCGGCGGCCTCAAGAAGGGCGCGACGGCGGCCGCCTCCGGCGCGACCCATATCCTCGACAATGCCCGGCTCTTCCCCGATGCCGCCGCGGCGATCGCCGACCTCAATCATGTGCTGGCCACCACGGCGCGCGAGCGCGGCCAGATGAAGCGCGTCTTCACTCCCGCAGAGGCGATGCCGGGCCTCAGCGAACGCATCGCGACCGGCGAGCGCGTCGGCATCCTGTTCGGGCGCGAGCGCATCGGCCTGACCAATGAGGAGATCAGCTTCGCCGATGCGATCCTGACCTTCCCGGTCAACCCCGCCTTCGCCTCGCTCAACCTGGCGCAGGCGGTGCTGCTCTGCGGCTATGAATGGCTGAAGACCAATGGCGGCGAGCCGGGCTTTCGCGAGAATAACCCCTCCCCGCCGGCGAGCCGCGCCACCGTCCTCTCGATGTTCGACTATCTCGAGGGCGAGCTCGACCGCTGCGGCTTCTTCCCACCCGGCAAGAAGCCGATCATGACCGCCAATCTGCGCGACATCCTGCACCGGCTCGACATGACCGAGCAGGAGGCCCGTACCCTGCGCGGTGTGTTCAAGTCGCTGGCCGAGGGACCGAAAGCCGGCCGCGAGCCGAAGGCCTGAGATTTCCAAATGGCAACGCCGCCGCAGAACCTGCGGCGGCGCCTCGACGATGGCGTCTGCGCGACGATTCAGCTGCCCGAGCGCCCGGCGAGCTGCGGCACGAACATGTCGCTCCACTTGGCCGGCTTGACCTTGATCGAGCCGGCCTTGTGCATGAACTCGGCGAACTTCATCACGCCCTCCGGCGTCGCGGTGAAGCGCGCATCCTTGTCCTCGATCATCTCCTGGACCTCGGCCGCGTCGACCTTGACCTTCGAGCTCTTGGCGAAGATCTCGGCCGCCAGCTTCTTGTCCTTGGCGATCAAGGCGGTGGCATCGTCCATCGCGTCGATGAAGGCCTGGGTCATCTTCGGATTGGCGTCGACGAACTTCTTCGGCGCGAAGGTGACGTCGAGCGTCAGGTTGCCGAGATAATCGACGGAGTTGAGCACGCGGTGGATGCCGGGGCTCTTGGCCTCGATGTACTGGAAGGGCGGCGAGGTGAAATGGGCCTTGATCTCGGTCTTGCCGCCGATCAGCGCCGCCAGCGCTTCGGGATGCGGCAGGCTCACCGTCATCGGGTCCATCTTGGCGTAAGCAGTATCGCCGAACTCCTTGGCCGCGATCATCTGCAGCACCACCGCGGCGAGCGAGGTCTTGATGCCCGGCAGCGCGATCTTGTCGGCGGTGGTGAAGTCCTTCAGCGCCTTCAGCTCCGGCTTGTTCGACATCAGCCAGAGCGAGGTCGAGCTCATGCCGGAGACGCCGACGACCTCGACGCCGGGGATGCCTTTGGCCTTGGCCCAGAGCGTGACGAATCCCGGCGCGCCGGTGCCGGCGAAGTCGAGCGTGCCGGCCATCATCGCATCGTTGATGACGTTGCCGCCGTCGAGCATCAGCCAGGAGACCTTGATGTCGCCGAGGCCGGCCGCCTTGGCCCGCTTCTCCAGGAACTGCTGATCCTGCATCACGATCAGCGGCAGATAGAGGATGCCGAAGCCCTTGGAGATGCGGACCTCGCTGACCTCGGCCCGGGCCGGGGCGATGAAGGCGGCGCCCAGCGCCAGGGCCGCGATCGCGGCGCGAAGACTGGTCTTGATCGTCATTGGTGTCTCTCCCTTTGAACCTTGGCCGTTCGGCCTTCTGATGCGGGTATCAGTGCTGCATGCCCCAGCGGCGGATGGTCTTGCGCTCGATGGTGGCGAAGATGATGTTCTCGACGAACAGGCCGATCAGGATCACCGTGAACAGGCCGGCGAAGACGTTCGCGGTCTCGAGCTGGTTGCGGTTCTCGAAGATGAACCAGCCGAGGCCGCCGGAGCCCGACGACACGCCGAAGACGAGCTCGGCCGCGATCAGCGTGCGCCAGGCGAAGGCCCAGCCGACCTTGAGGCCGGTCAGGATCGCCGGGAAAGCCGCCGGAATCAGGATCAGGCGCACCAGCTTGAGGCCGCGCAGCCCGTAGTTCTGGCCGACCATGCGCAGCGTGTTCGACACAGAGCGGAAGCCGGCATGGGTGTTGAGCGCGATCGCCCAGAGCACCGAATGCACCAGCACGAAGATGATGCTGCCGGTACCCAGGCCGAACCAGATCAGCGCCAGCGGCAGCAGCGCGATCGCCGGCAGCGGGTTGAACATCGAGGTCAGCGTCTCCAGCAGGTCGGCACCGATGCGCGAGCCGATCGCCAGCGTGGTCAGCAGCGCGGCGAGGCCGATGCCGATGCCGTAGCCGATGACGAGCGTCTGCAGTGAGACCAGCATGCGCTGCGGGATGACGCCGTTGACGATGTTGCCGACGAAGGCCTCGACCGTCTGGCTGAAGGTCGGGAACAACAGGGGATTGCCGAGCCAGCGGCCATAGAGCTCCCAGCCCAGGGCAAGCACGGCGAGGATGAAGGCCTTGCGGACGAAGCCTATGCGATAGATCCGCTCGGCGAGGCCGATCGATTTGGCCACCACGGGCGCATCACTCGAATGAACCTCGCGGATGATTTCGGGGCGGAAGCTGACGAGATCGGTCATGTCGGTCACCTCCGGCTCAATGATGAGCGAACAGCATGTCGTTGATGCGGGTTTCGAGCGCCGACTGCGCGCCGGTGCCGAGCTGCTCGGACGGCACGCTGTTGAGCTCGGCCTTGACCTCGCCGGGATGCGGCGAGAGCAGCAGGATGCGGGTGCCGATGCGGATCGCCTCCTCGATCGAGTGGGTGACGAAGAGCACGGTGAAGCGCGTATCGTCCCAGAGCCGCAGCAATTCGTCCTGCATCTTGCGGCGGGTCAGCGCGTCGAGCGCGGCGAAGGGCTCATCCATCAGCAGCACGTCGGGCTCCATCGCCATGCCGCGGGCGATCGCGACTCGCTGCTTCATGCCGCCGGACAGCATGTGCGGATAGCTGTCGATGAACTTGGCGAGGCCGACCTTCTCGATATAGGAGCGCGCCCGCTCCTCCGCCTCGGCCTGAGTCGCCCGGCCCGAGGCCGTCAGCGCGAAGACGACGTTCTCGCGCACCGTCTTCCACGGCAGCAGCTGGTCGAATTCCTGGAACACCATCATCCGGTCCGGGCCCGGGCCGGTGACGACGCGCCCTTTCAGGGAAATCTGCCCCTCGACCGGCGTCAGGTAACCGCCGATCGCCTTGAGCAGGGTCGACTTGCCGCAGCCGGAGGGACCGAGCAGAACGAAGCGGTCGGAGGGGTAGACGTCGAACGAGACCTTCCGCGTCGCGGTGACCACGACGTCGGGCGTCTTGTACTGCAGCGTCACGCCCTCGACGGAGAGGAGCGGCGTCGCGGAGGCGGCATCGAACGGGGCTAGCATGAACCCTCCCTTGCTTCGTTTCCCAGCACACTTATGGGCGCTTGCGGGATGAGATAGCCTGCTCCGCTGACACCAACCTGACTCAGGGGACGGAGACCCAGGGCTTGCGCATCCTCGTCGTCGAAGACACCGCCGACATCGCCGAGGCCGTC
>PNLY01000141.1 GCA_013823325.1 Methylobacterium sp.
CGGTACTCTCCATCATGCCTTCGCGCGAGGCGGGGCATTTCACCCGCACCACTGTCGCGACGACGTCACATTCGTGATGAGGGCTGGCCTTTACACGCTCAGGCGCGCGCTGGCTAGTGCGCCCGGCATAAAAAGTGATGCCTGCGCCGCCGAAGCCGCCGGCAATGCACAGTTGGCGAGCGGGCCGAGCTGGTTCATCCGCCGCTGCACCCGTCCGGCCGCTGCCTGCAAGGCTCGGCTCGGCCGCGACGGGTTGCGCAGGATCGGGTTGGGCAGGGCGCCGGCGAGCCGCGCCGCCTCCGCCGGCGTCAGGCGCGAAGCCGGCTTGCCGAAATGATGCTGGGCGGCGGCTTCCGCGCCGAAGATGCCGTGGCCCCATTCGGCGATGTTGAGATAGACCTCGATCACCCGCCGCTTCGGCCAGGCGAGGTCGATCGCCAAGGCCATCGGCAGTTCCAGCCCCTTGCGCAGATAGGAGCGGCCTGGCCAGAGGAAGAGGTTCTTGGCGGTCTGCATGGTCAGCGTCGAGGCGCCCCGGCTCGGCCCGTCCTCGTCCTGCAGCACGGCATTGAGCTCGCCCCAGTCGACGCCGGCATGCGAGCAGAAGCGCTGATCCTCCGAGGCGATCACGGCGCGGATCAGATAGGGCGAGATCTGCGACAGCGGCACCCAGTCGCGCTCCACCGTGCGGAAGGTGAGCCAGCGCCCCAGCATCAGCGTCGACGGCGGCGGCACGAAACGGTAGAGCAGCAGCAGGGCGGCGAAGACGATAGCCAGTGCCAGCGCCAGCCGGACCAACGCGCGGACGATCCGTCCCACGAGGCTCGCGCGTCGCGGAGCCGGGTTCTCTGCCATCTGCGTCATGCCCCCACGCTTGACGATTACGGCCGCCTCCGGCAAGCCCCGCGCGCCAAGTCGGCACCGGATCAGGCTGCCAAACGCGAGAGATGATGATGAGTTCCGTGGAACGGACCGCCCCCGCCGCGGCTCTGGCCAGCGCCTTGTCGGAGACGGCGGCGGCCATCGAGGCCCTGCTCGATGCGCTGTTGCGCGACGAGCCCGAGGCCGGCGAGATCCATCGCCCGGCCCGGCTGCTCGCTGCGATGCGCCATGGTGCGCTCGGCGGCGGAAAGCGGCTGCGACCCTTCCTCGTCGTCGAGACCGCCAGGCTTTTCGGCGTCCCCGCCGAGCAGGCGCTGCGTGCCGGCGCCGCCGTCGAGCTCGCCCATTGCTATTCGCTCGTCCATGACGACCTGCCGGCCATGGACGACGACGACACCCGCCGCGGTCGCCCGACCGTGCACAGGGCCTATGACGAGGCGACCGCGATCCTCGCCGGCGACGGCCTGCTGACGCTCGCCTTCGACGTCATCGCCGACCCGAGGACCCATCCGGACGGCGAGACGCGCGCCGCGCTCATCCTGCTGTTTTCCCGCGCGCTCGGCCTCGGCGGCATGGTCGGCGGCCAGATGCTCGATCTTGCCGCCGAAGGGCGCTTTGCCGCGGATGGCGCGGCGGAGAAGCTCGACGAGACGCGGATCCGGCGGATGCAGGCGATGAAGACCGGAGCGCTGCTCGCCGGCAGCGTCCTGATCGGCGCGCGACTCGGCCAGGCCGATCGCACGCGGATGGCCGCGCTGGAACGCTACGGCAGCGCGCTCGGCGCCGCCTTCCAGGTCGCCGACGACATTCTCGACATCGAAGCGAGCGCCGAGCAGATGGGCAAGGCGACCGCCAAGGACGACGCCAAGGGCAAGGCGACGCTCGTCGCAGCGCTCGGGCTCGACGCCGCCAAGCGCGAGCGCGACCGGCTGAGCGAGGAGGCGATCGCCGCGCTTGCCGGTTTCGGGCCGCAGGCGGCGCTGCTGCGTGCCGCGGCTGAGTTCACCGCGCAGCGCAAGAGCTGACGCGTCAGACCGTCACCTGCGTGCCGACCTCGACGACGCGGCCGGTCGGGATCTGGAAGAAGTTGGTGGCGTCGGTCGCGCTCTTGGTCAGGCCGATATAAAGATTGTCCTGCCAGATCGGCATGCCCGATTGGGGCGAAGGCTTGATCGAGCGGCGCGACAGGAAGAACGAGGTCGACATGATGTCGAACTTGAAGCCCTGCTTGCGCAGGATGGCCAGGCCCTTCGGCACGTTCGGGCTCTCCATGTAGCCGTAGACCATCTCGACACGCCAGAAATCGTCGGTGATGCGCGAGAGCCTGACGCGCTCGCTCTCGGCAACGCGCGGCGTGTCGGCCGAGCGCACGGTCAGGATGACGTTGCGCTCGTGCAGCACCTTGTTGTGCTTGAGGTTGTGCAGCAGCGAGGCTGGCGCGGTCTCGGGATCGCTGGTCAGGAACACCGCCATGCCCTTGACCCGGTAGGGTGGGCTCTTGGTCAGCATGCCGACCAGCTCGAGCAGCGGCACATCGGTCTTGCGGGTCTTGTCGAACAGGATCTTGGTGCCGCGCACCCACGTCCACATCAGCACGATCAGCGCGAAGGCGAACAGCACCGGCACATAGCCGCCGCTGAACAGCTTCAGGAGGTTCGCCGAGAAGAAAGCGACGTCGATGATGAGGAAGGGCAGGATCACCGCCGCGGCGGCAGCCATGCCCCAGCGCCAGCCCTTCCAGATCACGATGAAGGCGAGCAGCGAATCGACCAGCATCGCCCCGAACACCGAGATGCCGTAGGCATGCGACAGGTTGGACGATGTCTTGAAGGTCCAGACCAGCAGCAGCACCGTGAACAGCAGCAGCACGTTGATGCGCGGGATGTAGATCTGGCCGGACGTGTGCTCGGAGGTGTGGCGAACTTCGAGGCGCGGCAAGAGCCCGAGCTGGATCGCCTGCCGGGTCAGCGAATAGGCGCCGGTGATCACCGCCTGGCTGGCGATGATGGTCGCGAGCGTCGCCATGATCACCAGCGGCAGGATCAGCGCCGGCGGCGCGAGCTTGTAGAACGGATTGTCGATCGCGGTGGGGTCGGCGAGGATCAGCGCGCCCTGGCCGAGATAGTTGAGCCAGAGCGCCGGGAAGACCAGGAAGATCCAGGCGCTACGGATCGGCCCGCGGCCGAAATGGCCCATATCGGCATAGAGCGCCTCAGCCCCGGTCACCGCGAGGCAGACGCTGCCGAGCACGGCGAGCGACAGCCCGGGATGGTCGAAGAAGAAGCGCACGCCGTAATACGGATTGATCGAGGCGAAGACGCCGAGGTCGTCAGCGATATGGTAGATGCCGAGCCCGGCCAGCGTCAGGAACCAGATCGTCATGATCGGGCCGAAGAAATTGGCGACTTTGCCGGTGCCGCGGCTCTGCACCAGGAACAAGGCGATCAGGATCACCGAAGCGATGGTGATGACGTAGTCGTCGAACAACGGGGTCACCAGCTTCAGGCCCTCGACCGCCGAGAGCACCGAGATCGCCGGCGTGATCACCGCATCGCCGTAGAACAGCGCCGCCCCGGCCATGCCGAGAAAGAGCACGATGCCGCCGCGCGTGCGCCCGAGCGCGCGCTGCGCCAGCGCGACCAGGGTCAGCGTGCCGCCCTCGCCGTTGTTGTCGGCCCGCAGCAGCAGCACGACATATTTCAGTGTCACCACGACGACGAGCGACCACAGGATCAGCGAGAGCACGCCGATCACCGCGGCGCGCGGCAACGGGCCGCTCAGGACGACCTCGGCGCCGCCGCCATGTCCGCCGGAGGCCGCGCCGGTCGCGGCCAGGATCGTTTCGCGCAGCGCATAGAGCGGGCTGGTGCCGATATCGCCATAGACGACGCCGAGCGCCCCGAGCGCCAATGCGGCATAGCTCTGCGTGGAATGGCCGTTGCCGGCCGGCTCGTCGAGCCCGAAGCGATCCCCATCCGGCTTGGCGGCCGGCGAGTGCTGCTGGTCATGACCCATCAGGGCGCTCCGCGGGTGCTGCAATGCAGCGAAAGGCCGGGGCCTCTAGCACGGCATGTCACTCAGGCAAAGACGCTAGAGCATGTTCCGGCAGCAGGGCAGCCACTTTCGCGCGGCGCGCGCCGGAAATCGCTTCAAACGATTGAATAATCGCCTGCGCCTATTCGGCCGCGGCAGCGCGGGCGCCATAGCGCCGCTCGACATAGGTCTCGACCATCGTCTTGAACTCCGCGGCGATCGAGGGGCCACGCAGCGTCGCGACCTTCTTGCCGTCGACGAAGACCGGCGCGGTCGGCGTCTCGCCCGTGCCCGGCAGCGAGATGCCGATATCGGCATGCTTGGACTCGCCGGGTCCGTTGACGATGCAGCCCATCACCGCGACGTTGAGCGCCTCGATGCCGGGATAGCGCGTCTTCCACTCCGGCATGGAGGTGGAGATCCAGCTCTGGATATCCATCGCCAGCTCCTGGAACACCGTCGAGGTCGTGCGCCCGCAGCCCGGGCAAGCCGCGACCAACGGCACGAAGGCGCGGAAGCCCATGGTCTGCAGCAGTTCCTGCGAGGCCTTGACCTCGAGCGTGCGATCGCCGCCCGGCTCCGGCGTCAGCGAGAAGCGGATGGTGTCGCCGATCCCGTCCTGCAAAAGCACGCCGAGCGCCGCCGAGGAGGCGATGAGACCCTTCGAGCCCATCCCGGCCTCGGTCAGGCCAAGATGGATTGCGTAGTCGCTACGCTCGGCCAGCATGCGGTAGACCGCGATCAGGTCCTGCACGCCCGAGACCTTGGCCGAGAGGATGATCCTGTCTTTCGAGAGGCCGATCTCCTCGGCCCGCTCGGCCGAGAGCAGGGCCGACTGCACCATCGCCTCGCGCATCACGGCGCGGGCATCGAGCGGCTTTGGCGCGACCGCGTTGATGTCCATCAGCGAGGTCAGCAATTCCTGGTCGAGCGAGCCCCAATTGGCGCCGATCCGCACGCTCTTGCCGTGCCTGATCGCGAGCTCGACGATCTGGCCGAACTGCCTGTCCCTCTTGTCCTTGAAGCCGACATTGCCGGGATTGATCCGGTATTTCGCCAGCGCCTGCGCACAGGCCGGATGGTCGCTGAGCAGCTTGTGGCCGATATAGTGGAAATCGCCGACCAGCGGCACGTCGATGCCGAGGATATCGAGCCGCTCGCGGATATGCGGCACCGCCGCCGCCGCCTCGTCGCGGTCGACCGTGATCCGCACCAGCTCCGAGCCCGCCCGCGCCAGCGCCGCGACCTGCCCGACCGTCGCCGGGATGTCGGCGGTGTCGGTATTGGTCATCGACTGCACGACGATCGGCGCACCGCCACCGACCTGTACATGGCCGACCATGACCGGCACGGTGCGCTTGCGCGGCGCCGGCGCGGCGTCGGGGCCCTCGGGCAGGCAGATCAACGGCTGGTCGCTCATGAAATGGTCCGGATCCTTTGCCGGCAGCGGCTCGTCGCGGCTGCACTGCGCCGTTGCAGGATAATCGTCAAGCTGCGGAAGCGTCGCGGCAATGCTCGCAGCGGCCGACGATCTCGACCACCTGATAGGAGGTCTGGAAGCGCCTTCCCTCGGCCATGCCCTTGATCGCGGCGCGCATCGCCGGCGAGGCATCCTCGTCGACCCCGCCGCAGATCTCGCAGATCAGGAAGGCGACCGCCTCGTCGGCGCCGTGGCCGTGCGGGCAGGCGATGAAGGCGTTGCGCGAGCTCAAACGGTGCACGAAACCCTGCTCGACCAGGAAGTCGAGCGCCCGGTAGATCGAGATCGGCGCCAGCCGCCGTCCGCCCGGCGGCGAGATCCGGTCGGCGAGATCATAGGCGCCGACCGGCTTGTGGTCGGCATAGAGCGCCTCCAGCGCCTTGCGCCGGATCGGCGTCAGCCGCAGGCCGCGTTCGCGGCAGACCTTCTCGGCCCGCGCCAGTCCGGCGGTGGCATGACGCGAATGGTCGTGCGCGTGCTGGCACAGACCGTGCTCGTGATCGTGATGGTGAGCGTCGCTTCCAGGCTGCATTTTCGTCATGTTGCGTTGCAATAGCACATCGGGCACCGTCCTGGTGACCGACGCTCCCTCGCTGGCGCCCTGCCAGCCTCCGCCGGTAAGCTAAGCGTTCTCAGGCCAAATGTCAGGAGCCGCCCCATGTTCCTCAAAGATCGTACTGCCCTCGTCACCGGCTCCACCTCCGGCATCGGCCTCGCCTATGCCCGCGCGCTTGCTGCCGAGGGCGCCAATGTCGTGATCAACGGCTTCGGCGATGCCGATGCGGTCGAGAAGGAGCGCGCCGGCATCGAGAAGGACTTCAACGTCAAGGCGCGCTACTCGGCCGCCAACATGATGAAGCCCGACGAGATCGCCGCCATGGTCGCGCAGGCCGAGACCGAATTCGGCGCGGTCGATATCCTCGTCAACAATGCCGGCATCCAGCATGTCGCCCCGGTCGACGAGTTCCCGATCGAGAAATGGGACCAGATCATCGCGATCAACCTGTCCTCGGCCTTCCACGCCACCCGCTCCGCCTTGCCGAAGATGAAGGCGAAGGGCTGGGGCCGGATCATCAATACGGCGTCCGCCCACGCCTTCGTCGCTTCGCCGTTCAAGAGCGCCTATGTCTCGGCCAAGCACGGCATCGCCGGCTTCACCAAGACGGTGGCGCTCGAAGTCGCGACCAACGGCATCACCGTCAACGCGATCGCGCCGGGCTATGTCTGGACGCCGCTAGTCGAGAAGCAGATTCCCGACACGATGAAGGCGCGCAACATGACCAAGGAGCAGGTCATCAACGACGTGCTGCTTCTGGCCCAGCCGACCAAGGAGTTCGTCACTGTCGAGCAGGTCGCTGCGCTCGCCGTCTTCCTCTGCACCGATGCGGCCAAGTCGATCACTGGCGCGACGCTGCCGATGGACGGCGGCTGGACCGCCGCGTGACCGGCCGCAAGCGCAGCCGCGTCCCACAGGTCAAGGGCCTGGCGGGACCGAAGGCCGAGAAATCGGTCAATCTCGCGCTCCAGGGCGGAGGCGCGCACGGCGCCTTCACCTGGGGCGTGCTCGACGAGATCCTCGCCGATGGCCGCATCGCCATCGAGGCGATCACCGGGGCCAGCGCGGGCGCGATGAACGCGGTGGTGCTGACCGAGGGCTGGCTCGACGGCGGCAGCGACGGCGCCCGCACGGCGCTGGAGAATTTCTGGCGCCGGATCAGCGTCGACGGCAAATATGGCGGCTCGGAGCGCTCGCTGCTCGACACCATGCTCGGTGCCTGGACCGACTGCCGCCCGCCGGGGCTGCTTTGGTTCGAGCTCTTGTCGAAGGTTGCGAGCCCCTATGACGTCAATCCGCTCAACATCAATCCGCTGCGCGGGGTGATCGCCGACCTGATCGACTTCAGCAAGGTCAATGGCTGCGCCGACGTCAACCTCTTCATCTCGGCGACCAATGTCCGCACCGGCAAGATCAAGATCTTCACCCGCCAGGAACTGACCGCCGACCATCTGATGGCCTCGGCCTGCCTGCCGATGCTGTTCCAGGCGGTCGAGATATCAGGCGAGGCCTATTGGGACGGCGGCTATATGGGCAATCCGCCCCTCTTCCCGCTGTTCTACGAAGCGGCCGGTGACGACATCATGCTGGTCCAGATCAACCCGCTCGAGCGTCGCGAACTGCCGACCAATGCGCGGGCGATCCAGGATCGGCTCAACGAGATCACCTTCAATGCCTCGCTGCTGCGCGAATTGCGCGCCATCGACTTCGTCAACCGCCTGGTCGACGACGGCAAGCTCTCGACCGGCGACTACAAGCGCGTGCTGATGCACCGGATCGATGGCGGCCTGCCGCTGGCGCAGCTCACCTCCTCCTCGCGCCTCAATTCCGAATGGAACTTCCTGCTCAGCCTGCGCGATCTCGGCCGCACCGCGGCCAAACGCTGGCTGAAACGCAACTACGCGGCGATCGGCGTGCAGGGAACGCTGGATTTGAAGGAAGCGATTTCGTAAGGCGTGAAGCCGACAATGCAGCGGAGCCGGAGCTTGCCAGCCGTGCCATGTGCCGGCAATCTCCGCCGCGCCAAGACGTTCAGCAGATGTATGCCGGAGTAGTCTCTCGCCGGGCAGCAGGACATGGGAAGTCCAGGAACATGATCATCGACGATAGCCAGGCCGATGCCCGCAAAATGCACGAGATCGCCCTGCGCGGGCGCCCGGCGGGCCTCATCGGGCGCCGTTCCTTCCTGGCCGGCTCGGCCGCCGGTCTCGGCGCGCTCGCGCTCGGCGGCTGCACGACCGACGGCATGAGCCTCGCCGAGGCGCAGAAGCTCTACGGGCCGGTGCCGGAGGAGAAGTTCCCGATCCCGGCGATCGACGTCACTCATGTCGATCCGAAATATTTCCGCCGCACGGTCGCCTACGACACCAAGGAAGCGGCCGGCACGATCATCGTCGATCCCGGCAACTACTACGTCTATCGCGTCGAGGGCGACGGCACCGCGACCCGCTACGGCGCCAATGTCGGCCGCGACGGCTTCCGCTGGAACGGCGACGCCTATGTCGGGCGCAAGTCCGAATGGGCGACCTGGACACCGCCCAAGGAGATGATCAAGCGCCAGCCGGAAGCCGCCAAATATGCCCGCGGCATGCCCGGCGGCCTCGACAACCCGCTCGGCGCGCGCACGCTGCATCTCTACCAGAACGGCGCCTACACGCTCTACACGATCTATGCGTCCCTCGACGCCGAATCGATCGGCAACGGCATCACCAGCGGCTGCATCGGCCTGCTCACGCAGGACATGATCCACCTCTACAATCAGACGCCGGTCAAGACGAAGGTGGTCGTGCTCCCGGCCTGAGGCATTAGTATCCGCCTCGCGGAACAGGCGCTGCCGGTGTCGGCGGCGCCTTTTTTCGTGCGGTGAGCCCAATCGTCGATGGCGCTGTAGACTGAATAGTCGTGCTTGCCGCCGTCGTCGGGCTGCATATCGCTTTTGCGGCAATCACGCCCAAGCGTATTGTGGACCACGCAGCCCTTCGATTTGAAAGGGCCGGATCTTCCAATCATGGAGGACGCCATGGGACGCAAATTCATCGACTGCCGTGAATTCCCGAGCGAGATGAACTGCTCGATCGCAATCGGTGCCGATAGCGAAGGCGAACTACTGGAGGCGGCCGTCCAGCATGCCGTCAAGGTTCACGGGCATCAGGATACGCCCGAATTGCGGGATATGCTCAGGAGCGTCATCAAGGACGGCGTTCCCCCGGAGAAGGCGCCGAGCCGGGCTGCCTGAGCGGAAGGCTCCGCCCTCTACGGCTCCTCGCCTGCCAGCCGCCAGACCGAACTCTTCTTGATCTCGGCATCCTCAAGCGCGCGCGTCACCGGCACCTGATAGGTCGCGACCTCGGCGAGCCTGTCCCTGGGTAGATAGCTGCGGCCGGGATCGCCGATCAGCACGGTCGCCCCGCGCCGCGAGAGCCCTGAGAGCCAGTCGATCACCTGCGCCGCCAGCTCGCGCTCATAGCAGATGTCGCCGGCGAGGATGACGTCCCAGCCCTGGTCGAGGCCGAGGAGGTCGTCGAGGCGAGGCTCGATCGAGACGCCGTTCGCTCCGGCATTGAGGCCGATCGCGGCGGCGGCGAAGGCGTCGATATCGGCGGCGATGACTTCAGCTGCCCCCGCTTTCGCCGCGGCGATGGCGACGAGGCCGGAACCGCTGGCGAAATCGAGCACGCGCTTGGCCCGCACGACCTCCGGCTGGTCGAGGATATAGCGCGCCAGCGCCTGCCCGCCGGCCCAGGCGAAGGCCCAGAAGGGCGGCGGCAGGCCGATCGTCGCCAGCTCGTCCTCGGTCTTCTGCCAGAGCTCGGTCGCTTCCTCGGCGACATGCAGCGAAATCTCCGGCGCATGCGGCACCGGCAGGAGCCGCGTATGGGCGCGGATGAAGGCGAGCCGGTCCAGCCTGGCGTCGACCGCGCTCACGCGACCAGATCCGCCTGGCGTTGCCCGAGCAGCGAGCGGTAGAGCCCCTTCACCCCGTCCATGACGTCGCGCTCGGTATAGCCGGCGAGCAGGCGCTCACGTGCGCTTCCCCCCATGCGCTCGACCTGGCCGGGCGAGGCCGCCAGCGTCACCAGCGCCTGTGCCAGCGCGGCGATGTCGTTCGCCGGGACGACGAAGCCGTCCTGGCCGGTGCGGACGAAGGAGCGGCAGCCCGGCACGTCGGTGGTCAGTAGCGCCCGCCCGCAAGCGGCGCCTTCCAGCAAGGTCCGCGGCAGGCCCTCGCCGCCGCGCGAGGGTAGGCAGCAGACATGGTGCTTGCGCCAGACATCCTCGATGTCCCGCGTCGGCCCGGCCCAGCTGATCCCGGGCCGCGCCGACCAGTCGCGCAAGGTCGTCTCCGGCACCGCCTTGGGATTGGACGGGTCGGGCGCGCCATGCAGAGTCAGCTCGACGCGCGCGCCGTGCTTGCGCGCCAAGGTCACCGCCTCCACCGCAAGGTCGACCCCCTTCGACCAGAGCATCCGGGCGACCAGCGCGACCTTGAGCGGCGGCTGCGGCGGCATCGGCTCCGGCATCAGGATCAGCGGGTCGACCCCGGCGCCGCCGACGATCGCGACCTTCGCCCCATCGGCCGGATCGAGTCCGAGCGTGACGGGATCGTCGGGATTCTCGAACAGGAAGCGCACCTGCGGCCCGTCGATAGCCTCGCGCAGCCAGAGCTTCGCCGCCAGCCGCGCCGCATCCGCGGCCACGCCCTCGCGCGCCCCGAGAAAGCCGAGGCCGGTCAGCGCATAGACCCGCCGCTCGACCCCGGCGAGCCGCCCGGCGAGGCCGGCGAGCGCGATCGGCTTCAGCGCGATGCAATGCAGGATATCGGGCTTCTCGCGCTCGATCAGGCGCTTCAACGCCATGACCTGCTTGACCAGTGCCACCGGCGACAGCGAGCGCCGCTCGGCCTCGAGCGCGATCAGCCTTGCGCCAGTCGCCTCGATCGCCTTGCGATGATTGCGTTCCCTGGCGATTACGGCGACGTCGAGCCCCATCTCCGCCGCGGCGCGAGCCATCGGCAGGAAATGCGAGGCGAAGAACCAGTCCTCGGTGGCGACGAACAACAGCTTCTGGCGGGCCATGGCGCGCATCAGGCCGATGCCGTGCCGAAAATCAAGCGCATAAGCAAGCCGGGAGGCAGGTCCGCCATGCCCCACAGTTGCTGGACGCATGGCCGCGCGCTTGCGAAAAGGAGGCGAGGCTTCCCTCTCCAGCGAGACAAGACATGGACAATCGCAACGACCTCTGGCGTCACGTCGACGCCAGCAAAGAGCGTTTCATCGAACTCAGCGACCGGGTCTGGGCCATTCCCGAGGTCTGCTACACCGAGAAGCGCTCGGTCGCCGAGCATGTCGCCGAGTTGCAGCACCAGGGCTTCCGGATCACCGAAAACGTCGCCGACATCCCGACCGCAGTGATCGGCGAGGCCGGCGAAGGCGGCCCGGTCATCGCCTTCCTCGGCGAGTACGACGCCCTGCCCGGCCTCAGTCAGGAATCCGGCGTCGCCGAGCATCGCGAGATCGAGGTGGGCGGCCATGGCCATGGCTGCGGTCACAACCTGCTCGGCTCGGCCGCCCTGCTGGCGGCGACCGCCATGAAGAA
>PNLY01000142.1 GCA_013823325.1 Methylobacterium sp.
ATAGTTCCCGACCTGCTTGATCGCCTTGTACATCCAGTCGTCGGGCAGGCCCATCATCGCGCCGAAGCCCCCCTCGGCACCGAGCAGGCGACGAACCTCGGTGTTCTTCGAGTTCGCCTTCATCTCGTCGACATTCTTGGAGGTGACGCCGAGCGCCTCGGCGGCGATCAGGCCGTTCAGCACCCAGCGCACGATCAGCTGCCAGCGCTCGTCGCCATAGCGGGTCACCGGGCCCTGCGGATCGTTCGAGATCGGCTTCGTCAGGATGACGTGGTCGTCCGGAACCTTGAGCTTGGCGCGCTGGCCGGCGAGGGCGCCGACGCCGGCGGTGTAGGCGTCGCAGCGGCCGCTGTCATAGGCGGTGATGGCGTCGTCATTCTTCTGGAAATTGGTGATGGTGACCTTGAGGTTGCGCTCGCGGAACCAGTCGGCGGCGTTCTTCTCCTCGGTCGAGCCGGCGGCGACGCAGACCGAGGCGCCGTCGAGTTCCTCGGCCGACTTCACATTCGCCTTCTTGCGGACGATGAAGGTCTGGCCCTCGTAGAAGTTGATGCCCTGGAAGTTCAGGCCGAGCGTGGCGTTGCGCGAGAAGGTGATGGTCGAGTTGCGCGAGAGCACGTCGACCTGGCCTGATTGCAGGATCGGCCAGCGCTGCTGCACCGAAGTCGGGGTGTACTTCACCTTGGTGGCATCGCCGAGCACGGCGGCGGCCAGCGCGCGGCAATAGTCGACGTCGAGTCCGGTCCATTCGCCCTTGTCGTTGGCGAAGGAGAAGCCGGGCAGACCGAGATGCACGCCGCATTCGAGATGGCCGCGCGCCTTGATGGCGTCGAGCGTCGGGCTGGGCGCGAGCTGTTGCGCGGAAGCGGCGAGGGTGCCGGCGGCGAGCAGCGCCGCGGCGAGAGCAAAGGTCTTCATGTCCATTCCCCATCCTGTGGCGCCATGACGCCACGTCTGGGCGACTATGCAACAGCCCGAGGGGGAAAGGTAAGGGGGGTGGGGCGGTTTCCTGCCAAAGTCTGACGATGCCGACGGCGACGCCTGGGACCGAGGAGGCCTTCATGCCTTCGGCGACCTGCTTCTCGAACTCCGGCAGCAACGCCGCGATCGAAGCCCGGTTGGGCTGCCGTGCGTTCGCCTCCGAGATGCCGGAGAGGGCGGCGAGGCCGACCAGGAGCGCCCCTGACGGTTTCGATCGCGACGCCGTAGAGCGGGGCCAGTTGCTCCGGCGTCAGCAGATCGCTCGCCTTGCCGCTGGCGAGCGTCTGGCCACCGCGGAGAAGCAGGGCTTGGTCGGCATAGCGCAACGCCTGGTTGGGCCATGGATGGTGAAAAGCACGCCGAGACCTTCCCCGGCGAGTCGGGGGGCTCATCACCTTGCCCTGATTGCCGAAATCGAGGCTCGCGGCCGGCTCGTCGAGGTTGACGTAGGATCGCCGCCGGCGGGTCGGCCGGGAAAATGCGCTCGACCCTTGCCGGGAAACCGGGGCCTCCCGGCCAGCGCCGTTGCAGATGGTCGCGGCACGAGCGAGGCGCGGGACGCCGACCGTCGCGCCGCGGCCGGCCAGGACGGCGCGGCGGTCAGGATGCGGCATGCGAGGTTCCCGTTGTGCCATGCGAATGGCTGCAGCGAAAAGGCTTGATGTCGAGGAGCGGCGTGCCGTCGAGGCAGTCGAGCCCGCGCACCAGCAGGACGCCATCCTCGACGCCTTCGAGCTTCACCCGCGACAACGCAATCGGGTTCGGGCGTACCGGCGAGCGCAGCGCGAAGGTCCCGAGCGTGCCGCCGCCGCGCGGCGTCTGCGTCAGCAGATCGCGCCGCGCTTCATGCATCCAGTAGAGCAGGTCGAGTTCGGCGAAGGCTTCGATGCCCTTCAGCGCGGGCTGCCAGTGCGCGTCGATCTCGACCTGGCAGATTGGCCCATCCTGCCGGCCCTGGCGCGGGCAGTCGTCGCGCGTCGCAAAGGGCGTGCGGATGCGGCCGATGAAGACGAGCCGCGCATCGGTCCGCTCGGGCAGGGGGGCCTCGGTCTCGCCCGGCCGGGTCGCTTGCCAGTCCATGGCCTTGCGCTTCCTCTCGTTCTCTCGAGGCGCCCCGGCGCTACCAAGCCATCCCCGCGGGAATCGCCTCCCGCCGCGGCGAAAGAATGAACATGGCAAATCGGTAGTCGCTCGGCGAGACCCGGTTCAGCATGGTCAGGCCATGATCGTCCGTGAAACAAGCTTGCAAATCGGTGGAGCAATTGCAGCGCCTCTTGCGCTGGCATCGACATAGTCTTCTGCCTCAGTGAAGCTGGTGAGGACAGCCCGTGACGATCGATCCCGACACCCTCGTGCAGGAGATGACCGGCTGGCGGCGCGACCTGCATGCCCATCCGGAATTCGGCTTCGAGGAGAGGCGCACCAGCGCCTTCGTCGCCGGCAAGCTGCGCGAGTTCGGGCTCGACGATGTCGCCGAGGGCGTCGGCGGAACCGGCGTCGTCGGCACGCTGAAGCGCGGCAGCGGCAACCGGGCGATCGCATTGCGGGCCGATATGGACGCGCTTCGCATTCCCGAACAGGGCGAGCTGCCGCACCGTTCGCAGACGCCCGGCGTCATGCATGCCTGCGGCCATGACGGGCACACCGCCATGCTGCTCGGCGCGGCGAAGCTCCTGGCGGAGGAGGGCGGCTTCGACGGCACGGTGCGCTTCGTCTTCCAGCCGGCCGAGGAATGGGGGCGCGGCGCGCTCGCCATGCTCGACGACGGATTGCTGGAACGCTTCCCGTTCGAGGAGATCTTCGGGCTGCACAATGCGCCGGGGCTGGCGGTCGGCAAGTTCCAGACCCGCATCGGCCCGATCATGTCGGCGGAGGACAATTTCGAGATCGTCCTCACCGGGGTCGGTGGCCACGCCGCCCGCCCCCATGTCGGCAAGGAGACGCTGGTCGCCGCCTGCGCCCTCGTCACCGGCCTGCAGACCATCGTCTCGCGCCGCCTGAGCCCGGCACAGATCGCCGTGGTCTCGGTGACCGAGCTGATCACCGACGGCACCCGCAACGCCCTGCCTGGGCAAGCGCGCATCCTCGGCGACGCCCGCAGCTTCCATCCCGAGGTCAGCGCCGATATCGAAGCGCAGATGCGCGTGATCAGCGAGGGCATCGCGCGCGCCTACAATGTCGAGCAATCGGTCACCTATACCCGCGAATTCGTGCCGCTGCTCAACCAGCCGGCACAGACGGAGGCTGCGCTGGAGGCGGCGCGCGCCGTGCTCGGCGCGGAGAACGTCTCGGTGGTCTCGGAGCCCTTCACCGGCTCGGAGGATTTTGCCCGCTTCCTCGCGCATGTGCCGGGCTGCTTCTCCTTCGTCGGCAATGGCGCCAGCGCTCCGCTGCACAATCCGCGCTATGATTTCGACGACAAGGGGCTGATCCACGGTGCGCGTTTTCACGCCGAGATCGTCAGGCGGCGGCTGGCGGTGGCGTGATGGCGAACCTCGCAGTGGAACGGCGTGGCGGAATGCGCACACGACCTGCGGTCACTGGCGATGCGGAGGCGATGAGCGCCGTCCTGCGCGCCATCATCGCCGCATACGGGCGAGAGCGCCCCAGCGATCCCGACTTCGTTCTCGCGACCTATATCACCCATCCGGACCGCGTCGCCTGCACGGTCGCGCTCGACGATGCCGGGACGATCCTCGGCTTTCAGTCCCTGCGCAGGGCGCGGCCCGGCGATCCCTATGGAACGCCGGAGGGTTGGGGCAGCATCGGAACCCATGTCGCGCCGCAGGCCGGCCGGATGGGGGTCGGCACGGCGCTGTTCGCGGTTACGCGGCAGGCTGCTTCGGAGGCGGGCATTGGCCGGATCGACGCCGCCATCCGCGACGACAACCCGATGGGCCTTGCCTATTACGAGGCGCGAGGCTTCCGGACCCACAGAACCGAGAACGGGGTGGTCCACAAGGTCTACAACGTGTCAGAGGGTTGACGAGCGGCCCTCGTATTGCCGCCAAGCACACACCCGGTGCACATATTCCCGCTCGCGCTCGGTCTCGCCGAAGGGCGCGACCGGCCAGAGCCAGCTCTCGTCCTCCTTCGGCAATGTGACGCCATACATCAGGTCGAGCCGCTCATGGATCGCGCCTTGGCGGTCGCGCTCGACCATCTCGACATCGCTGATCAGGCAGACATGGCCCTTGAAGCGGGCGAGATCATCGAGATGCCAGGCGATGCAGCGGGCCGGGAGGTTGTCGGGGAGAGCGGCGGCGCGGGCGGGATTGGCCTCGAGCCAATCGGCCACCGGCCAGGCGAGCTGCGAGAGCAGATTGGCCGAGATGACGAGATCGACGCTGTCGTCGTTGGCGAGATCGGCGAGCGGATCCTGCCGGCCCCCCGCCTCGCCGGCGAGCCAGGCCATCGCGCCGGTGAGGTCGCGGCTGAGGAGGCTGACCTTGGCTTGCCGCCAGAGCTTCAGGCGCAGCAGCGGCAGATGGACGATGTCGACGAGCACCACCTCGTCGAAGCTGGCGCAGAGGACGTCCAGCGGGATATCGCGGGCGGGGCCGGAGCCGAGCACCACGACCTTGCGGCGGCGCGGCACGGAGGCTGCGACCTCGGCGATGATGGCGCGGCAGCGCGCCTGATGCGGCTCCCAGGCCTTGCGCTGGCGGAGGCCGCGCGACCAGAGGGCGACGCCTTCCCGCAGCAGGCCGAAGCGGCGCGCCAGCGGCGTGGCCGGCGTCAGGGCATGCAGTGCAAGTTCCGCCAGCATCAGGAGTTGATGCCGAAAGGTGGATGCCGGTTTTCGGACGACATCATGCCCCGGGGATCAGCTGAGTGCTCCGCGCGCGGCCACAGGCCAGATCGCTTCGACATGGGCGTCGGGGCCGGCAAGGCCACGCACGCAGACATACCAGTCGTGCAGGTTGACGGTCGGATCGCAATGGCCGGGCACGAGCAGGATGCGCTCGCCGCGATGCGGCACGGCGACGGGGTCGCCGGTCAGGATGCCATGTTCGTCGGAGGGCTTGGTGTAGATCACGCCGTCGCGCTGCCAGGGCACCGGCATGCCTGAATCGACCGCTGCGGCCTTGTGGCCGGCATCGACGATGGCACGGTCCGGCACCGGCTTGCTCATCACTCCGGCGAGCACGAACAGCGCATGCTGGAAGGTGTGGAAGGTCGAGCCGTCGGCCATGCGGTTCCTGGCATAGTCGGCGTCCATGAAGATGTAGGAGCCGCATTGCAGCTCGTTCCAGATGCCGGAGCGGCCCTCCAGATCGAAGGTGCCGGTGCCGGCGCCGCCGACGGTCTCGCAGGCAAGGCCGGCATGGGACAGCCGCTCGATCACATTGCGGGTGAGAAGTCCGGCGCGCTCGATCGCCTCGCTGCGCTCGTCGACCGAGCGCATGTGCTGGGCCGAGCCGTGATAGGCCTGCACGCCGCGAAAGCGCAGCGTGTTGCTGCGCGCGACCGCCTCGGCGAGCCGGACCGCCGCCTCGCCCGGCGCAACGCCGCAGCGGCGCCCGCCGATGTCGAGCTCGACCAGCACGTCGAGGACGACGTCGTTGCGCGCCGCCGCCTCGGCCGCCTCGCGCACGCCCTCGACATGGTCGACGCAGAGCCCGATGCGGGCCTCGCGTGCCAGCTTGGCCAGCCGGTCGAGCTTGGCGGCGCCGGCGATCTCATTGGTGACAAGCACGTCGGTGACGCCGCCGGCGACCAGTATCTCGGCTTCGCCGACCTTCTGGCAGCATTGCCCGACGGCGCCATGGGCGATCTGCCGCAGCGCGATCTCGGGGCTCTTATGCGTCTTGGCATGGGGGCGCAGACGCACGCCCGTCGCTTCGGCGAAAGCCGCCATGGTGACGAGATTTCGCTCGAAGGCGTCGAGATCGATGATCAGTGCGGGCGTATCGATCTCGGCGAAGGACTGTCCGGGCCGGGCCGGCGGGGAAAGGGGCATGTGCTCTCGAATCTGGTGAATCAACTCATGGCCATCGGACGTCAGCTTCGTGTCCGGAGCAAGACCGGCAGTGGCGCTCGCATGGCGGCCATGTTAGGCCGCGCCCCATGAAGATCGGCCGCGTCACCGACGACACCCTTGCGCTCTTCGCCCGAGTCTGGCGCGAGCGCGGACGGCACTACCTGCCGCAAATGCTCACCATCCTCGCCCTCGTCGTGGTCATCGCGGCGACGACGAGCTTCTATCCCCTGCTGATCAAGGCGGCCTTCGATGCCTTCGCCGACCCGATCGGGGCCGAGGCGACCGGCTTCGTGCGCCGGATGGAACGGCTGGTCTCGAAATCGATCGATTTCGAGATCGGCGTCGTCAATGCCGTCGCGGTCGTCGTGGTGATCGTCACCGCGATCAAGGGCTTTTCGCTGCTGACCCAGACGGTGATGACCAACAGCGTCGTCAGCCGGATCGAGGCGGACATGCAGAGCGCGCTCTACGCCCATCTGATCGACGCCGACCTGGCGCAGCTGCAAAGGGAGAATCCGGCCTCGCTCACGCAGCGCTTCACCACCGACTTCACCTTCGTCAAGGAGGCGCTGACGCGGCTGGTCAACATCGCGATTCGCGACGTGCTGACGGCGGTGGCGCTCGTCGGCGCCATGCTCTGGATCGACTGGAAGATGACGGCGGTCGTCCTTCTGATCGCCCCCATCGTCGCCCGGCCGATCGGCCGGATCGGCAAGAAGCTGCGTCGGATGGCGATGTCGCAGCAGGAGCAGACCGGCATCATGGCGAGCCTGGTCACCGAGAGCCTGCAGGGCGCGCGCGTCGCCAAGACCGACTCGCTCGAGCCCTATCTCAAGGAGCGCGCGGCGGGTGCCTTCGAGACGATCCGGACGCTGAAGATGAAGGCGGCCAATGCCCGCGGCCGGCTCGACCCGCTGCTCGAGGTCGCCGGCGGGCTCGCGGTCGCCGGCGTGCTAGCGGCGATCGGCGTGCGCATCACCTCCGGCAGCTCCACCGTCGGCGACTTCACCGGCTATGTCTCGGCGCTGCTGCTTGCCGCGCAGCCGATGCGTTCGCTCGGCAATCTCAACGCCATCGTCCAGGAGGCGGGCGCCTCGCTGAAGCGCTATTACGCGCTGATCGACGAGAAGCCGCTGATCACCGAGCGCCCCGACGCCAAGCCGCTCGCGGTGAGCGGGGGCGAGGTTGCCTTCCGCGACCTGCGCTTCCGCTATCGCGACGACCAGCGTGGCCTCGAAGGCATCGATCTCGTTGCCGAGGCCGGCAAGACCACGGCGCTGGTCGGCCGCTCCGGCTCCGGCAAGTCGACCATGCTGGCGCTGGTGCCGCGGCTCTACGACCCGAGCGAAGGAAGGGTCGAGATCGACGGCCAGGACATCCGCGACGTGACCCTGCGCAGCCTGCGCGGCCAGATCGGGGTGGTCAGCCAGGATGTGGTGCTGTTCGACGACACCGTCCGCGCCAATATCGGCTTCGGCCGCCCCGGTGCGAGCGAGGCCGACATCGTCGCCGCTGCCAAGGCGGCGGCGGCGCACGACTTCATCATGGCGATGCCTGATGGCTACGAGACGCGCGTCGGCGAGCGCGGCTCGCGGCTGTCCGGCGGTGAGCGCCAGCGCCTCGCCATTGCCCGCGCCGTCCTCAAGGATGCGCCGATCCTTTTGCTCGACGAGGCGACGAGCGCGCTCGACACCCAGTCGGAGCGGCTGGTGCAGGAGGCGCTGGCGGAGCTGATGAAAGGCCGGACCACGCTCGTCATCGCGCATCGGCTCTCGACCGTGCGCGAGGCCGACCAGATCGTCGTGCTCGACGAGGGCAAGGTGATCGAGACCGGTGACCATGACGAGCTGATCGCCCGCGATGGCGCCTATGCGCGGCTCTACCGGCTGCAGTTCGCAGAGGGCTAAAGCGATTCGCCTGGAGACAGAACGCCTCATCCTCGACCTGCATGGGGTCGAGCATTTCGAGCCGCTTCGCGAGATGTGGGGCGATGCGGCGGTGGTGCATCATATCGGCCAGCCCTCGAGCGCGCAGGAGGCTTGGATGCGGCTGCTGCGCTATCGCGGGCTCTGGCAGCTGCTCGGCTACGGCTATTGGGCACTGACCGAGAAGGCTAGCGGCCGCTTCGTCGGCGATCTCGGTTTCGCCGACTTCCACCGGGTAGTCGAGCCGTCGATTCGTGGCATACCCGAGGCAGGCTGGGTTCTGGCAAGCTGGGCGCATGGCCAGGGCTTTGCGGGCGAGGCGCTGACCGCGGCGCTCGCCTGGCTCGACGGACAAGGCAAGCACGAAAGTTCCGTCTGCCTGATCGCACTGGAGAACGAGCCTTCGTTGCGGTTGGCCCGACGCTTTGGCTTCCGGGATGAGCGCACCGTCAGCTTCTCCGGGCATGACACGCTGTTGCTGCGGCGGATGCGGCCGAGATAGCGCCAAGGTGGCGCGTCGGCGCTGCCGCAAGCATGCGGGGCATGCGCGGGCGACAGGCAGCTGCTGACAGGAGCTGCCACATTGTGTTGGCAGTGTTCCGGCTTAAAAAATTGAAAGAGACTTTGCCGTGACGACCCCGATGAACGCCGCCGCGCCGGCGCGTAAGGCCACCCGCCGCGAATGGCTCGGCCTGATCGCGATCGCCTTCCCGTGCATGATCTATTCGATGGACCTGACGGTGCTGAACCTCGCGGTGCCGACATTGACGCGCGAGCTCAAGCCGACGGCCGGGGAGCTGCTCTGGATCATCGACATCTACGGCTTCATGGTCGCCGGCTTCCTGATGACCATGGGCACGCTCGGCGACCGGATCGGCCGGCGCAAGCTGCTGCTGATCGGCGCGGCAGCCTTCGGCCTGGCCTCGACCGTCGCCGCCTTCTCGACCAGCACCGAGATGCTGATCGTGATGCGGGCGCTGCTCGGCATCGCCGGGGCGACGCTGGCGCCCTCGACGCTGTCGCTGATCGCGGTGATGTTCGAGGACGAGACCGAGCGCACCTTCGCGATCTCGATGTGGATCGCCAGCTTCTCGGCCGGCGCCGTGATCGGCCCGCTGATCGGTGGTGCGCTGATCGAGTATTTCTGGTGGGGTTCGGTCTTCCTGATCGCGGTGCCGCCAATGCTGATCCTGCTGGTGATCGGTCCGATCCTGCTGCCGGAATACAAGGCGCCCCAGGCCGGCCGGCTCGATCTCGTCAGCGCGCTGCTGTCGTTGGCGGCGATCCTGCCGGTGATCTACGGCATCAAGCACTGGGCCGAGTTCGGGCTCTCGGTCTCTGCCGTCGGCTGCATCGTCGCCGGGCTCGCGTTCGGCCTGGTGTTTGCGCATAAGCAGACGCGCCTCGCCGATCCGATGGTCGACCTTGCCCTGTTCGGGATCCCCGCCTTCCGCGCGGCGTTGGCGATCAATCTCGCCGGCATCATGGTGATGTTCGGCAGCTTCATCTTCGTGGCGCAGTACCTGCAACTGGTCGCCGGGCTGACGCCGCTGGAAGCCGGTATCTGGTCGCTGCCTTCGGCGGTTGCCTTCACGCTCGCCTCCTTCGCGGTGACGCCACTGTCCGTGCGCTTCAAGCCGGCGACGCTGATGGCTGGCGGCATGATCCTCTCGGCGCTCGGCTTCGTCTGGCTCGCCTTCGCACCGAACCTCGTCCAGATCGTTTCTGCCTCGGTCATGTTCTCGATCGGCTTCACGCCCGTGATCGCATTGACGACCGGGATCGTGGTCGGCTCGGCGCCTCAGGAGCGGGCAGGGTCGGCTTCGGCCATGTCCGAGACAAGCATCGAGCTTGGAGGCGCGCTCGGTATCGCCGTCTTCGGCAGCCTTGGTACGGCGCTCTATCGCCAGACCATGGCGGGGCTCTCGGTCGCTGGGGTGGACAATGTGACGCTGGCGCCGGCGCGCTCGACGCTCGGCGGGGCGCTCGCCGCGGCCGAGCGGTTGACGCCGGACCAGTCGGCGCATCTGCTGCAGGCGGCGCGCGAGGCCTTCATGACCGGCTTCCATGCGGTCGCGCTGATCGCGATCGCCGGCATGGTGTTCTGCATCGCGGTCGCGCTGACGACCTTGCGCGATGCAAAGCCGTCGGCGGCGCATTGAAAAGCGTCATTCTCGGGCAAAGCGAAGCGGAGACCCGAGAATCTCAGGAGGAGAGGGCACCGATTGGCGCCTTCTTCGACCCGAGCACGACGGCTTGGCTCAGGGTTCGCGCTGCAGCGCTTCGGCCGCAGCCGGGAAGCCGCGGAAGGAGAGCGGCAGCGCGACTTCGCGCTTGCCGGCGTCGAGATAGCGCATCTGGGCGGCTTCGCTGAAACCGCGCCAGCGCTTGAAGGCATCATCGCTCAGGTTGGCCTCGGCGAAGCAGCCGCCGGGCAGGCAGCGCTGGAAGATGGCGACGGCCTCATCCTTGTCGGCGATGGTGACGCGTATGGCCGCCTTGTCGCCGAGCGACAGGTTCGGCGGCACCTGGATCACCAACTTGATCGGCTCTTCCTTGACCGGGCGGCCGATGGCGACCAGCGCGATCGGGCCGCGCTGACCCTGCTGCTCCAAGGTCTGGACGATCTCGCAGACGCGAGCCGCGACGCTCTGCTGGCAGCGGAGTACCCAGTCGCCATAGCTAGCAGTGGTGTTGTCGGGTTGGGAGACGGCGCCGGGGGCCGGCGTCGCCTGTGCTGCCTGGCCCGGCCGCTGCTGGGCAGGGCGTTGCGCCGGAGCCTGGGCGAACGCCGTGCCAGTCAGGAGAGCGGTGGTGATGGCGAGGGCGGTCAGTCGTCTCAGCATGGCAGCGAAGGTCCGGAAAGCGGGCGATCTCCGACTTCAAGACCAGGACTGGCCATAGCGCAAGCAGCAGTTGTGAACGGCCGTCAAGGATGCCAGCCGGTCTCCTGCGCCGGGGCCTCGTCCTTGGCCTCCTGAGCGCGTGCCTCCTCGACCACGGCGAAGACGGCGCGCAGCGCCGCCTCGACGCCTTCGCCCGAAGCGGCCGAGAGCGCGATCGGAGTGCGGCCGCAGGCGCGCTTCAGGCGGGCGAGCTGTTCCTTGCGCGCCTCCGGCGTCAGCGCGTCGACCTTGGAGAGCGCCACGATCTCCGGCTTCTCGTCGAGGTCGGCGCCATAGGCGGCGAGCTCCTTGCGCACCGTCTTGTAGGCCTTGCCTGCATGTTCGGTCGTGCCCTCGACGAGGTGCAGGAGCACGCGGCAGCGCTCGATATGGCCGAGGAAGCGGTCGCCGAGGCCATGGCCCTCATGCGCACCCTCGATCAGCCCGGGAATGTCGGCGAGCACCATCTCGCGCGCGTCGACGCGGACGACGCCGAGGCCGGGATGCAATGTGGTGAAGGGATAGTCGGCGATCTTCGGCTTTGCTGCCGTCACCGTGGCGAGGAAGGTCGACTTGCCGGCATTGGGCAGGCCGACGAGACCGGCATCGGCGATCAGCTTGAGGCGCAGCCAGACCCAGCGCTCCTCGCC
>PNLY01000143.1 GCA_013823325.1 Methylobacterium sp.
GCGCGGCTCGCGGCGCACGTCGTAGACATAGGCGCGGGCGCGGTCGCCGACCTTGAAGGTCTCGCGCGGGATCATCTCGTCGCGGCGGATGATCGCCTCGCCGCGGCCGAGATCGACGAAGACGTTGCCGTATTCGACGCGCTTGACCGCGCCGTTGACGATTTCGCCGATGCGGTCCTTGTACTCGTCATACTGCCGGTCGCGCTCGGCCTCGCGCACCTTCTGCACGATGACCTGCTTGGCCGACTGGGCGGCGATGCGGCCGAAGTCGAAAGGCGGCAGGGGATCGGCGATCACGTCGCCGACCTGGGCGGCAGGGTTGTGGCGCTTGGCCTCGTCGACGGTGATCTCGACGGCGCCGTTCTCGACGAGGTCGACGACCTGGAGATGGCGCGCCAGCCGGAGCTCGCCCGATTTCGGGTTGATCTCGGCATGGACGTCGGTCTCGGCGCCGTAGCGCGATCGCGCCGCCTTGGCGATCGCGTCCTGCATCGCGTCGATCACGATCTGGCGGTCGATCGACTTCTCGCGGGCGACGGCGTCGGCGATCTGCAACAGCTCGAGCCGGTTGGCGCTGACGGCCATGGCGCTCACTCCTCTTCCTGTGTGTTCTTCACCAGCCCCTTGGCGCCCTTGCCCGGCTTGCGGGCCTTGGGGTCACGGGGGCCGAGCGACTTGCCGCGCCCGGGTACGGGCTCGGCGATCTCGTCGGCGGGCGGCATCTGTGGCGCCAGGCCGGACTTGCCGCGCCGGAGCGATTCGGTGACCAGCGCGTCGGTCAGCACCAGCCGCGCCTCGGCGATCAGGCGCATCGGGATCGCGACGTCGCGCTCCTCGTCGGCCTTGGCGTCGTCGCGGCTCAGCAGGGCATCGGTACCCTCGGCGCCGCGCAGAATACCGCGGAAGCGCTTGCGACCGGCGAAAGGCTCGCTGGTCTCGATCTTGGCGAGGTGGCCGGCCCAGCGCTCGAAATCGCTCGGCCTGACCAGCGGCCGGTCGATGCCCGGCGACGACACCTCGAGATGATAGGCCGTCTGGACGGGATCGTCGACGTCCAGCGCCGGCGACACCGCCTGGCTCACCGCCTCGCAGCCCTCGACGTTCATCGTGCCGTCCGGGAGCTCGGCCATGATCTGGACGGTGCAGCCGTTCTGGCCGGTGACGCGCACGCGCACCAGCCGGTAGCCGAGATCCATGATCGCCGGCTCGACGATTGCCGCGACACGTGCGGCGACGCCGCTCTCGACGACGATGCGCGTTTCCTGATCCTGGCTGTTCTGCTCGACCATCCGTATGGCTCGCCCGTCTCCCGCCGGCTGCAAAAAAACGCTCACGGGCGGTTCGGCCAATAAAAAAGAGCGGGCCGGCGGGCCCGCTCTTGATCGCCGGCTTACACCGAAACCAGAGCTGTTGGCCGCTATCTAGTCCCGTTTCAGCGATCTTGCAAGCCTGTCCTCGATTTCGACGATGCTGCTAACCGGCTGGTCATTCTTCATTGCTAGGCTGGGGGATAGTTGAGTGGTGAGGTTGCGTAATGAGTCCTGTCGGCGCGTTGCTGCGCGATCTCGAGGCGACGATGGCACGCGGCTCGACCGACGAGCGCGCCGTCATCCTGTCGCGCCTGACCGACCTCTTCCTGGCCACGGCCAACGAGATGGGCGAGGATCAGGTCGGCGTCTTCGACGTGGTCATCGGCCGCCTCGCCCGCGCGATCGAGATGAGGGCGCGCATCGAACTGGCCGAGCGGCTCGCTCCCGTTCCCAATGCGCCGAGCGGCGTCGTGCGCCAGCTCGCGCTCGACGAGATCGCGGTGGCGCGCCCGGTCCTCGTCGCCTCGCCCCGTCTCAGCGACCATGACCTCGTCGCCATCGCCGCCGCCAAGGGCCGCGATCACATGCTCGCCATCACCGAGCGTCCGGATCTCGGCGAGCCGGTTACCGATTTCCTGATCCTGCGCGGCGGGCGCGTCGTGACCCACGCCGTCGCCGCCAATCAGAGCGCCCGCTTCTCCCGCCACGGCATGGGCGTCCTCGTCATGCGCGCCGCCCAGGACGACGCCCTGCAGGCGACGCTCGGCACCCGCGCCGACATCCCGGCCGATCTCGCCGAGCAACTGCTGGCGGCCGCCAAAAGCTCGGCCCGCCGCCGACTCGAAGCCTCGCTGGAGCCGTCCCTGATGGGTGCCGTCGCCGGCGCGGTCGAGCGCGGTGCCGAAGCGGTCTCGGCCCAGACGGCCATCGGCGACGAACTCGGCCGGTTCGGCAAGGCGCTGGCGGACGTCAAGGCCCTGGACGAGGCCGGCAAGCTCGATGAATCCGTGGTCGCGCAATACGCCACCTCCGGCGCGGTCGAACATGCGATCTGCGGCGTCGCCACCCTCGCCCGCCTGACCTTGCCGGCGACCGAGCAGATCGTCTTCGGTCCCGATCGCGATGCGGTGCTCCTGGTGGCGCGCGGCATGGGCTGGTCCTGGGAGACGACCAGGGCGCTGATCGGCCTGCGCAAGGGCGACGGCAAGTCCGCCCCGGTGCTGGAGCGGGCCAAACAGAGCTTCCGCAATCTGACGCCGACGACGGCGCAGCGCGTCCTCGGCTTCCTCAGGATGCGCGACGGCGCGCAGTCAGATAGCTCGGCACCCGCCCGGCCTTGACCGCCTTCGCCTCGTAACGGGTGCGGACCCAGCCGGGGTAGGGCCGGCGCCAGTCGTCTGCGTTCTCGTCGACCCAGTCGAAATCGGGCGAGGTGGCGAGACGCGCCAGGGTCCAGCCGACATAGTCGTCGATGTCGCTGGCGAAGCGGAAGCGACCGCCCGGCCGCAGCACCCTGGCGAGCAGGGAGAGCGTCCGCTCGGAGACGAAGCGGCGCTTGCGCTGACGGCGCTTCGGCCAGGGATCCGGATAGAGCAGGTCCGCCGCGTCGACGCTCCCCTCGGGGAACTGCGGCAGCAGCAGCGCCGCATCGCCGTCCCAGAGCCGGATGTTGCGCAGGCCCTCCTGCTCGATCACGGCCAGGAATTTGGCCATGCCGTTGACAAAGGGCTCGACGCCGATGAAGCCGATCTGCGGGCTCTCGCGCATGCGGTGCAACAGGTGCTCGCCGCCGCCAAAGCCGATCTCGAGCCTGACAGCTTCGACCGGGATCGGAAAGAGCGCCTTCAGATCCGCGATCGGGCCCTCTGGCAGGCGCAGCGCCGGCAGGCTCTCGGCGATGCGCTCGGCCTGGCCCTGGCGCAGGCCCTTGCCCTTGCGGCGGCCGAAGAAGGCCCGGTCTGGATCGTGCTGCTCTGTCATGAGCGTTGCTCTATGTCGGTTCGAGCAAAAGAAAAAGGCCGGGGCGTCGCCCCGGCCTCGATGTCCGTGCGGACGGCGTGGATCAGGCGACGGCCTTCTTCAGCGCGTCGACCAGATCGGTCTTCTCCCAAGAGAAGCTGCCGTCGCGGCCGGCCTTGCGGCCGAAATGGCCATAGGCCGCCGACTTGGCATAGATCGGCTTGTTGAGGCCCAGATGCGTGCGGATTCCGCGCGGCGTCAGGTCCATCACCTCGCCGAGCACGCCCTCGAGCTTGGCCTCGTCGACCTTGCCGGTGCCGTGCAGGTCAACATAGATCGACAGCGGCTTGGCGACACCGATCGCGTAGGAGAGCTGGATCGTGCAGCGATCGGCCAGCTTGGCGGCGACGACGTTCTTGGCGAGGTAGCGCGCCGCATAGGCGGCCGAACGGTCGACCTTGGTCGGGTCCTTGCCCGAGAAGGCGCCGCCGCCATGGGGAGCCGCGCCGCCATAGGTGTCGACGATGATCTTGCGGCCGGTCAGCCCGGCATCGCCATCGGGGCCGCCGATCACGAACTTGCCGGTCGGGTTGACGTGCCAGACGGTGTCCTTCGAGATCCAGCCATCGGGCAGGGTCTCACGGATATAGGGCTCGACGATCTTGCGGACATCGGCCGAAGTGAGTTTCTCGTCGAGATGCTGGGTCGAGAGCACGATCTGGGTGACGCCGACCGGCTTGCCGTTCTCGTACTTGACGGTGACCTGGCTCTTGGCGTCGGGGCCGAGCTTGGCGGCCGGGCCTTCGCCAGCATGACGGGCCTTGGCGAGGACCTCGAGGATCTTGTGGGCGTAATAGATCGGAGCGGCCATCAGCTCCGGGGTCTCGCGGCAGGCATAGCCGAACATGATGCCTTGGTCGCCGGCGCCGACATCCTTGTTGCTGCCTTCGTCGACGCCCTGGGCGATGTCGGCCGACTGCGGGTGCAGCAGCACGTCGATCTTGGCCTTCTTCCAGTGGAAGCCGTCCTGCTCGTAGCCGATCGCGCGGACCGCCTTGCGCGCCGCCGACTTCACCTTCGACTTGATCTGCTTCTCGTCGAGATGGGTGCGGACCTCGCCGGCGACGACGATGCGGTTGGTGGTCGCCAGCGTCTCGGCGGCGACACGCACCTGCGCCGGATCATGGCCGGCCTTGATCGCCTCCTTGAAGAACAGGTCGACGATCTCGTCGGAGATCCGGTCGCAGACCTTGTCCGGATGGCCTTCGGAGACGGATTCGCTGGTGAAGAGGTAGTTCTGGCGCGACACGACCGGGGGATCCTTCTCAGGTGACTGGAAATGGCGGGGCAGAAACCTGCGCCCGCACGAAAAAATGCGCAGCGTCTTTCGCAGCGGAAGGGTTCGCCGTCAAGGCCAGAAATTCTTTTCGCAGATGGATCGTTCGTTAAGACAAACGAAAAAGTGCGAAATCAGGGCAATTCGCCGGGATCGTCCGCCAAAGCCTCGACGAGATCGATGACGCGCCGGCGCACCCGCGGGTTCTTGATGCGCACGAACGCCTTGGAAAGCTGCACGCCCTCGCTGGTGGAGAGGAAGTCGGCGACATAGGCCGTGCTCGACGCATCGGCGAAGCCAGGGGCGGCCGCTTCGCCGGACGGCGCGCCCTCGAAGAAGAAGGAGACAGGCACGCCCAGCATCTTGGCGATCTGCTGCAGGCGGCTCGCGCTGATTCTATTGGTACCCTTCTCGTATTTCTGCACCTGCTGGAAGGTCAGGCCCAGTGCCTCGCCGAGCTTCTCCTGGCTGATGCCAGCCAGCATGCGCTGCATGCGTACCCGGCTGCCGACATGACGGTCGATCGGATTCGGGAGTTTCTTGAGCATGGACCATTCACCTCATGTCCCACTCAACCGCACTTCCGGCCTCGCGTCTACCGCCGGCTCTGGCAGGCATTGGATGGGTATGCATTGGTATGCGTTGATTCTTGGCGGTTCTGCGTTGAAACTGCTAAGGTCGGAAAAAGACGGGACATGTCGGGACGACATTTCAACGCGGGACGAGACGCGCTCGACTTCATCGATCGGCTGAGCACCCTCGCCGATCCGACGATGGTCGTTGCTGCCTTGCGCGACAAGCTCGCGAGCTATGGCTTCCACGCCTTCCTGATCACCGGCCTGCCGGAAATCGGCGATCGGATCGACCCGCTCGTCCTCCTCAATGGCTGGCCGCCGGGCTGGTTCGAGCTCTATCTGGAGAAGTCGTTCTCGGATTGGGACCCGATCGCAGCCCATTGCAAGACGACGATCGATCCTTTCGCCTGGAACGACGTCTATCAGGAAGGCGTGGCACTGCCGCGCCAGCGCGAGGTCATGCACCGGGCGCGCGACTTCAACATGATCGAGGGCTTCTGCGTACCCATTCACGGTGAGGCGGGCTTCCAGGCGGTGGTCACCATGGCAGGCGACCGGCCGGACCTGTCGCGCCAAGCCAGATCGGCGATCCACCTGATGTCGATCTACGCCCATGGCAAGGCGGCCGACTGCATGCGGCCGGCCCGCCGTGAGCATGTCCTGACCGTGCGCGAGCGCGAAGTCCTGACCTGGTTCGCGATCGGCAAGACGACGGAAGGCGTGGCGGAGCGCCTCGGCGTTTCGGCCGGCACGGCCGAGGCCCATTTCGAGAATGCGGCCCGCAAGCTCGGCGTCAGGGGGCGCACGCGCACGGTTATCGAAGCGTATCGCCGCGGCGAGATCAGCATCTAGAGGCCGTCAGTGACCACAGTCTCTATGCGTGTTCGATAGAGGCAGGACCATTTTTGCGATAGGAACAACCGTTCGAATCGCGCTGATTTCGGCCGCATCTTCCGGAATTCCGGAATACCCATGAAACCTGAATGGAGCCAGCCTGCGTCCCTCTAGGAAGGGGAGGCGGCGATGATCCACGTTATCGATGCCGGGAACCGGCACCTCTACGGTGCCGAGCTCGAGCAGCACTACAAGATCCGGCACCAGATCTATGTCGGCGAGCGCAAATGGATGGCGCTCGAACGGCCCGATGGCCGCGAGATCGACCAGTTCGACACTGCCGACGCGACCTATCTGCTGGCGATCGAGAACGGGCGTGTGGTCGGCGGCACGCGGCTCGTTCCGACGATCTGTCCGCATCTGATGGCGGATGTCTTCCCGTTCCTGGCCGATGTGCGCGGGCTCCAGCGCGGCAGCGACATCGTCGAATGGACGCGAATTTTTGTCGTGCCCGAGCGGCGCGGCACCGACAGCAAGATCCTGCACACGGTTCTCGCGGGCATGTTCGAGTATTGCCTCGCCAACGACATCGCGGCGATCACGGTGGTGATGGAGACCTGGTGGATGCCCCGCTTCCTGGAGTTGGGCTGGGAGGTCAGGCCGCTTGGACTGCCGACGATGATCGACGGCATGAACTGCGTCGGCACGATCATCACGGTGAGCGAGGAGGCCTATCGCCGCACCCTCGCCTTCAAGGATATCGACGCGCCGGTGATCCTGTCGCATCGCGCGAAGCGGGCTCCGGGCGAGCGGAGGATCTCGCATGGCTAGTCAGCATGATACCGGCAGCAGTCGCGACAAGATCGAATATGCGCTCGGCTTGCTCACCACCCTGCTGCGCAATCAGCCGGTGCATCAGGAACTCGTGGATGTCGCCTACCGGATGGACCTGCCGGACGAGCTCTGGCTTGCAGTGCAGATCCTGTCCATGTCGGAGCCGGACCAGGTGAAGCTCAGGGATTTCCTGCTGGTCAATCCCAGCCCGCAATTGCAGCGGCTCAACCGGAACACCCTCGTCCTGACTCAGGACGCGGCACCGTCCCTGCACTAGATCCAGGCCAAGACAGAACGCCGGCATCCATGCAGAGCTCCTGCGCTGCGATGGACGCCGGTGTCGCACCACCCAGGCGGCTTGTCCGGAACGGCGTTCGATCCGCTTGCGGGAACGCGGCCCGAGCTCGCGAGGATGTTACTGCTCGATGGTTTCGATCGGCGTCTCGCCGAGCGATTCGACGAGATCGACGATGCGCCGGCGCACGCGCGGGCTCTTGATGCGCACGAAAGCCTTGGTCAGCTGCACGCCCTCGCTGGTGGCGAGGAAATCGGCGACATAGGTCGTGGCCGATGCGTCGGCGAAGCCGTTCCCGATGCTCTCATCGCTGGGGGCGCCGTCGAAGAAGAAGGCGACGGGCACGCCCAGCATCTTGGCGATCTGCTGCAGGCGGCTCGCGCTGATCCGGTTGGTGCCCTTCTCGTATTTCTGCACCTGCTGGAAAGTCAGCCCCAGCGCCTCGCCGAGCCGCTCCTGGCTGACGCCGGCGAGCATGCGGCGCATCCGGACGCGGCTGCCGACATGCCGGTCGATCGGGTTCGGTACTTTCTTCAACATGGCTGCCGGTCCCCTTTTTGTCCGTTCAGACCTGCCGGTGGCCCATTGAAGACCCGCTCCGGCCGGCCATTGGCGGCCTTCCCGGAAGAAAGTTCCAAATGGGATCACCGTCTCCGCACTAATACTCCAGCGAGCAAGAAGCTGGCAACTACACCTGCAAAGAAAAGATCGCCGAAGCGGGAATAGGGCGTCGCCACGCCGGCGCGCGGCAGGCTCGCATCGATCACGCCGGTTTCGCCGAGCGGCAGCGCCGCGCGGATGCGGCCGTAATGGTCGGCCACCGCCGAGATGCCGGTATTGGCGACACGCACCAGCGGCAGGCCTTCCTCGATGGTGCGCAAGCGGGCCTGGGCGAGATGCTGGTAGGGGCCGCTGGTCTGCCCGAACCAGCCGTCATTGGTCAGGTTGAGGATGAAGCCCGGCCGCGGCCCGCTCGGCATCGCCTCGCCCGGGAAGATCACCTCGTAGCAGATCAGGCTCGCGGCGGGCGGCAGGCCGCGGATCGCCAGCGGCGTGCGCCGGCTGCCCGAGGCGAAGCCGCCGGGAATCGAGACGAACTCCGACAGGCCGACCGCACGGATCAGCCGCTCGAGCACAGGTGGCAGATACTCGCCGAACGGGACGAGATGGACCTTGTCGTAGCTGCCGGTGATCGTGCCCTCGTCGTTGACCACCTGGATCGAATTGTAGATCGGCGGCCGGCTCTCGCCCGGCAGGGTCTCGCCGGCGCGGGCGGCGCCGGTGATCAGCGTCGTGTTCGGCGGCAGCAGGGCGGCGATCCGCGCCAGTGCCTGCGGCGTGCGCCCGAGCAGGAAGGGAAAGGCCGATTCCGGCCAGATCAGATGCGTCACATCCTGCACGCCCGAGGTCGCCGGGCCGGTCGCCCGGTCGCTCAATGCGAGATAGTGCGACAGGATCATCTCGCTGTTGCGCGGGCTGAACTTGGCATCCTGCGGCAGGTTCGGCTGCATCAGCCGCAATTTGACCCCGCTCACCGCCGGAACCGGCTCTGCCGGAATCCGCCAGGCGCCGAAGCCGGCCAGCGCCGCCAGCGCGAGCCCGGCCAGCGCCGGAGCGCGCCAGCGCCCTGTCCCCGCCTCGCCCGTGCCGAGCACGGCGGGCGCGGCGCCGATCGCGATTGCCACCGCCGTCAGCCCATAAAGGCCGATCAGGCTGGCGCTCTGGGCGAACCAGCTCGGTCCGGCCAGCATCATGCCGTAGACGTTCCAGGGAAAGCCGGTGAGGACATGGCCGCGCAACCATTCGCTCAGCGCCAGCGTGGCCGCCAGCACCAGGAGGCGGCCGGCGCCGGTCGGCCAGAGCATCCGCGCCATGGCGAAGCCGGCGGCCGGGAAGATCGCCAGGAAAGCCGGCAGCGCCACGACGCCGAGCGGCATCGCCCAGGCGAATTTGTCGGCCTCGACGAGGAAAGCGGCGCCGAGCCACCAAAGCCCGGCGAGATGATAGCCGAAACCCCACCACCAGCCGGCGCTCGCGGCGGCCCACAGGCGTCCGCGCCGGCTCTGCGCGACCGAGCCGTCGATCAGCCACACCGCGGCGGTCATCGGCACGGCCAGCAGCGGCCAGAGGTCGAGGGGGGCTAGCGCCAGCGCCCCGCAGGCACCGCAGATGAGCGCGATCAGTCGGCGCGGCCAGCCCCAGGCGAGGATGACGCGGTCGGCCAGCGCCGAGAGCATGGTCATGCGGCGTCCGGTTCGGCTGGCGGCTCGGCTGCGACCTGATCGCGGCGATGGATGCGCAGGCGCTTGACCCGGCGCGGATCGGCGTCGAGCACCTCGAATTCGAGGTTCTCCGGCCCCTTGATCAGTTCGCCCCGCACCGGCACGCGGCCGGCCAGGGTCACGATCAGCCCACCGAGCGTATCGACCTCCTCGGCGACCTCGGCACGCGACAGGTCGATCCCGGTCGCCTCCTTCAGCTCGTCGAGCGTGGCGCGGGCATCGGCGATGAAGCGGTTCTCGCCGGCCGGCGCGATCGCCGGAGCCTCGTCGAGATCGTGCTCGTCCTCGATGTCGCCGACGACGATCTCGACGAGGTCCTCGATCGAGATCAGCCCGTCGGTGCCGCCATATTCGTCGATCACCAGGGCGATATGGGTGCGCGTCGCCTGCATCCGGACGAGAAGGTCGACCGCGGGCATGGAGGGCGGCACATAGAGCACCGGCCGCAGGATCTTGGCCTGCGCCAGCGTCATCGACAAGTCGATGGCCCCCAGGCTCGGCCCAGGCGGGGCTTCCGCCTCGCCGCGCAGCTTCCGGCCTGGTTTGGCCCGGGCGGCGATGAAGTCCAGGAAGTCGCGGATGTGGATCATGCCGCGGGGATCGTCGAGCGATTCGCCATAGACCGGCAGGCGCGAATGGCCGGCGGTGCGGAACAGCGCCAGCAGGTCGCCGAGCGTCGCCTCCGAGGAGACCGCGATGACGTCGGCACGCGGCACCATCACATCGGCGACGCGGCGCTCGCGCAGGCTCAGCACGTTCGAGAGCATCGCCCGTTCCTGCGGCGAGAGGTCGGTGACCCCGCCACCGTCCTGAGCCAGCGCCTCGGTGATGTCCTCGCGGATAGAGCCGCCATGGCGTAGGCCGAGCTTGTCGAGGAACTGGCCGAGCCAGTGCGACAGGCCACGGCCTGTCGGTTCCGACGAAGAGGAAGATCGTGTGTCGTCGCTCATGACGCTGGCTGGGGCTTCTTGGTCTTGGCCGTGGGGCTGGGCTGCATGGGTTCCGGCTCCGAGCCGGCATAGGGATCGGCGATGCCGAGCCGGGCAAGCGCTGCGGTCTCCAGCGCTTCCATGCGCTGGGCTTCCGCCTCCGTCTCGTGGTCCTCGCCGAGCAGGTGCAGCAGGCCGTGGATCACGAGATGGCTGAGATGATCGCCGAAGGATTTTTCCTCGGCCTCGGCCTCTCGGGTGACCGTCTCCAGGGCGATCACGATATCGCCGATCACTGGGCTCGCTGCGATCCGCTCCCGCGGTGCGGCGGGGAAGGAGAGGACGTTTGTTGCCTTGTCGAAGCCGCGCCAGTCGCGGTTGACGATGCGGATGCGCTTGTCGTCGGTCAGCAGCAGGCTGAGTTCGGCGCCCGGCATCGGTCTGACCGGAGCAAGCGCCAGCCCGGCATCGACGGCAGCGAGGATCCGCGGTCGCAAATCCGCGATCTCGCGCCATTTCCGCGACTGCATGCGGATATCGAGCGAGGGCCCGCTTGGGTCGGGCTCCGGCGTTTCGGTTCGCGGCGCCGGGCGCCGCGAACGAGGTCGATCGGTCATCGCGGCCGCTCCCGCGACAACATGCGCTTCAGCCCGTCGGCATCGCCTTCGACGGGAGCGTCCGGCGCGGGCAGGGCGGCGAGCCGGGCCTCGCGCTCATCGCGCTCCTTCCGGGCGGCGTCCTCATAGGCCATGACGATGCGGCGCACGAGCGCGTGGCGGACGACGTCGCCCTCCTCGAAGCGGGCATGGCCGACGCCCTCGACGCCGGAGAGCAGCCTGACCGCCTCGACGAGGCCCGAGCGCTGGCCCGGCGGCAGGTCGACCTGCGAGGGGTCGCCGGTGATGATCATGCGCGAGCCCTCGCCCAGGCGGGTGAGGAACATCTTCATCTGCACCGAGGTGGCATTCTGCGCCTCGTCGAGCAGCACG
>PNLY01000144.1 GCA_013823325.1 Methylobacterium sp.
GCAGTCGATGCTGCTGCCCGAGGTGATCGGCTTCAAGCTCACCGGCAAGCTCAAGGAAGGCATCACCGCGACCGACCTCGTGCTGACCGTCACCCAGATGCTGCGCAAGAAGGGCGTCGTCGGCAAGTTCGTCGAGTTCTTCGGCCCCGGCCTGTTCAACATGACGCTCGCCGACCGCGCCACCATCGGGAACATGGCGCCGGAATACGGCGCGACCTGCGGCTTCTTCCCGGTCGACGCCGAGACGCTGAACTATCTGGAGACCACCAGCCGCAAGGCCGCCCGCGTCGCCCTGGTCGAGAAATATGCGAAGGCCCAGGGCCTGTTCGCCACCCGCTCGACGCCCGATCCGGTCTTCACCGACACGCTCGAGCTCGACCTCGGCACCGTGCAGGCCTCGATGGCCGGCCCGAAGCGCCCGGAAGGCCGCGCCGATCTCGGCGCGATCAAGAGCGGCTTCGCCGCCGCGATGGAGAACGACTACAAGAAGGGCGGCGAGCTGTCGCGCCGCGTCAAGGTCGAGGGTGAGACCTTCGATCTCGGCCATGGCGACGTCGTCATCGCCGCCATCACCTCCTGCACCAACACCTCGAACCCGTCGGTGCTGATGGCTGCCGGCCTGCTCGCCCGCAACGCGGTGGCGAAGGGGCTCAAGGTCAAGCCCTGGGTCAAGACCTCGCTGGCCCCCGGCTCGCAGGTCGTGGCCGAGTATCTCGCCAAGGCCGGCCTGCAGAAGGACCTCGACAAGCTCGGCTTCAACCTGGTCGGCTTCGGCTGCACCACTTGCATCGGCAATTCCGGCCCGCTGCCGGCGCCGATCTCGAAGGCGATCAACGATCAGGGCCTGATTGCCGGTGCCGTGATCTCGGGCAACCGCAACTTCGAGGGCCGCGTTTCGCCGGACGTACAGGCGAACTACCTCGCCTCGCCGCCGCTGGTCGTCGCCTATGCGCTGGCCGGTTCCGTGCAGATCGACCTGACCACCGAACCGCTCGGCATGGGCAAGGACGGCAAACCGGTCTATCTCAAGGACATCTGGCCCTCCAATAAGGAGATCCAGGCCTTCATCGCCAAGAACGTCACCAAGGCGATCTTCAAGGCGAAATATGCGGATGTCTTCAAGGGCGACGCCAACTGGCAGAAGGTCAAGGCGCCGACCGGCCAGACCTATGCCTGGGACGACAAGTCGACCTATGTCCAGAACCCGCCCTATTTCCGCGGCATGGGCAAGCAGCCGGCTCCGGTCACTGAAATCGTCGGCGCCCGCATCCTCGGCCTGTTCGGCGACAAGATCACCACCGACCACATCTCCCCGGCCGGTTCGATCAAGGCCGCCTCGCCGGCGGGCGCCTATCTCACCGAGCATGGCGTCGCCGTCGCCGACTTCAACCAGTACGGCACGCGCCGCGGCAATCACGAGGTGATGATGCGCGGCACTTTCGCCAATATCCGCATCCGCAACCACATGATGGGGCCGAATGGGCGCGAAGGCGGCTACACCATTCACTACCCCAGCAAGGAAGAGCTGCCGATCTATGATGCGGCGATGCGCTACCAGGCCGAGAAAGTGCCGCTGGTGATCTTCGCCGGCGTCGAATACGGCAACGGCTCCTCGCGCGACTGGGCCGCCAAGGGCACCAACCTGCTCGGCGTCAAGGCCGTGATCGCCCAGAGCTTCGAGCGTATCCACCGCTCGAACCTGGTCGGCATGGGCGTGGTGCCGTTCACCCTGCAGGAGGGCACCAGCTGGGCCTCGCTCGGCCTCAAGGGCGACGAGAGCGTGACGATCAAGGGCCTCGCCACGGTCAAGCCGCGCCAGACGCTCGAAGCCGAGATCACCTATGCCGATGGCAAGGTGAAGAAGGTTCCGATCCTCTGCCGCATCGATACGCTGGACGAGCTCGACTACTTCAAGAACGCCGGCATCCTGCACTACGTGCTGCGCGGCATCGCCGCGTAAGGCCCGGCGAGGACGATACTGGACGCCCGGCCAAAAGCCGGGCGTCTCTCTTTGGTCGTGACGGTTGTCCTATTCTGCACGCAGGTGTAAGGGGGCGGTCACAGCCATCCTCGGCGGGGGGCTTGGGGCAGGCGCGGCAACCGCGCCCGGATGTCGTCCGCCATCATCATCCACGACGGGAGTACCCGCATGTCCGCCACGTTCGAGACGGTCGCCGGCATCATTTCGGAAACTTGCGACATTCCTCGCGAGAAGATCACGCCCCAGAGCCACGCGATCGACGATCTCGGCATCGACTCCCTCGCCTTCCTCGACATCGCCTTCGCGATCGACAAGGCCTTCGGCATCAAGCTGCCGCTGGAGCAGTGGACCCAGGAGGTCAACGAGGGCAAGGCGCCGGCCGAGCAGTATTTCGTGCTTGAGAACCTGTGCAAGCGCATCGACGACCTCGTCGCCGCCAAGGCTGCTTGAGCAAGCCGCGGCCCGTGAGGGCCGTTGCCGGACGTTGAGACGCCGCAAGCGGGGCTCGACCCCGATCGCGGCGAGACGGGTTGGAACCGCATGCGCCTCGAATATTTCGACATGATCGACAAGGTCGAGAGCTTCGATCCGGCAGCCAAGCGGATTGTCACCCGCTCGACCGTCCCCGCGACAAGTCCGGTCTTCGAGGGCCATTTCCCCGGCCACCCGCTCGTTCCCGGCGTCCTGCTCACCGAGACCATGGCGCAGGCCTCCGGCTATTTGCTGCTCGGGCTCAACGGCCTGACGCAGATGCCCTTCCTGATGACGGTCGACAAGGCGCGCTTCCGCACCTTTGTCGAGCCGAACGCCGAGCTCGAGACCAGCGCCGAGCTGGTGATAGAGGGTTCGGGCTATGCCGCGACCAAGGCGAAGATCACGCTCGCCGGCAAGCCGATCTGCGATGCCGAATTGCGCTTCCGCCTGATGCCCTTCCCTGCCGATATGCGCACCTTGATGCGGAGCCGCATCGCCGCCATCGGCCTCTCTCCGGAGGCAGCCTGACATGGCTCGCGACGTCGTCATCACCGGCATCGGTCTCGCCTCCAGCCTCGGCGAGGGCGTCGAGACGCACGCGCAGGCGCTCGCCTCCGGCACCGCGCCAGTCATCGACAACCAGAGCTTCGCGCCTTACCCACTGCATCCGCTGAAGACGCTCGAGCTCGACAAGCAGATCCCGAAGAAGTCCGACCAGCGCCAGATGGAGCCGTGGCAGCGTCTCGGCGTCTATGCCGCCGGCCTCGCGCTCGACGATGCCGGGCTGAAGGAGGACGCTGAGGCCAAGAGCCAACTCCAGGTCATCGTTGCCGCCGGCGGCGGTGAGCGCGACCATGCCGTCGATGCCGCCATTTTGACCGGCCTGCGCAACGCCAACCAGCCGGGCGCCTTCCTGAACGAGCGGCTGATGAGCGATCTCAGGCCGACCCTGTTCCTGGCCCAGCTCTCGAACCTGCTCGCCGGTAATATCGGCATCGTCCACGGCATCACCGGCGCCTCGCGCACCTTGATGGGCGAGGAGCAGGCCGGCGTCGACGCGATCCGCACCGCCCGGGCCCGCATCGCGGCCGGCCAGGCCGACACCATTCTCGTCGGCGGCGCCTACAACGCCGAGCGCCGCGACATGCTGCTGCTGCTCGAACTCGGCGGCTTCCTGCGCTCTGCCGAGTTCGCACCAGTCTTCGCCCGCGGCGATGCGCCCGGCATGATCACCGGCAGCGCCGGCGCCTTCCTCGTCCTTGAATCCGCCGAGCGCGCTGCGGCACGCGGCGCCAAGGCGCATGCGCTCCTGAGCCATGCCGGCGCCCATCGCAGCCGCCGCCAGCCGGGCTCGGTCGCCAAGGCGCTCGACGAACTGCTCGCCGGCTTCGGTCCGCTCGCCGCCGACGCGCTTGCGATCTCGGCGGCGACCGGCTGCGCCGGCATCACCGAAGAAGAGGCCGCCGCGATCGCCAAGGCTGCGCCGGGTGCGCGCCGGGTCGCCGCCGGCGACCTTGTCGGCCATTCCATCGAAGCCGCGTTCCCGGTCGCGATCGCGCTCGCCGCGGCCGCGCTCTCGACCGGCTCGGCGAATGAGGCGATCGTCACCGGCGCTGCCCATTGGCGCGGCGAGGGTGCCGCCCGTCTGGTCAAGGCTTGAGGAGAGGCGTCATGGGTGCAAGCCATCGCGACAGCCAGGGCCGGCCGATCGTCGCCGTCACCGGCCTCGGCATCGTCACTTCGCTGGGAAAAGGCAAGGACGCCAACTGGGAGGCCCTGACCGCGGGCCGCTCGGGCATCCACCGCATCGAGCGCTTCCCGACCGACGGCCTGCGCACCACCATCGCCGCGACCGTCGACTTCCTGTTCGACGGCTCCTTCGCAGCGCCCGAGCTCTCGGAGAAGCTCGCCACGCTCGCCGCCGAAGAGGCGGTCACACAGAGCGGCCTCGGCGATGCCGGTGATTTTCCCGGCGAGCTCTTCATGGCGGTGCCGCCCGTCGAGATGGAATGGCCGCAGAAGCAGGAGCTGGCCCAGGCCGTCGAGGGCGACACCGACTATGACGCGCTGCTGCGCGTCGCCGCTCGCCACAAGCACCAGGCGATGCACGAACTCTTCCTGTTCGGCGGCGTCGCCGAGCACATCGCGGAGAAATTCGGCACCAAGGGCTCGCCGATCTCGCTCTCGACCGCCTGCTCATCGGGCGCGACCGCGATCCAGATGGGCGTCGAGGCGATCAGAAGGGGCGAGACCGAAGCTGCCTTGTGCATCGGCACCGACGGCTCGGTCCATGCCGAGGCGCTGATCCGCTTCTCGCTGCTCTCGGCCCTCTCGACCCAGAACGATCCGCCGGAAGCTGCCGCCAAGCCGTTCTCGAAGAACCGCGACGGCTTCGTCATGGGCGAAGGCGCCGGCGCGCTGGTGCTGGAGGATTACGACCACGCGCTCGCGCGCGGCGCCACCATCCTCGGCATCGTCGCCGGCTGCGGCGAGCGGGGCGACGGCTTCCACCGCACCCGCTCGAGCCCGGACGGCAAGCCGGCAATCCTCGCCATGCAGGACGCGCTCGCCGATGCCGGCCTGACGCCGGATGATGTCGACTACATCAACGCGCACGGCACCTCGACGCCGGAGAACGACAAGATGGAGGCGATGAGCTGCTCCGCCGTCTTCGGCGAGCGCATGGCGAAGCTGCCGATCTCCTCGAACAAGTCGATGCTCGGCCACACGCTGACGGCGGCCGGCGCGGTCGAGGCGGTGATCTCGCTCCTGACCATCGCCAATGGCCGCATCCCACCGACGATCAACTACAATACGCCCGATCCCGCGATCGCGCTCGACGTGATCCCGAACCAGGCCCGCGACGCCAAGGTGCGTACCGTGCTGTCGAACTCCTTCGGCTTCGGCGGCCAGAACACCTGCCTCGTCCTGACCGCCGGGCCATCGGCGGCATGACCCGGGTCCTCGTCACCGGCGGCGCCAAGGGCGTCGGCGCCGCGATCGTCCGGGCGCTCGTGGCCGGCGGCCATGATGTCGACTTCACCTATCGCTCCTCGGGCGAGCAGGCACAAGCCCTCGCCGCCGAGATCACAGACCTCGCGCCCGGCCGAATTGTGCGTGCCCTACCGCTCGACCTTTCCGACAAGCCGGCGCTCGACTCCTTCTGCGAGACGGTCGAGGGCGAGAGCTATTTCGGCTTCGTCCACAATGCAGGCCAGCCCTATGACGCGCTCGCCGCCATGCTGGTGCAGGACAAGGCGGAAGCGGCGATGCAGGTCAATTTCTGGGCCTTCACCCGCCTTGCCAAGAGCCTGATGCGCGGCATGATCCGCGCCAAGGCCGGCCGCATCGTCGCGATCGGCTCGGTCGCGGCACTGCGGGGCAATCCCGGCAATGCCGCCTATGCGGCGTCGAAGGGCGCGCTGATCTCCTATGCCAAGACGCTGGCGGTCGAGACCGGCAAGCGCGGCATCACCGTCAATGTGATCGCGCCGGGCTTCGTCGATACCGACATGATGGCGCCTTACGCCGCCTATCGCGACAAGATGGAAGGCCAGATTCCGGCAGGCCGCTTCGCCAGGCCGGAGGAGGTCGCGGGCCTCGCCGCCTTCCTGATGAGCCCGCCGGCGGCCTATATCACCGGCACGGTCCTGCCTATCGATGGCGGCCTGACCGCCCATCTCGGCGTGCATCGCTAAGGGCGCTCCGACGCTTCACGTGAAACATGGTAAACGCACGGCGCTTGGCGCTGCGCCGTGAACCGCCTATGTTCACTACGAACCGGAGTGAACCAGCATGACGGCAGCCTTCACCATCCGCCTCGACGACGAGACCCTCGCCAAGCTCGACGCGCTGGCGGCCGACACCGATCGCTCGCGCAACTGGCTCGCCGCCAAGGCGATCGAGAATTACATCGAGCTCAATGCCTGGCAGATCGCCCGCATCAAGGAGGGCATCGCCCAGGCCGATCGCGGTGAGTTCGCCACGGAAGAAGAGGTCGAGGCCGTCTTCGCGAAGTACCGGACGAAGGCGTGAAACTTCTTTGGACCAGACGGGCCCTTGTCGAGATCGATGAGATCTTCGCCTATGTCGCCGCCGACAGCCCGATCGCGGCGGAACGGCTTGCCCTTCTGATCGAGGCCAAGGCGCTGCTATTGATCAATCAGCCCAATATGGGTCGGCCTGGCCGTGTTGACGGCACTCGCGAATTCGTGGTGACGGGTACGCCCTACATCCTGCCCTATCGCGTTCGCGACGGACGCGTCGAAATCCTCGCGGTCCTGCATGCCTCCCGGCAATGGCCAGACCAGCTCTGAAAGATCAAGACCGATGCTCTCGCTCCAGCTCCATGGCGACCGTGATCTCCGCCTCGAACAGATCGAGCCGCCGCCGCCGCCCGCTCCCGGCGAGGTCCAGATCCGTGTCCGCGCCGTCGGCCTGAACTATCTCGATCTCTGGGGCTTCCGCGGCATGGCCTTCGCCAAACGCAAGATGCCGCAGGCAGCCGGTGTCGAGGCCGCCGGCGAGGTCGTCGCGATCGGCGAGGGCGTCTCGCGCTTCCGCGAGGGCGATACGGTGACGATGTATGGCGCCGAGACCTGCGGCCATTGCAAGGCCTGCCGCGAGGGCCGCGACAATCTCTGCGAGAACGTCGCCGGAATCATGGGCTTCCATATCGACGGCTTCGCCCGCGAAGTGATCAACCGGCCCGAGCGTTTGGTCATCAAGGCGCCGAAGGGCGTCTCCTTCGAGGATGCCGCCTGCGCGCCGATCGGCTTCGGCACGGTCCAGCACATGCTGTTCGACAATGCCAAGCTGGAGCCGGGTGAATCGGTGCTGGTCCATGCCGGCGGCTCCGGCATCGGCACGGCGGCGATCCTGATGGCCAAGGCGATCGGCTGTACCGTCTACACCACCGTCGGCGACGACGAGAAGGGCGAGAAGGCCAAGGCGCTCGGCGCCGATTTCGTCGTCAACTACAAGACCGAGCGTTTCGAAGGCGAGGTCCGGCGCCTGACCAAGCGCAAGGGCGTCGACGTCGTCTTCGAGCATGTCGGCGCCGACACCTGGAACGGCTCGCTGCTCTGCCTGAAGCGCGGCGGCCGGCTCGTCACCTGCGGCGCGACCTCGGGCGCCTCGACGACGATGAATCTGATGCAGCTCTTCCAGCAGCAATACCGCATCACCGGCTCCTTCGGCTGCCGGATCGAGAACATCGCGCAGTCGCTGGAGAAGATGGCCGCCGGCATGAAGCCGGTGATCGATTCGGTCTTCCCCCTCGCGCAGTTCGAGCAGGGCCTTGCCCGGATCGAAGGCCGCAAGGTCTTCGGCAAGGTCATCGTCACGCTCTGATCGAGCCCTTAGAGCCGGCGCGACTTGACGCGCCGGCCGCAATCCCGCAAGTCGCGCCGCGATGGCGAGCTCCTTCCCGGACGCTGCGCCGGCGCACCGGGCTGGGACCTTGAGGAAGCTAAAGCAATTCGCGACGCGCATCGGCGCTGCGCTGATGATCGGGCTGATCCGCGCGGTCTTCGCCTTCCTGCGCGCGCTCGGGCCGGAGCGAGCCTCCGATCTCGGCGGCTGGCTGCTGCGCAGCGTCAGCCCACTGATCCCGGTCAACCGCGTTGCCTATGCCAATGTCCGCGCCGCCTATCCTGGCATCGCCGATGCGGAGGCCAGGCGCCTCGTCCGCGGTGGCTGGGAGAATCTTGGCCGCACCGTCGCCGAATACGCCCATCTCAAGACATTGTTCGACTATGACTACCACAACCCCGATCCGAACGGCCGGATCGAGGTCGTCGGCATCGAGCATTTCATCGCGCTGAAGGATGACGACAAGCCGGGGCTGATCTTCTCCGCCCATCTCGGCAATTGGGAATTGCCAGCGATCTGCGCCGCCACCTACGATCTCGACACCACTGCCGTCTTCCGCGCGCCGAACGACCCGGCGATCGCCGCCGTCGTCCATGAGATCCGCTCGGGCGCCATGGGCGGCCTCGCCGCCGCCAAGCAGGGCGCCGCCTTCGCCATGCAGGGCGTGCTCGAGAATGGCGGCCATCTCGGCATGCTGATCGACCAGCATTTCACCCGCGGCGTGGTCGTGCCGTTCCTTGGGCGTCCGGCGCTGACCAACCCGATCCTCGGCAAGTTCGTTCGCCGCTTCGAATGCCCGGTGCATGGCGTGCGCGTCATCCGCCTGCCGAACCGGCGCTTCCGGATCGAATTGACGCCGCCGCTCGACTTGCCGCGCGACGCCAGTGGCGAGATCGACGTCACCGGCGCGATGGCGATGATGACCGCCGTGGTCGAGGGCTGGGTTCGCGAGCATCCCGAACAATGGCTCTGGATGCACCGGCGCTGGCGCCCGAACCTGATCAGCGCTGAAGCCCTGGCACGTTTTCGCGATCAGCCGCAGCAGAAGCCTGTTTTCAAGGCAACGTGATTTCCAATTGAGTGGAGAGTAGCGCTTTTGGTAACCGCCTGCTCCTATACAGGCGACGAGTTCGAACCGATGGCACGCCACATCAGCCACATCGCTGCTGCCGCTGTCCTCCTCCTCGCGGGAGCGCCGACGCATGCGCAGCAGCCCCCGGTCCAGCCGAAGGCGGTGGTCGAGCTCTTCACCAGCCAGGGCTGCTCGTCCTGCCCCGCCGCGGACGCGCTCTTCACCGAGCTCGCCAGGGATCCCCGGCTGATCACGCTGACCCTGCCGGTGACCTATTGGGACTATCTCGGCTGGAAGGACACGCTCGGCCAGGAGGTCTTCAGCAAGCGCCAGAAGCTCTACGCCAAGGCGCGCGGCGACGGCCAGATCTACACACCCCAGGCCGTGGTCAACGGCGCTGCCCATATCGTCGGCTCCGACAAGGGCGGCATCGACAAGCTCGTCCAGGAGCAGGGCAAGGACGGCTTCCCGGTCAAGATCGACCTGTCCGAGGCGGATGGTGCGCTGCGTGTCGCCCTCGGCGAAGCGCCCTTCGCCAGCGAGAAGCCGGCCGTTGTCTGGCTGCTGCAGGTCAGCCGCAGCGCCACGGTGCCGATCGAACGCGGCGAGAACACCGGCAAGACCGTGACCTATGCCAATGTCGTGCGCGGCATCAGCCGGATCGGCGAGTGGAAGGGCCAGGCTGCGACCCTGAGCGTGCCGCTGGAGACTGTCCGCTCTGCCGCAAAGGCCGACAGCTATGTCGTGCTGGTCCAGGCCGATCTCTACGCCCGCCAGAGCGCCATCCTCGGCGCCGCACGCGGTCCGGCCAAGTAATCAAAGCCAAGGCAACCGGCCCTAGAGGATCACCACCTTGTTCGGCAACTCGTCGACATCGTCGGCGGCCGGAGGCGCATGGGCGGCAAGCACGGCGCCGACATCACGCACCGCTGCGATCAGCCCTTCGCGCAGGGTGTCCTGCGCCGCCGCCGCGAGCAGCGGCTCGACGATCTTCTGCCAGGTCTCGCCCTCGACCTTGGCCGAGATGCCGGCATCGGCGACGACCTCGGCATAGCGCTCCTGAACGGCGATATAGAGCAGCACGCCGGTGCGGCCGCGCGTCAGCGTCAGCCCACGGGCCGTGAATTCGCGCAGCGCCGTCTCATGCGCCTGCCGACGCTTGACGAAACCGGGGACGAAACGTCCGCCGCGCCCATACCAGAGCAGGGCCGCAAGCAGCAGCGCCGCCGCGATCAACTGGGCCAGGAAGATGCTCGCCGCGCTCAGATTCGTGATGAGCAGGAACGGCCAGGGCACGAACAGGGAGAGCGCCAGCGCCAGCACCAGCGGCACAGCGACATAGCTGCCGGCAGCGCGGTCGACGACGACGACGATCTCGCCGGAGGTCTGCCGCTCGGCCTCGCGCACGGCCTCGGCGATGGCGTCGCGATCATCGGAATTCAGCATCTCACCAATCCCCCGAAGCGCCGCCGCCGCCGGACGAGCCGCCGCCACCCGAAAATCCACCGGAACTCGAGCCGCCTCCCCAGCCGGAACTCCAGCCGCCCGAGGAGGAGCCGCCGCTCCAGCCCGAACCGCCTGAGGGCGGCAGCACGATCCAGCGCCCGTCGCGCGTCCGGTGCCGGCGCGCCCCGCCGGAGGAGCGACCGAGCTCCCGCATGAAACTCACGATCAGGATGAACACCATGATCATGACGAAAATCACCGCGGTGGTTTCGACCCAGGAGGATTCGTCGCTGCGGATCTGGGCGCGTCGCTGCCATTCCTCGGCATCGCCGGTCAGGATCGACAGGATCGCGTCGACGCCGCCCTCGATTCCCCCCGCGAAATCGCCGTTCTTGAATTTGGGCGCGACAGCGGTGGTAATGATCACCTTAGAGAGCGCATCGGTGAGGGCACCCTCGAGCCCGTAGCCGACCTCGATGCGCACCTTGCGCTCGTTCGGCGCGACGATGAGCAGCACGCCGTTATTCTTCGCCTTCTCGCCGAGTTTCCAGGTCCGGAACAGGCCGTTGGCGAAGTCCTCGATCGAATAGCCCTGCAGCGAGGGCAGCGTCGCGACCACGACCTGGTCGCTGGTCTTCTCCTCATGCGCTTTCAGCTTCTGCTCGATCCGGGTCGAGGCTTCGGCATTGAGCAGGTTCGCGTTGTCGACGATGCGGCCGGTCAGGGCGGGATAGTTCGGCTCGGCCGCGATGGCGAGAAATGGGAAGAAGAGGAAGAGGAACAGCGAAAGCCATGCTGTAACGACTGGGCACGCGGCCTTCTTTCCTTCTCCCGGATAGGAGAAGGTGGCGCGGAGCGCCGGATGAGGGCCTGCCATTTCCCCAGAAGGCACAACCACGCCGCTGCTCCTCATCGGGAAAGGGCAGTCGC
>PNLY01000145.1 GCA_013823325.1 Methylobacterium sp.
GGTGCCGGAAGGCATCGAGGGCCAGGTCGCCTACAAGGGCCCGGTCTCGGGCGTGCTGCACCAGCTCGCGGGCGGCCTGCGCGCCGCCATGGGCTATGTCGGCGGCCGCAATCTCGAGGATTACCGCAGCAAGGCCCGTTTTATCCGCATCACCAGCGCCGGCCTGCGCGAGAGCCATGTCCACGACGTGACGATCGTCCGCGAAAGCCCGAACTACCCGACGCGCTCCTGATCTCGGATCGCCCCGCGGCGATCTGTCTTTTTTCGATCGGGCATCAGATACTTCCGGAGGGTGGACCCAGTTGTGGGTCCGCCGCTCCGCGAAGAGGACGACATGACCTTGAAACTGATCTATCCGGCGCTGGCCCAGATCCTCTGGAGCTTCGTCGTCCTCGTCATCATGTTCCGGCGTCGCAAGCAGGCCTTCGCCAATCGCGAGGTCGGGCTCGCCGATATCGCCGTCTCGACCGAGCGCTATCCGGATTCAGCCCGGCTTGCCGCGGCCAATTTCAGTAATCAGTTCGAGACTCCGGTCCTGTTCTTCGCGCTGATCCTGATCGCGATCCATGTCGGTGCGACCGGCTATGTCATGGCGGCGCTGGCCTGGGCTTATGTCGCGACGCGTGTCGTCCATACATTGGTTCATACTGGAACCAACAGCCTGAAGCAGCGAGCGCTCGTCTTTGCGGCCGGCATTGCCTGCCTCTTTTTCATGTGGGTCGGCATTGTGGTTGCTATCCTCTGAGCGACCTTTTCTTGCCGCACGCAAGACGTGTGGCGCCGATTTCGACCGGCCGAATTGTCGTCCTGTCACTTCGTCGCTACAGCGGTCAATAAACCGTGTTGGACACTTGCGTCGAAACCGTACCGTCTTCATGCTAAATTCTTGCGGTGAGGACAATGTGGGGAGCGACCGTCCGGGTTAGCCGGATACGACGTTCCCGTGGCGCAAGGCTTTCTATGGCAGTGCTGACTTTCGGGCGTGTGGCTCTGTTCTCGGCCGCGGGCGTGCTCGCCGCGGGCGCGTTTCTTCATTATACCGGGCGTCCGGTTCCCTGGCCGCTCGATCAGGTCCCTTACGGCAAGGTGATCCCCGGCCCGGGCAAGCCGGCCGCGACGGCGTCCGCCCCTGCCACGGGTGGCGGCAACCGTTCCGGCCAGGCCAACCGGCCGCCGGTGACGGTCGTGACCGCCAAGGTCGAGCGCCGGGCGATGCCGGTCCGGATCGATGCGATCGGCACCGTCCAGGCGATCTCGACCGTCAACATCCGCTCACGCGTCGACAGCCAGATCATGGCCGTCGAATTCCGCGACGGCGCCATGGTGAACAAGGGCGACGTGTTGTTCCGGCTGGACTCGCGCCAGCTCGAGGCGCAGCTGCGCCAGGCCGAGGCCAATGTCGCGCGCGACAAGGCCGCTCTGATCGCGGCTGAATCCGACCTGCGCCGCGCCGAGGAACTCTCTCGCCGCGAGATCGCCACCGACCAGCGCCTCGACACCGCACGTTCGGCAGTAAGCACGCTGCGCGCTGCGATCCGTGGCGGCGAGGCGGCTGTCGACAGCCTGCGCGTCCAGCTCAGCTACTACACGATCAGTGCGCCGGTCTCCGGCCGCGTCGGCGTCGCCGCCCTCAAGGAAGGTAATATCGCCAAGAGCGGCGACAGCTCGGCGATGCTGGCGACGATCAACCAGATGGATCCGATCTATGTCAGCTTCGCCGTAGCGCAGCGCTACCTGCCCGAGATCCGCGAGGCGATGCAGGCGAAGACGGCAGTCGTGCAGGCGAGCCAGCAAGGCGTCGGCAAGAGCATCGAAGGCGCGATCGCTGTGATCGACAATGCAGTCGATGCGACGACCGGCACGATCCAGATCCGCGCCAGCTTCGACAATCCCAACGAGACGCTCTGGCCCGGCGCGCTCGGCCAGGTCAGGCTGACGCTGCGGACCGAGCCCGACGCCGTTACCATCCCGCGTGAGGCGGTACAGACCGGGCAGAATGGCTCCTATGTCTTCGTGATCGACAACAATGTCGCTCGCGCCCGGCCGATCGTGCTCGCGCGCAACGTCGACGACCGCGCAGTCATCGCGTCGGGCCTGACCGGTGACGAGACGGTGGTGATCGACGGGCAGCTGCTCCTGACCGAGGGCGCGCGCACGATCGAGCGCGGCCGTGGCGGCCAGAGCCCGCCGGCCCCCAACCTCACCTCCCAGCGGGGGAGCGCCGGCTGATGAACCTGCCCGAGCTCTGCATCCGTCGCCCGGTCATGACGACCCTGCTGATGGCGACGTTCCTGATCTTCGGGCTGTTCGCCTTCAAGCAGCTGCCGGTCGCGGCGCTGCCCCGGGTCGATTTCCCGACCATCAATGTCAGCGCCCGCCTGCCGGGCGCCAGCCCCGAGACCATGGCCTCCTCGGTCGCGGCGCCGCTGGAGCGGGAGTTCGCCTCGATCTCCGGCATCACCTCGATGTCGTCGGTCTCGCAGCAGGGCTCGACCTCGATCACGCTGCAGTTCGACCTCAACCGCAATATCGACGGCGCCGCGCTCGATGTGCAGGCGGCGCTGAGCGCGACCGTGCGGCGCCTGCCGCCCGAGCTCCCTGCCCCGCCGAGCTTCAGGAAAGTCAACCCGGCCGACCAGCCGGTGCTGTTCATGGTGCTGACCTCGGCGACCAAGCCGCTCTACGAGGTCCACGAGTTCGGCGAGAACATCCTGCAGCAGCAGATCTCGCAGCTTCCCGGCGTCGCCCAGGTCAACATCTTCGGCGCACAGAAATATGCGGTGCGCGTGCGGGTCAACCCCGACGCCGTCTCGGCCCGCGGCCTCTCGCTCGCAGAAGTCCGTACCGCCATCGCCGCCGCGAACTCCAACTCTCCCGTCGGCACGCTGAACGGCTCCAACCAGCGGCTGACGCTCGGTGCCACCGGCCAGATGGAACGTGCCGGCGAATACGGCAACCTGATCATCTCGCAGAAGAACGGCATTCCGATCCGGCTCAACGACGTCGCGCAGATCTACGATTCCGTCGAGAACGACCAGACCGGCAGCTGGTACAACGGCCAGCGCTCGATCATGCTGGCGGTCTACCGCCAGTCGGACGCCAACACTGTCCAAGTCGTCGACAGCATCAAGGACAAGCTCGACGCCTATCGCGCGCAATTGCCGGCGGCGATCGAGCTGCACGTCCTCAACGACCGTTCGATCCCGATCCGCGAGGCGGTCGAGGACGTCGAGGTCTCGCTGATGATCGCGATCGCGCTCGTGATCATGGTGATCTTTCTGTTCCTGAAGAGCTTTGCCGCGACGGTGATCCCGACGCTGGCGTTGCCGATCTCGCTGGTCGGCACTTTCGCGATCATGTTCGCGCAGGGCTATTCGCTCGACAACATCTCGCTGCTGGCGCTGACGCTCGCCGTCGGCTTCGTCGTCGACGACGCCATCGTTATGCTGGAGAACATCATCCGGCATATCGAGATGGGCAAGAAGCCCTTCCAGGCGGCGCTCGACGGATCACGCGAGATCGGCTTCACCATCTTGTCGATCACCATCTCGCTGGTCGCCGTCTTCATCCCGGTCTTCTTCATGGGCGGCGTGGTCGGCAAGGTCTTCGCCGAGTTCGCCGGCACGATCGCCGCGGCCATCATCGTCTCCGGTTTCGTCTCGCTGACGCTGACGCCGATGCTCTGCGCCCGCTTCCTCAAGGCGCACGACCACCACAAGAAGCCGAACATCGTCGAACGCGTGTTCGAAGCCGGCTTCCAGGGCATGCTCTCCGCCTATCGCTGGACCTTGGACGGCGTGCTCAAGGCGCGCCTCCTGATGCTGCTGGTGACGCTCGGCACGGTCTATGTTTCGGTCCAGCTCTATATCGACGTGCCCAAGGGCTTCTTCCCGACCGAGGATACCGGCCTGCTGCGCGGCGCCACCGAAGGCCCGCCCGACACTTCCTTCGAGGCGATGGCGGCGCGCCAGAGCCGTGTCGCCGAGATCGTCCGGGCCGACCCGGCGATCGACTACCTGACCTCGAATATCGGCGGCTTCAACGCCACCAATAACGGCTTCATGTTCATCGCGCTGAAGCCGAAGGAGCAGCGCGACAAGGCCGAGGTCGTGATCGCGCGCCTGCGCCGCGCCGTCTCGGAGGTGCCGGGCATCACCGCAGTGTTCCAGCAGGTCCAGAATATCAATCTGAACGCCGGCCGCTCCTCGCGGGCGCAGTATCTCTATTCGCTGCAGGGGCCGGATCTTGGCGCCCTCTTCAACTACGCGCCGCTGATGCAGCAGCGGCTGGCGCAGCTGCCGCAACTGCGCGATGCCAATATCGACCTGCAACTGCGCAATCCGCAGCTCTCGATCGACATCGACCGCGAGCGCGCCGCCAGCCTCGGTATCTCAAGCGACCAGATCCGCCAGGCGCTCGGCAACGCTTTCGGCTCGCGCCAGATCGCGACGATCTTTACGCCGGCGACCGACTACCAGGTGATCATGGAGGCTGAACGCGCCTACCAGCAGGATCCGGCAGTGTTGTCGCGCCTGATGCTCAAGGCTGCCAACGGCCAGAACGTGCCGCTGGAGACGGTGGCGACGATCAAGCCGAGCGTCGGGCCGCTCGCGGTCAACCGCATCTCGCAGCAGCCGGCGGTGACGATCTCGTTCAACACCGCGCCGGGCGTCTCGCTCGGCGACGCCGTCAACGCGATCCGCGCGGCCGAGCGCGAGATCAACCTGCCCGCCTCGATCGTCACCAGCTTCGCCGGCTCGGCTCAGCTCTTCCAGGATGCACTGAAGGGCCAGGGCCTGCTGATCTTCGCGGCGATCCTGGTGATCTACATCATCCTCGGCATTCTCTACGAAAGCTTCATCCACCCGATCACGATCTTGTCCGGCCTGCCTTCGGCGGGTCTGGGCGCCCTGCTCGCCTTGCAGTATTTCCACATGGACCTGTCGGTGATCGCGATCATCGGCATCCTGATGCTGGTCGGCATCGTCAAGAAGAACGCGATCATGATGGTCGACTTCGCGATCGAGCGCCGCAAGATGGGCGACGACGCGCTGACGGCGATCCGCGATGCCGCGCTGGTCCGCTTCCGGCCGATCATGATGACGAGCTTCGCCGCGATCTTCGGCGTGTTGCCGATCGCGCTCGGCGCAGGTGCCGGCGCCGAACTGCGCCAGCCGCTCGGCATCGCCGTGGTCGGCGGCCTCGTCGTCTCGCAATTGCTGACGCTCTACATCACGCCTGTCGTCTACTTCTACCTCGACAAGGTCGACAGCTTCATCTCCGGCCGCGGGCGCGGCGAACGTGAGGAAGCTGCCTCCGTTCCAGGCGCGATCCCGGTCGCGATCCCGCAGGCGGTGCATCGTCAGCCGGATTGAGGGAGCCTTCAGCCTCATCCTCGGCCATCCCGGACAAGCGGCGCAGTCGCGCCGATCCCGGGTCTCCCTTCGGTTGCCCCGGACGACGCGCGTCTTTTCGGTGTTAACGATGACGCCGGCTTTGCGGTGACGGCTGCCGTGCAGCCGTTGAGTCTTAACGAAAAGTAAACTAAGCCAATCCTGCGGCGGACAATGAACCAGCGAGCGATGGAGAGATCGCGGTGCTTCGTGTCCGTAATGTCGATTGCCTGCGTTCCGATCCTGTCCCGCCGACCGGTTCCAGCTCCTCGACGATGAATTCGGCTTCGCGCGGTCGCAATAGCGGCCTGCGTATGATCGCCATGGCCGGTGTCGGGCTCGCGCTCGGCGCGGGTGGCACGATCCTGACTGTTTCACTGGTTCAGGCCGAGGACGATGCCGGCATCCGCGCCTTCTATCGCGAAGAAGCGGTTCGCAAGGCTGAGCGCGCGCCGCCACGCGCGGCCTACGCCTCTGTTCCGGTCTCGGCCTATGCGCCGGCCCGCCAGAGCTGGTCCCTGCCCTTCTTCCAGCAGGCTCGCCCGGATGGCCGTCTCGCGCCGCCGCCAGTCGCGCTCAACCCGTTCAAGCCGGTGCAGGCGGCGCCGAAGCAGGCGCAGCAGAAGCCGAAGCTGCCCGCGATCCGCTATGACACAGTCTCCGGTGCAGCCGATGTGACGCGGACCATCTGCGTGCGCCTGTGCGACGGCTTCCAGGCGCCGATCGGCCATCTGCGCAGCCAGTCCGATTTCAAGGCGCATGAGGCGCTGTGCCAGGCTGCCAATCCCGGCGTTCCGGTCAAGGTCTTCAAGGTCGCCGCCGGCGCCGCGACGATCGACGACGCCGTGGCGAACGACGGCAAGACCTATCGCCAGCTGCCGATGGCCTATGCCTATGAGCGTGGCGCCGATCCGGCCTGCCGCCCGGCCATCGCGACGGCGAAGGATCGCCGCGTCTCGCTGCTGCGCGACTTCACCTTGCGGCCGGGCGACAGCATCGTGCTCGACGGCCGGGTGCGGACCTTCACCGGCGGCAAATGGCCCTACACCACGGCGGATTTCCGGGATTTCCGTGGCTCGCCCGACCTGACCGCCAGCGACCGTCGCAAGATCGACGAGAAGGTCGGCATCTCGCATATGGAGGCGCAGGCCCGCGCCTTGCGCCGGCAGATGCGGGTGCGCGAGGCCAGCCTGCACGACGACAGCTATGCCAGCGACGCCGATACGCTGGGTCTGCGCGGCCTGCTGAACCCGCGCGATCCGATCGCCAATCCGGCGCGCGTCGTGCTGCAGACGCCATTTTCACGGAATTGAACGGTCTCAGGATAATTATCCTAGGTTTTTTACCCTAGGATAATTCACCCAAATCTCGTCGAAAGATCGATGGACGGCGGGCTGCCCTTCCGGCACATTCGCTGCATTGCAGCATGGAGCCGAGCATGACGACGAAGACGCCGCGCCAGTTCTTCCGCCCGCTGGCGATCGGCGCGCCCGAGCCCTATCGCGAGCTGCCGCTGCGGCTGGAGCGGATGATCCATTTCGTGCCGCCGCATCTGGAGAAGGTGCGCGCCAAGGTTCCCGAGCTCGCCGGCCAGGTCGACATCGTGCTCGGCAATCTCGAGGACGCGATCCCGGTCGAGGCCAAGCAGGCGGCGCGTGACGGATTCATCGAGCTGGCGAAGGCGACCGATTTCGGTGCGACCGGCCTGTGGACCCGCGTCAATGCGCTGAATTCGCCCTGGTTCCTCGACGATATCGCCGCGATCATGGCCGAGATCGGCGGCAAGCTCGACGTCGTGATGATACCCAAGGTCGAGGGGCCCTGGGACATCCATTATGTCGACCAGTTGCTGGCGCAGTACGAGGCGCGCCATGCCCTGCCCAAGCCGGTGCTGATCCACGCCATCCTGGAGACCGCGGAGGGCGTGAAGAACGTCGATGCGATCGCAACCTCCTCGCCGCGCATGCATGGCATGAGCCTTGGGCCGGCGGATCTTGCCGCCTCGCGCGCGATGAAGACGACCCGCGTCGGCGGCGGCCACCCCGAATACAAGGTGATCGCCGACCCCTCGCCCGATGGCGGCCCGCGCGCCATCGCGCAGCAGGATCTTTGGCATTACACCCTCGCGAAGATGGTCGATGCCTGCGCCTCAGCCGGCCTGAAACCGTTCTACGGCCCGTTCGGCGATTTCTCGGATGGAGCCGCCTGCGAGGCGCAGTTCCGCAACGCTTTCCTGCTCGGCTGCGCCGGCGCCTGGACGCTGCATCCCTCGCAGATCGAGATCGCCAAGCGCGTCTTCAGCCCCGATCCGGACGAGGTTTCCTTCGCCAAACGCATCCTCGAGGCGATGCCGGATGGTTCGGGCGCTGTGATGATCGACGGCAAGATGCAGGACGACGCCACCTGGAAACAGGCGAAGGTCATCGTCGACCTGGCGCGGCAGGTCGCGGCACGCGATCCGGCGCTGGCGGCGCGCTACGGCTTCTGACCGAGGTTTAGCCGCGACATCCACGGATATTGACGCATTTGCGACGTAATCCTACGTCAAGCGCTGGGATGCGGCGACACCGGCCGGACGGGCCGGCTTTGGGCTGAACGAGGATCATGGAATCACGCACGGCGAAATTCCGCATCGGCGACGTTGTGCGCCATCGCGTTTACCCGTTTCGGGGCGTGATCTTCGACGTCGATCCGGTGTTCTCGAATTCGGACGAGTGGTGGCTGGCGATCCCGGAGCACCTGCGCCCGTCCAAGGACCAGCCCTTCTATCACCTCTTCGCCGAGAACGAGGAAACCGAATATGTCGCCTATGTCTCGGAACAAAATCTCGTGATCGACGAGTCCGGCCGGCCGATCCGTCATCCGCAGGCGCGCGAATATTTCCGGCGCGACCGCAAGGGGAAGTACCGGCTCGACAAGGCTGAGCTGAACTGATCCGCCAGCCTTCCGACCACCATGCTGCGTGCTGACGAGGGAGTGGTTTCGTGAGCACCGGCCATGCCGATGTCGTCATTCTCGGTGGCGGCCATAACGGGCTCGTCTGCGCCTTCTATCTCGCCAGGGCCGGGCTGAAGGTCACCGTGCTGGAGCGGCGCGCCGTGGTCGGCGGCGCGGCGGTCACCGAGGAGTTCCATCCCGGCTTCCGCAATTCGACGGCGAGCTACACGGTCAGCCTGCTCAATCCGCGCATCATCGCGGAGATGGAGCTGGCACGGCACGGACTGCGCATCGTCGAGCGGCGCATGGCCAACTTCCTGCCGCTGCCGGATGGGCGTTATCTCGCCGCTGGCGAGGGACGCACGGAAGCGGAGGTGGCGAAGTTCTCCGTTCGCGACGCGGAGCGGCTTTCGGCCTATGGCGAGCGGCTGGAACGGATCGCCGCCCTGTTGCGCGATCTCGTGCTGCAGGCGCCGCCCAATCTCGGTGACGGCGGCTGGCTGGCGGCGCTGCCGCAGATGCTGGATGCGGCCGCGCTCGGGCGGCGTATCGCCGGGCTCGACCAGTCCGGGCGGCGCGATCTTCTCGACCTCTTCACCAAATCGGCCGGCGACTGGCTCGACGGCTGGTTCGAGAGCGATCCGGTCAAGGCACTGTTCGGCTTCGACAGCGTCGTCGGCAACTATGCCAGCCCGTATACGCCGGGCTCGGCCTATGTGCTGCTGCATCACGTCTTCGGCGAGGTCAACGGCAAGCGCGGCGCCTGGGGCCATGCGCTCGGCGGCATGGGCGCGATCACCCAGGCAATGGCAAAAGCCTGCGCGGAACAGGGCGTCGAGATCAGGCTGGAGGCGCCGGTCGCGCAGGTCCTGACTGAGAAAGGCCGGGTCGCCGGGGCCGTGACCGAGCGGGGCGAGGTGGTGCGGGCGCGGGCCGTGGTGTCCAACCTGCACCCGCGGCTGCTGTTCGAGCGGCTCGTAGACCCGGCGGTCGTTCCCGCCGACTTCAGCGAGCGCATCCGCCGCTATGCTTCGGGCTCCGGCACCTTCCGGATGAACCTGGCATTGTCGGAACTGCCGCGCTTCGAATGCCTGCCGGAATCGGGAGACCACCTCACCGCCGGCATCATCATCGCGCCGTCGCTCGCCTATATGGACCGCGCCCATGCGCAGGCACGGCTCTCGGGCTGGTCGAGCGAGCCGATCGTCGAGATGCTGATCCCATCGACCCTCGATGACAGCCTCGCTCCACCCGGCCGGCATGTCGCGAGCCTGTTCTGCCAGCATGTCGCGCCACAGCTGCCGGACGGCGAGAGCTGGGATAGGCATCGCGACACGGTGGCCGATCTGATGATCGACACCGTGGATTGCTACGCTCCGGGTTTTCGCGCCTCTGTCATCGGCCGGCTGGCTCTGGCGCCGAGCGATCTCGAAGAACGTTTCGGGCTGGTCGGCGGCGACATCTTCCATGGCCGGCTGACACTCGACCAGCTCTTCAGCGCCCGCCCGGTGCTCGGCCATGCCGATTACCGCATGCCGGTGCCGGGCCTTTATCTCTGCGGCTCCGGTGCCCATCCGGGCGGTGGCGTCACCGGCGCGCCGGGGCACAATGCGGCCCGCTCCGTGCTTGCCGACCTCAAGCCCCAGCGCTTCAGGCTGCGGCCACTGCGCGCGTGACCGAGCCGATCCTCAGGGATTACCGCTCACGCGTTCGGCCTGCGGGAAGCGCGCGCCGAAGGCCCCTTCCCGCTCGGGCGGCAACCTGACCAGCAGGTCGAGCGCGCCGTCCTCGGCATCCTCGCGCTCAAGGATCTCGCCATTGGCATGCAGCCAGGCCAGGGACTTGCCGTCGCCCGGTTCCAGCGTGAGCCGATAGACCGGCCGGGCGCGTGCGATCCGGCGCTCGATCGCGTCGGTCAGCCGTTCCATGCCCTCGCCGGTCAAGGCGGAGACCAGCACCGGCCGGGAGGCGCCGGGCTTGAGCTCGGTCAATGCCGCCTGGCGCTCGCGCTCGTCGACCGAAAGCAGATCGGCCTTGTTCCAGACCTCGATGACACGGTCGCCATCCTCCGGATCGATGCCGAGATCGCGCAGGATGCCCTGGACATCGGCGGCCTGCGCCTGCGTATCCTCATGTGAGACGTCGCGGACATGTAGCAGCACATCGGCCTCGATCGCGTCTTCCAGCGTGGCGCGGAAGGCGGCGACGAGTTGCGTCGGCAGGTCGGAAATGAAGCCGACCGTATCCGAGAGCATGATCCTGGCGCCATGCGGCAGCTTCAGCGCCCGCGCCGTCGGGTCGAGCGTCGCGAAGAGCATGTCCTGCGCCAGTACCTCAGCCGAGGTCAGCCGATTGAACAGCGTCGACTTGCCGGCATTGGTGTAGCCGACCAGCGCAACGACCGGATAAGGCACGCGCTTGCGGCTGGCGCGATGCAGCGAGCGGGTGCGCTTCACGCTGTCGAGCTCGCGCTCGATCTTCGTCATCCGTTCCTGGATGATGCGCCGGTCGGCCTCGATCTGGGTCTCGCCGGGGCCGCCGAGGAAGCCGAAGCCGCCGCGCTGGCGCTCCAGGTGGGTCCAGGACCTGACCAGGCGGCTCTTCTGGTAGTTGAGATGGGCGAGCTCGACCTGGAGCGCGCCCTCGCGCGTGCGGGCGCGCCGGCCGAAGATCTCGAGGATGAGGCCGGTACGGTCGATGACCTTGCAACCGAAGGCCTTTTCGAGATTGCGCTGCTGGACCGGCGA
>PNLY01000146.1 GCA_013823325.1 Methylobacterium sp.
CGACCTCGGCGAGACCGCCGACGCGATCCGCGACACCGTCCATGCCTTCGCGCAGGAGAAGATCGCCCCGCGCGCCGAGGAGATCGACAGGACCAACCAGTTCCCGCGCGATCTCTGGCCGCAGATGGGCGCGCTCGGCCTGCACGGCATCACCGTCCCGGAGGAGTATGGTGGCGCTGGCCTCGGCTATCTCGAGCATTGCGTCGCGATCGAGGAGGTCAGCCGCGCCTCGGCCTCGGTCGGCCTCAGCTACGGCGCCCATTCCAATCTCTGCGTCAACCAGATCGCCCGCAACGGCAACGATGCGCAAAAGAAGAAGTACCTGCCCAAGCTGATCTCGGGCGAGCATGTCGGCGCGCTCGCCATGTCGGAGCCGGGATCCGGCTCCGACGTCGTCTCGATGAAGACCAAGGCGGTCAGGAAAGGCGATCGCTATGTCCTGACCGGCAACAAGATGTGGATCACCAACGGCCCGATCGCCGAGACTTTGGTGGTCTATGCCAAGACCGATCCGGAAGCCGGCCCGAAGGGCATCACCGCCTTCCTGATCGAGAAGGGCATGAAGGGCTTCTCGACCCATCAGAAGCTCGACAAGCTCGGCATGCGCGGCTCCGACACCTGCGAGCTCGTCTTCGAGGAGTGCGAGGTGCCGGAGGAGAATGTGCTCGGCTCGGTCGGCCGCGGCGTCAACGTGCTGATGAGCGGGCTCGATTATGAGCGCGTCGTGCTCTCGGCCGGCCCGCTCGGCATCATGCAGGCGGCGATGGACATCGTCCTGCCCTATATCCACGAGCGCAAGCAGTTCGGCCAGTCGATCGGCGAGTTCCAGCTCGTCCAGGGCAAGGTCGCCGACATGTATGTCGCGATGAACTCGTGCAAGGCCTATGTCTACGCCGTCGCCAAGGCCTGCGACCGGGCCGAGACCACCCGCGAGGACGCCGCCGGCGCCATCCTGATCGCGGCCGAGAAGGCGACGCAGCTGGCGCTGGACGCGATCCAGCTGCTCGGCGGCAACGGCTACATCAACGACTACCCGACCGGGCGCCTGCTACGCGACGCCAAGCTCTACGAGATCGGCGCCGGCACCAGCGAGATCAGGCGGATGCTGATCGGCCGGGAATTGTTCAACAAGACGAAGTGAGGGGCGGAACGCCTTCTTTCTTCTCCCCTCGGGGGAGAAGGTGGCCCGGCGAAGCCGGGTCGGATGAGGGAAGGACAGCGGTGACCTGTCCCGCCTCACCCGGTCGAACCGCCCTCATTCCCTGCCGGACCTTCTCCCCCGAGGGGAGAAGGAGGCCTCTTCGGTAACGCGCACCAATGCCTCTCTACTTCGCCTATGGCGCCAATATGGATGTCGCCGCTATGCGCGAGCGCTGCCCGCGCTCGACGGTGCTCGGTCTGGCGCGACTGCCGCGCCATCGCTTCATCATCACCACGGACGGCTATGCCTCGGTGATCCGCGATCCGCGCGAAAGCGTCCATGGCGTGCTCTGGGATTGCGCGCTCGGCGATATCCGCACGCTCGACAAGTTCGAGGAGCTCGCCAGCGGCCTCTATATCAAGATCAACCAGCCGGTCGTGGTCGAGGGCGGCGCCAAGCGCGCGCTGATCTATGTCGGGCGCAGCGCGCAGATCGGAAAGCCCCGCCCAGGCTATCTCGAAAGCGTCATCGCCAGCGCCAGAAACTGGGCTTTGCCAGAGACTTACCTTACCGGCATGACTCGCTTTCTGAGCAAGCCGATTCCGGATGGCAAGTCGTTGAATCAGGACATGAGCGAACAGCCGCCGGCCGGCCCGGTCGCCGGCGTCAGGCCGCGCGCCGCCGCGCCGAGCTCGGCGATCCGGGCCGGAAAAGCCTCCGAATAGTTCGACTTTCGAAAGATTGACGCTGGCGCATGCACGCCATGCGCGAGGCCTTCCTATCGGCGAAAATCGCGCTGGGCGGGACAGGCGGCAGGCGTCCGGACGAACGCTCCGGGCTCCTTTACCGAACTGTCTCGATGGAGGCCCCAATGAGCGGAATCGTCGGCTGGATCACCGGCAAGATCAAATGGCTGCTGCTGATCGCAGCGATCGGCGGGCCCGTCCTCGCCTTCTTCAGCTGGCAGGACGGTGAGCGCGTCAGGACGATCGCAGCCAAGGGCATCGAGGCCCAGGCCTCGGTCGAGGGCGCGACCCGCACCAAGCGCCGCCGCGGCGGCACCAGCTATTCCGTCGACCTCGCCTGGAAGGATGCTGCCGGCAAGGATCGCACCGCTGAGAAGATCTCGGTCTCGAACGAATTCGCCAATCGCATCATCCGCAACGACAAACTCACGGTCGACTCGCTGAAGATCAAGTATCTGCCCGACGAGCCCGGCAAGGACGCGGTGATCATCGCCGACGATGCTGCCAAGCAGGCCGATCAGGACAGCGAGATGATCTATGTCGGCGCCGGAGCTGGAGCCATCGGCATCGTCGGCTCGGCGCTGTTCTTCCTGCTCGGCCGCCGTCGCCAGGAGGACGAGCCGCAGGCCGCCTGAGCCGATCGTCCACCAGCTTTTGCGCCGCTATCCTGCGAGGATGGCGGCGCAAGGCGTTGTCCGTCGCAAATTGATTGCGTCTCTGGAAACGAGATCGATGAAGCTCGTCAGCGCTGCCGCTCTCCTGCTGGTCCTTGCCGTGCCTGCGATAGCATTCGCCCGCTCGCCGGAAACACCGGCCCCGCCGCTCAGCTGCGGCGGCGACGAGCCCTATTGGAGCCTGAAACTCGGCACCGACGGCAAGGCTCGCTTCTCGGACGGCAACGGCGAGAGCTTCACCTCCCTTTTCACCCTGCAGCAGAGCCGCAACACGACGCTGATCGCCGGCGTGACCTTCGGACCCAAGGCCGAGATCCGCGCCGTCATCGGCCACGAGGCCTGCTCGGCGACCAACAGCGACGAGGACCGGCCGATGACGATCTCGGTCTGGTACAAGGACGGATTGCTGTCCGGCTGTTGCCAGCCGGACAGCTAGAGTTTCCTCATCCAAGAGTGGAACTGGAGGCGTTACGCCACCAGCCCCTTGGCCAGCTCGCTGACCTGCTTCTCGAACAGCGCCCGGTAGATGCCGCCGTCATGGGTCAGCAGCGCCTCATGCCGGCCTTCTTCCACGACCTTGCCGCGGTCGAAGACCAGGATGCGGTCCATGGCGCGCACCGTCGAGAGCCGGTGGGCGATGACGATGGTGGTGCGGCCTTCCATCAGCCGCTCCATCGCCTCCTGGATCAGCGCCTCCGATTCCGAATCGAGGCTCGACGTCGCCTCGTCCAGGATCAGGATCGGCGCATCGGCCAGGAAGGCGCGTGCCAGCGCCACCCTCTGCCGCTCGCCGCCCGAGAGCTTGACGCCGCGCTCGCCGACGAGCGTGCCGTAGCCCTTGGGCAGGCGCATGATGAACTCATGCGCATTGGCGAGCTTCGCCGCCTGCTCGATCTGCGCCATGCTGGCGCCGGGCCGGCCATAGGCGATGTTCTCCGCCAGCGAGCGGTGGAACAGCACCGGCTCCTGCTGCACGATCGCGATCTGCGCGCGCAGCGAGGCCTGCGTCGCCGAGGCGATGTCGCGCCCGTCGATGGCGATGCGCCCGCCGGTGACGTCGTAGAGACGCTGCACCAGCTTGACGAAGGTGGTCTTGCCGGAGCCGGAGCGCCCGACCAGTCCGACCTTCTCGCCCGCTTTGATCGTCAGCGAGAAATCGCGATAGAGCGGTTCGATGTGGCCTCCATAGTGGAAGGTCACCCGCTCGAAGGCGATCTCGCCGGCGGTCACGTCCATCGCCGTCGAACCGGGACGATCCGGCACGCCGAAGGGCAGCGAATGCATCGCGACCAGCTCCTCCATGTCGTTCACCGAACGCTGGAGATTGTGCACGTGCTGGCCGACATCGCGCAGATAGCCATGCACGACCGCATAGCTGGTCAGCACGAAGGCGACGTCGCCGGGCGAGGCCTGGCCGTTGGCCCAGAGCCAGATCACCAGCCCGATCACCGCGGCCCGCAAGCCCAGCAACACGATCTGCTGCGCCGTGCCCGACCACGTCCCGCGCACCCAGGTCCGCCGCGTCCGCCCCGCCCATTTCGCCAGCACGCCGGTCAGGCGCTGGTCCTCGCGCGCCTCGGCGCCGAAGGCCTTGACCACCGGGTTGCACGAGATCGAGTCGGCGAGCGCGCCGCCGAGCCTTGTGTCCCAGCTGTTGGCGAGCGTCGCCGCCGGCGCGACGAAGCGCAGCGACAGCAGGATCGTCACGGCGCAGTAGATCACCGCGCCGGCAAAGACGATCGCGCCCATTGCCGGCCAATGCCAGGCCAGCAGCACCGTCGTGCCGAGCAGCACGATCAACGACGGCAGCAGCGCGATCACGATCGTGTCGGTGAGCAGGTCGAGCGCCCACATCCCGCGCGTGATCTTGCGCACTGTCGAGCCGGCAAAGTTGTTGGCGTGCCAGTCGGTCGAGAAGCGCTGCAGGCGCGCGAAGGCTTCGCGTGCCACATCGCTCATGGTGCGCAGCGTCATCGCGGTGATGCCGATGAAGGACAGGTGCCGGAAGAACACCGTGCCAGCGCCGAGCGCGATCATCATCGCGAGCGCCACGAGCGCGGCGTCGAGCCCGCTCGCCTTCTCGCCGGCGACCGCATCGACCAGCCGCCCGGCATAGAGCGGCATGAACAGGTCGGCGGCGGTCGCCGCCATCACGGTGAAGACGACGCCGGCGACGCGCCAGCGCTGGCGGCCCCAATGCGAAAAAGTGAAGCCGAGAACGGCACGGAACGGCTCCTGCCGCTCCGTCTTGGGAGAAAGAGACATGAAAGCATCCGGTCCCGAGAGACCGGCTCCAAATTCAGGCGAAGCGCAGCGACGGCCGCGGCTTCAGAAAACGTGTCTGGAAATGATGGCTCGGGCCGCCGAAGAGGCGGGCCTCGTGCTGATCCGACCTAGTGGTGGCGGGACCGCATGGCGGGAGCGACGATGGTTGCGAATTCCATTCAGCCCTCCCTTTCCTGAGTTGGAGCCAAGGCCGGCAAAATGCCCGATGCCCGCTTATTGTGCAAGCCGCGCCCAATGCATGGGGTGGTTGCAATGGAAACCGATCGGGCTTCGCATTCCGGTCACGATGTGGGGCGACGCGCGGGCGGGATTCGCCAGCTCTTCCTTCTCCCCTCGGGGGAGAAGGTGGCCCGGCAAAGCCGGGTCGGATGAGGGCCCGCGATGCAGGGCGAGCGGCCGGTCTCTCACCCAGTCGTACCGCCCTCATCCCCTGCCGGACCTTCTCCCCCGAGGGGAGAAGGAGGCTCACCAGAATAGCGCCAGCAACCTCACCCCGATCACCAGCAGGAATGCCGCGATGACCGTGCCGAGCACGCGCTGGCGCTTCTCGCGGTCGGGAAAGCGCTTCGCCAACAAGCGCCCGAGCGGCTTGCGGAAGACAAAGCAGATGACGATGAAAACGACGACGTAATGGGACAAGCGGCAGGCTCAGCCTTGCTTCGGCTCGGGCGCATCGAACGGCGCGCCGGCCTTCTTCCAGGCGCCGAAGCCGCCAGCGACATGCGCGACCGGCTTCAGGCCCATATCCTGCGCCGTCTTGGCCGCCAGCGCCGAGCGCCAGCCGCCGGCGCAGAAAAAGACGAACTGCTTGTCTTCCTGGAACGCCGGCTTGGCGTAAGGGCTCTCCGGATCGATCCAGAACTCCAGCATGCCCCGCGGACAATGGAAGGCACCGGGCATCCGCCCTTCGCGCTCGAGCTCGCGCGGATCGCGCAGGTCGACGAAGACGACATCGTCGCGCCCGACCAGGCCCTGCGCCTCCTCGACCGAGAGTGTCTTCACCGCGGCGTCCGCCTCGGCGAGCAGCGCCTTGTAGCCCTTGGTGATCGTCTGCGGCATGGCCGGCCCTCCCCTTAAGAGGCCGGCAAGGTGGCGGCTGCGACGGCCGGCGTCAATCGATGGGCTTGCAGGCGCGCGCAGGGCTCGCCAATCTGCCGGCCGGAGGGGCTCATGGCCGGATTCGGACCACTCGACCTGATCGCGATCACCTTCTTCGCCGCCGCTTGGATCGGCTATCTCCTCGCGGTCGAGGTTGGACCGCATTCAAGGCGGAGCCTCAACACGCTGATGAACCTGCGCCGCGAACGCTGGATCATGGAATCGGTCAGGCGCGAGAACCGGATCATCGACACACAGGTGATGAACGGGCTGCAGAACGGCACCGCCTTCTTCGCCTCGACCTCGCTGATCGCCATCGGCGGCTCGCTGACGCTGCTGCAATCGGCCGACCGCGTCGTCCAGATCTTCGCCGATTTGCCCTTCGCCACGCAGACGACGCGCACCGCCTGGGAGATCAAGGTGATCGGGCTCGCGGTGATCTTCGCCTATGCCTTCTTCAAGTTCGGCTGGGCCTACCGGCTGTTCAACTACTGCGCCATCCTGATCGGCGCGATCCCGCCGCATACCGAGGCCGACAAGCCGGAGACGATCGCGGCGGCGCGCGAGGCGGTGGCGATGAACATCGTCGCAGGCCTGCATTTCAACCGCGGCCAGCGCGCCTTCTTCTTCGCGCTGGCCTATCTCGGCTGGTTCATCTCGCCCTGGCTCTTCCTGATCGCCACGGCGGCGGTGCTGACCGTGATGTGGCGCCGGCAATTCGCCTCGGATTCGGCCGCCGCGGTCGGCGCGGGAAGCAAGGCCGCTTGACGAAGCCTGCTTGGCAGCCCAGCAAGCGGCATGACCAGACCGACAGACGACGAACTTGCCGAGACGATCCTGCGCCTTGCGGCCGAGCGCGGCGACGAGCGCACGCTCGGCCCGATGGACGTCGCCCGTAGCTTGGGCGGCGACCATCCCGATGGCTGGGGACCGCTGATGCAGCCGATCCGCCGCATCGCCGTTCAGCTGATGAAGGACGGCAGGCTGGTCATCACCCGCAAGGGCCGCCCGGTCGATCCCGACGATTTCCGCGGCGTCTACCGCCTGCGCCTGCCCGGCCATGAAGGCGCCGGCCAGGACTAGGGCATTCTCAGGCAATCAGCTTACGTCGTGCCGCGACAACAGCCTCAGGACGGCGATGAACCGCGCCCGCTCCGTGCTGCCGGGAGTGGTCGAAGCGGTCGCCGGAGGTTGCAACGCCAGCTCGCAAGGAGCTTCAGCGGCAACAAAAAAGGCAGGGGAACGCCCCTGCCTCTTGCCACTATCATCGTCTAACGCGCCCCGGGGCTTGCGGCAAGCCCCCCTCCATGTCCTAGCAACGCTGCCCTCGGCCTGAACCCCAGGCCAAAGGGAGTAGCAAAATGCGTGTCTTGTTATCGACTTACGGCTCGCGCGGCGATGTCGAACCGCTGGTGGCGCTGGCTGTTGAATTGCAGAAGCTTGGCGCCGAAGCCGTGGTCTCCGCCCCGCCGGACCAGGAATTCGCCGAGCTGCTGGCGCGGGCGGGGGTGTCCCTCGCGCCGGCCTTCATGCCGATCCGCCAATGGGTGAGCGAGCGGGCCAAGCCATCTTCGACAGCAGACTTCCACAAGCTCGCCTCCGACATGATGGCGGCGCAGTTCGGCGCCATCTCGGTGGCGGCAGTGGGCTGCGATGCGATCGTCGCGACCGGCCTGTTCCCGTCGGCGAGCGCGGCGCGGTCGGTCGCGGAACTGATGGGCATCACCTATCGCCACGTCACATTCTGTCCGCTCTTCCTGCCGTCGCACCACCATCGGCCGTTTCCCTATCCCGGCCATCCCCTGCCGCCGGACGTGACCGACCATCGCGTATTGTGGGACTTCAATGCCCGCACCATGAATGCCCTGTTCGGCGAGGCGCTCGCGGCACACCGCGCCTCGGTCGGCCTGCCGCCGGTCGATAATGCCCGCGACCACATCTTCACGGACAAGCCGTTTCTGGCATCGGATCCGGTTCTCTGGCCCTGGCGGCAGACGGAGCTCTGCGACGCCGTCCAGACCGGCGCCTGGATCCTGCCGGATGAGCGCCCCCTGCCAGCGGAGCTGACGGCATTCCTCGATGCCGGCGAGCCGCCGATCTATGTCGGCTTCGGCAGCATGTTCATGCAGTCGGCCAGGGACGCCGCGCCCGTCGCGGTTGAAGCGATCCGGGGACAAGGCCGCCGAGCGGTCTTGCTGCGGGGCTGGGCCGACCTCGCACTGGGCGACGGCCGGGACGATTGCTTCATCACCGGCGACGTCAACCAGCAGGCGCTGTTCCCGCTGATGGCTGCCGTCATGCACCATGGCGGAGCCGGCACGACGACGACTGCGACCCGCGCCGGGACACCGCAGGTGATCGTCCCGCAGATCGTCGACCAGCCCTTCTGGGCTAGCCGGATCGCGGGACTGCGCATCGGCGCGGCCCATGACGGTCCGACGCCGAGCTTCGAGTCCCTGTCGGCGGCGCTCGCGACCGCGCTTGCACCAGAGACCGGAACACGGGCGGCGAGCGTTGCCCGCACGATCCGCAGTGATGGAGCGCGGCTGGCTGCGAAGCTGCTGCTCGACGCGATCAGAAAGGAAGGGCCGCGGTCCTAGCGCCGCGTCGCCGCCTGCGCCGGTCCCGGGAACAGCGCGTCCGTGTACCCGGCGAGATAATAGGCGACGAGCCCGGCCCATTCCTTGAACGCGTCGTCGGCGATATCGAGCCCGCGCGCCGCCTTGCGATAGGGCCGGACATAGTCGGCCGGCGCGCCGGCCGAGAGGAAGTCGACCGGAAAGGCCTCGACCTGGAAGCCAGCCTTGCGGAACACGCCCATGGCGCGCGGCATGTGCCAGGCCGAGGTCACCAAGAGCCAACGCTCGCCGGGCTTGGGATCGACCAGCCGGCGGGTAAACACCGCGTTCTCGACGGTGTTGCGCGACTTGTCCTCGAGCACGAGCCGGTTCTCCGGCAGGCCGAGCCCGAGGAAGAGCAGCCGCGCCCCGTCGGCCTCAGTCTTCACCACCGGCGAGAGCAGGTTGGCGCCGCCGCCGGTGAAGACCAGTTTCGCCTCGGGATGGGCGCGGGCGAGCTCGACCGCCTTGGTCATCCGCGCCGCAGCGTTGTTGAGCACGATGTCCTCGCGCGCCACGCCGATCGCGCCGCCGAGCACGATGATGCCGTCGACCTTGCCGGAGTTCACCGCCTGCTGCGGGAAGCGATCCTCCAATGGCCTGACGACGATGCGCGGCAGCGGACTGAAGGCGAGCAGGCCGAGGACGGCGACGCAGATCAGCCCGAGCCAGCGCCCCGGCCCGGAAAAGCGCGTGAAGGCGAGCAGGCTCGCCAGCACCAGCCCGCCGATGGCGAGGTTCACCGGCGAGGCCAGGAACCAGAGGATCTTGGAAAGGACGAAGAACATGATTTTCTTGAACAGACCCGCCTCCCCTTACGCGCAGAAAGCTGACAGGCCGTTAGGAAACGGCTGAGCGCGGCCGGGGTTCGCAGCAAGGTTGCGTTTACGCTGCGGCGAGCGAACGCGGTGTCGTCATTCTCGGGCGAAGCGAAGCGCAGACCCGCGAATCTCAGGACAAGAGCACCCGACCGGAGCGTCCTCCGGGCTGAGATGCTCGGGCCGAGCCCGAACAGGACGAGTCATGCGCTACCTGATGATCTGCGGTGGCTGGGCCGGCGGGCGGCGCGTCTGCCGTACCGCCAAGCGCTCGACTTCCAGCGCCCGCTCCGCCACCTCGCGCAGTTCGCAGCCGGCCTGCAGCCCGGCCGAGCGCGCCGGCGCCTGCGAGGCGCCGTAGAAGGCGCATTTCTGCACGGCATAGCTCTGCCAGGCGAGTTGCAGCGCCGCAAACTGGCTGCGCGCGCCGGCATCGAGGGTCCGGCCCAATGCTGCGCCCGCCAGCGTCAGCCGCTCGCGCCAGACTGCCTCCTCGCGCCGCGCACAGCTGATCTCGGCCTGGGCCCGATCATTCACCGAGGCGGCACTGACGCAGGGCACGGCGACGAGGCCGATGCAGGCCGGGCTCGCGGCGAGGCCCTGCCTGACGCAATTGGCCACCTGCATCCGATCGGCGGATTGCACCGGGTTGGTCGGCACCTGCGCGAGCGCCGCCGCACAGGAAAATTGCGCCATCAGGACGGGAATGACGAGGAAACCGCGCATGGCGGCGATCATGACGGCCAAATCGGCCGGGTCAAGCGTAGCCCACCTCGCTCACGAGATCGGCAACGGCAGTGCCGGCCCTGCTGCCGGGCGCACCGAAACCTGCGCATACCAACGCCGGATATTGGGCCAGTCCTTCTGCGGCACCGGCATATTGAACCAGCGATGCGCACCCGGAGCCACCGTTATGTCCGCCATGCCGAAGCGCTCATTGGCGAGATAGGTACGCCCCTCCAGATGCGCGTCGAGAATGTCGAGCTTGGCCTCGGTCTTGGCGATCGAATCCGCGATCGCGGCAGGATCTTGCCGCGCCGGGTCGTTGCGGACCAGCCCCCAGAAAGCCGGCGTCAATGCCGGCTGGAGCGAGGTATTCATCCAGTCCATCCAGCGATCGGCCTCGGCCCGCTTTGCGGGCTCCTCCTCCCAGATCCAGCCGGCGCCATAGCGGGCGGCGAGATAGCGCACGATGCTGTTCGATTCCCAGATGACGACCTCGCCATCCTCAAGCGTCGGGACCAGTCCGTTAGGGTTTCTGGCGAGATAGGCCGGCTCGCGATTGCCGCCGAACTGGCCGCCGACATCGATGCGCTCGAAGGGCTGGCCGACCTCGCCGGCAGCCCAGACCACCTTCTGCACATTGATGGAGCTGATACGCCCCCAGATCGTCAGCATGACATCCTCCCGTCGATCACGAGGAGCTCCCGCCCCTTTTCGTCGTCCCGGACAAGCCGCAAAGCGGCGCCGATCCGGGATCCCATTCCGGAGCCTAACCGAGAGAGGTTCCGGAATGGGTCCCGGGTCTCCCTTCGGTCGCCCGGGGCGACTGGTATGGAAAACTTAC
>PNLY01000147.1 GCA_013823325.1 Methylobacterium sp.
AGAACAGCCCGATCGCCAGACCAGCGATCGAGGCCAGGATCGCGACCGAGAAGCCGACGATCAGCGAGACGCGGGCGCCGTAGACGACACGCGAATAGATATCGCGCCCGAGCATGTCGGTGCCGAACCAGTAGAGCTCGGATGGCACGCGGGTGCGCCGCGCCGTCGAGATCGCAGTCGGATCGACCGTAAAGAGCAACGGCGCGAAGACGGCGATGAAGATCATCGCCAGCAGCAGGAAGCCGCCGATCGCGACCGAAGGGTGCTTGCGCAGATAGGAGCGCTTGGGCGGCTTGACGCCCGCGCCGATTTCATCCGCCAGAGGCAGTGGGGCAGCTGGAGCGGTCAATAGCGTATCCTCGGATCGACGAGGGTGTAGATCAGGTCGACGGCCAGGTTCACCAGCACGTAGACGAAGGAGAAGATCAGCACGACGCCCTGGATGACCGGATAGTCGCGGCGCAGGATCGCATCGAGCGTGAGGCGACCGAGGCCGGGAATGGCGAAGACGCTCTCGGTGACGACGGCGCCGCCGATCAGCAGCGCGACGCCGATGCCGATGATAGTGACGACCGGCACCGCCGCGTTCTTCAGCGAATGCAGGAAGAGCACGTCACGGTTACCGACGCCCTTGGCCTGAGCGGTGCGGACATAGTCCTGCTGCAGCACCTCGAGCATGGTGGCGCGGGTGATGCGCGCGATCAGCGCGATATAGACCGTGCCCAGCGTGATCGAGGGCAGGATCAGGTTCTTGAACCAGGGCCAGATACCCTGCGAGATCGGCGTGTAACCCTGCACCGGCACCCAGTCGAGCTTGAGTGCGAAGACATAGGCGAGCAGGTAGCCGATCACGAAGACCGGCACCGAGAAGCCGAACACCGCAAAGCCGACGACAGCGCGGTCGACCCAGGTGCCCGCCTTCCAGGCCGCGATGACGCCGAGCGGCACGGCGATCGAAACCGCCAGGATCAGCGTCAGCACCATCAGCGACAAGGTCGGCTCGATGCGCTGGCCGATCAATTGCGTCACCGGCAGCGATGTGAAGATCGAGGTGCCGAGATCGCCCTGCAGCACCCGGAAAAACCATTCGCCGAAGCGGACGAGATAGGGCCGATCGAGGCCGAGGCTGGCGCGGATGCGCTCGACGTCGGCAGGCGAGGCCTGGTCACCGGCAATCACGGCCGCCGGATCGCCCGGCGCGATGTAAAGCAGGGAAAAGACGAACAGCGCCACGAAAGCCATGACGGGGATCGTTGTGATAATGCGTCTTACGATGAAAGAAAGCATCGCTCACTTCGGTAGGAGGGCTGGCGCCTGGCCGGTTTCGATAGGACGACCCCGAAACGGCCAAGCATTTGCGGCGCGGCGCCCGAGCCTCTGGGACCGGGCGCCGACGAGACGGGTCAGGCCTTGGAAACGCCCCAGAACACCGGGAACGGTCCACTGGTCACGCCCTGCACATTCTTCCGCCAGGCCTGATAACCGAGATAGAAGCCGGTCGGTGCGTAGACGACGTTCTGGACGGCTGCCTTGTTGAGGCGGCCCATCACCGCCTTCTCCTCGGCGAGGTCCTTGGCGTTGAACCAGTTGGTGACCTCCTTCTCGACGTCAGGCACGTCAGGCCAGCCGAACCAGGCCTTATCGCCATTGGCGCGGATCGCGGTGTAGGAGGCCGGATTCACGCAGTCGGCACCGGCATGCCAGGTATGGAACATGCTCCAGCCGCCCTGGCTCGGAGGCGTCTTCTGGGCGCGCCGCGCACCGACCGTACCCCAGTCGGTGGCGACGAACTCGACCTTCATGCCGATGCTCTTGAGCAGTTCGGCGGTGACGTCGCCCATCGACTTGGTGGCGGCCATGTCCTGCGCCACCACGCAGATCACCGGCTCGTCCTTGTAGCCCGACTCCGCCAGTAGCTTCTTGGCTGCAGCGACGTTCTTCATCTTCAGCATCTCGCCGCCCTCTTCGGTATAGAGCGGAGTGCCAGGGGTGAAGAAGCTCGCCATCGGCTTCCAGAGCTTGTCGTCGTCGCCGACGATCGCGCGCATGTAGTCTTCCTGGTTCAGTGCGGTCAGCACCGCCTGGCGCACCTTCAGATTGTTGAAGGGCGGATGCAGGTGGTTCATCCGGAAGGCGCCGATATTGCCGAGCGGGTCGCCGATATCGACGTTGACGTCCTTGTGGCCCTTGAGCACCGGTACGAGATCGGAGAGCGCGGTCTCCCACCAGTCAACCTCGCCGCTCTGCAACGCCGCGGCCGCGGTGGCAGCATCGGGGATGATCACCCATTCGACGCGGTCGAGCAGCATCTTCTTGCCGCCAGAGAGCCAGGAGGGGGCTTCCTCGCGCGGCGCATAGTCGGCGAACTTCTCGAAGACCGCTTTGGCGCCCGGCACCCATTCGTTGCGCAGGAACTTCATCGGCCCCGAGCCGACATATTCGGTGATCTGCGTGAACGGATCGGTCTTGGCGATGCGCTCCGGCATGATGAAGGTGCAGGGCGAATTGTTCTTGGCGAGCGCGAACAGCATCTTCGGATAGGGCTGCTTGAGCACCCATTTGAAGGTCCGGTCGTCGACCGCGGTGATCTCGTTCTGGATGGCGCGGATCATCAGGCCCATCGGATCACGAGCCGACCAGCGGATCAGGCTCGCCACCACGTCCTTGGCGAGCACCGGGGTGCCGTCATGGAATTTGAGCCCGGAACGGAGCTTGAAGGTCCAGGTCAGGCCATCGGCCGAGACCTCCTCGCCCTCGGTCATCTGGCGCTTGGGCTGGAACTTGTCATCAATGCCGTAAAGCGTGTCCCAGACCAGCAGCGCAGCGTTACGGACGACGTATTGCGTTCCCCAGATCGGGTCGAAATTGGCGAGGTTGGCCTGCGGCACGAAGCGCAGTGTCTTGGCCGCCGCGCCTTGCGAAAGCGCCGGCATGGCGAGGCCCCCGCTCGCTGCCAGAACGCCGGTTCCGGCGGCGGTTTTCAGAAAACTCCTGCGGTCCATCGCGATGTCTCTCCCCTGAAACGGCGACCTCTGATCGGGCAACCTTGCCTAGAGTGTGGGCAGAAAAATCCGCCCTGACAACACGCTTGACCAGCCGCGACCGACGAGACTTCACCGTGCAGGGTTCGTGCCAGACGGAACCGGTTTGCGGCTCACGATCTCGTTTGCAAACAAATGACGCGCCGATCAGACGGAACAGCGCAGAAAATTGCGCCGCTCGGCTTAAATCGATTTGATCGGCGCATCGACACGCGCGAAAGGGCGTGCCGTTTCGAAAGCTGCTGCCGCCTGCAGGACCAGCGCGTCATTGCCGAAGGCCCCAACAATCTGCAGGCTCGCCGGCAATCCAGCCGAGGTCAGCCCACAGGGCACGGCAGCGGCCGGCTGCTGCGTGATGTTGAACGGGTAGGTCAGCGGCGTCCAGCGCGTCCAGTCCTCGCCATAGCCGCCATGCTCGGGCGTGTTTCGGCCGACAGCGAAGGCCGGCAGCGGCAGCGTCGGCGTCAGCAGGAGGTCGAAGCGCTCATGGAACTGCGCCATCTGGTGGGCGAGCGCGTTGCGCTGGTACAGCAGGGCGTCGACATAGGCGGCGCTGTCGACCCGCTCACCCATCTGCGCGACCGCAACGAGACCGGGGTCCATCTGCGCACGCCCGACCGCATCGATACTGCGCAGGGCCAGGGCCGCGCCGGCCGACCAGAGCGTCATCAGCGTCGCGATCGGGTCGTCGAAGCCGGGATCGACCTCCTCGACGGTGGCGCCAAGCTCGCGGAAGGTCAGCGCTGCCGCATGCGTCAGCGCCGCGATCTCGGGGTCGATCAGCGCATCGCTGCCGAGACGGGGCGACCAGGCGATACGCAGGCCGCGCACGCCGCGATCGAGCGCCGCGGTGTAATCGGGCGGCACGTCCTTGAAGGCGGTCATGTCGCGGGCATCGGGGCGGCCGATCGCGTTCATGGCGAGGGCGGCATCGCGGACGGTGCGGGTCAGCGGACCAAGATGAGCGAGGAAACCCATCACCGAGGCGGGCCAGGCCGGCACACGGCCATAGGTCGGCTTCAGGCCGAAGACGCCACAGAAGGCGGCGGGAATACGGACCGAGCCGGCGCCGTCGGTGCCGAGATGGATGCAACCGAGATTCAGCGCGGCGGCCACGGCCGCCCCCGATGAGGAGCCACCCGGACCCGTCGAGACGTCCCAGGGATTGCGGGTGATGCCGGAGAGCGGCGAATCGCCGACGCCCTTCCAGCCATATTCCGGCATGGTGGTCTTGCCGAGGAAGACGCAGCCGGCCTCGCGCAGCCGCGCCGTCGCCGGCGCATCCTGCTGGAACGGCGCATCGGAGGCGAGCGCCGAGCCACGCCGCATCGGCCAGCCGGAGACGCCGAGATTGTCCTTGATCGTCACCGGCACGCCGTCGAGCGGGCCGAGCGCCTCGCCCTTCAGCCAGCGCGCCTCGGCGGCCTGCGCCATGGCAATGGTCACGCTCTCGTCGCGGACGACGAAGGCGTTCACCTCCGGCTCGAAGCGCTCGATGCGGGCGATCGCGTCCCTGGCGACCTCTACCGGCGAGAGCTCGCGGGCGGCGTAGAGGTCGCCGAGCTCGGCGGCGGAGAGGGAGGCGATGGCAGCCATTGATTCGAATCCCCGTCAGGCGTTGGCGGCGCGCCAGGCGGCGCTGAGCAGGATATTGGCGCCGGCGACCATGTCGTCGTCGCTGCTGAGCTCGCCCGGATTGTGCGAGAGGCCGCCGATGGAGGGGATGAAGACCATCGCCGTCGGGCAGAGGCGCGACATCATCTGTGCATCATGGCCGGCGCCGGAGATCATCCGGCGAATGGGCAGGCCGAACTCGGCGGCGCTTGCCTCGACGCTGGCGATCAGCTCCTCGGCGAAAGGCGTCGCCGGGAAGCGGGCGAGATCGCGGAAGCTGATCGAGATATCGTCGCGCACCGACAATTCGGCGCAGAACTTGCGCACGGCAGCCTCGGCCTCGGCCAGCGGCGCATCCAGCGGATTGCGCAGGTCGAGCGTCATCACCACCGTCTCGGGCACGACGTTGACGTTGCCGGGCCAGGTGCGGATCACACCTGAATTGGCGAGCTGACCGGGGATCGTCTTGGTCAGCTCGTTGGCGAAGATGTTGATGCGGGCAGCCGCGAGGCCGGGGTCCTTGCGATAGCGCATCGGCGTAGTGCCGGCATGGCTCGGCCGTCCCGTCAGCGTCAGCTCGAGCCAGCAGATCGCCTGGATCCCGGTGACGGCGCCGAGCCCGCCGCCTTCGCTCTCCAGCACCGGCCCCTGCTCGATATGCAGTTCGAGATAGGCATGCGCCGGCAGGAAGCCGGGCTGCTCCGCGCCGTGATAACCGATGCGCTTCAATTCGGTCCCGAGCACCGCCCCTTCCGAATCCTTCTCGGCATGGGCGGCATCGACGCTCATCCCCCCGGCCCAGACATAGGAGCCGAGCATGTCGGGATGGAAGCGCGCGCCCTCCTCATTGGTGAAGGCGATCACGGCCATGTCGCGCTTCGGCGTCACGCCGGCATCGCGGAGCGCCGCCAGCACCTCGACGCCACCGATCACGCCGAGCGCGCCGTCGAAGCGTCCGCCGGTGCCGACCGTGTCGATATGCGAGCCCATGATCACCGCCGGCCCATCCTCCTGGCCCTTGAGGATGCCGACGATGTTGCCGATCGCATCGACGCGGACATCGAGGCCGAGCGCTTTCAGTTCGCCGACCAGCCAGTCGCGCCCCGCCTTGTCCTCATCGGTCAGGGCGAGCCGCCTGCAGCCGCCTTCCGGCGTCGCTCCGATCCTGGACAGGGCCGCCAGCCGCGAGAGCAGACGCTCCCCGTCGATCCGCAGGTTGGTGCTCATCGCATCGGCTCTCCGTAGGCATGGGATCAGTTCGAATGCCCAGCAGGCCGGAACCCGGCCGCGCTTGCAAGAGGCAGAATCGGCGCTTCGGCGCGGGCCGGCGGCGCGTCACGCGCAGGGCGCGGCCCGACCAAGCGCGGCTGGGGCTGTAAAACAGCACTCTGCCCAGATAAAAGGCAGCCATCATGTCGCAGATCGCCCTGCCCTATCGCTCGGGGAGCCCTTGGCTCGCCGAGGTCAAAGCCATGCTGGCGCTGAGCTGGCCGATGGTGCTGACCAATGTCGCCCAGACGGCGATGACGGCGACCGACGTGATCATGATGGGCCATCTCGGCCCGGATCTGCTCGCAGCCGGCGCGCTCGCCTCCAATCTCTACATGGCCTTCCTGATCTTCGGCATCGGCGTGATGGCGGCGGTCGCGCCGATGGTCGCGATCGAGCTCGGGCGCAACCGGCATTCGGTGCGCGATGTGCGTCGCACGGTGCGCCAAGGCTTCTGGGTGGCGGCGACCATGGCCGGGCCGATGTGGCTCTGCCTCTGGCAGGGCGAGACGATCCTTAAGGCGATGGGCCAGAGGCCGGAGCTGGCGGCAAATGCCGCCTCCTACCTGCACACCCTGCAATGGGGGCTGCTGCCCTTCTATTGCTATCTCGTCCTGCGCGGCTTCCTGGCGGCGCTGCAGCGACCGTTCTGGGTCTTCGTGACCGTGCTCTTCGCCGTCGCCTTCAACGCCTTCGCCAACTGGGTTCTGATGTTCGGCAGGCTCGGCTTTCCGGCGCTCGGCCTGCCCGGCTCGGGGCTGGCAACGGCACTGGCCTCGACCCTGATGTTCGCCGGCCTTGCCCTGGTGGTCTCGCTCGACCGGCGCCTCCGGCGCTACCACCTGTTCGGGCGCTTCTGGCGGCCGGACTGGAGCCGCTATCGCGCCTTCTGGCGGATGGGTCTGCCGATCGGCACCACCGTCGGTTTCGAGGTCTGGATCTTCAACGGCGCCGCCTTCCTGATGGGATTGCTCGGCCCGACTTCGCTGGCCGCTCATGCGATCGCGATCCAGATCGCCTCCCTGTGCTTCATGGTGCCGATGGGCATCGGCCAGGCCGGGACAGTCAGGGTCGGGCGCGCCTTCGGCGCCGGCGACAACGAGGGCATCGCCCGGGCCGGAGCGACGGCGCTCGCGCTCGCCACCGCCTTCATGTGTTTCACCGCCCTGCTAATGCTCCTAGTCCCGCACTGGCTCGTCGTACCGTTCCTCGACGCCGGCAAGCCGCGCGCCGCCGAGGTGGCGCAGCTCGCCATGCTGTTCCTGTTCTATGCGGCGATCTTCCAGATCGTCGACGGCGTGCAGGTGGTCGGCGTCTCGATCCTGCGCGGGCTGCGCGACACACGCGTGCCGATGCTCTTCGCCGGCCTCGGCTATTGGGGGATCGGCCTGCCGCTCTCGGCAGCGCTCGGCTTCCTGACTCCGCTCGCCGGCGTCGGCATCTGGATCGGGCTCGCGACCGGCCTTGCGATCGTCGCTGCTCTGATGCTGGCCCGCTGGTTCGCCCGCCAGCGACTCGGCTTGACGAAGCCGACCGGCCAGCCGGCCTCGTAGCGACATCGCGGCCGCAAGGTAACGATTCATTTACTCCAGGTTGCATTTTCGCGCATCCTGTCGGACACTTCCTGCAACGATCCCTCATGCTACCGCGCTGAATGGGGAGGAGGTCGTGACGCCGCAGGATATCGCGCTGATCCGGTCGAACTTTGCGCAACTGCATCGGCGCAAGATCGAGACGGCATGCCTGTTCTATGAGCGGCTCTTCACCACGATGCCGGGCACGCGCGTCCTGTTCAAGACGGATATCGAGGCGCAGGCGGCCAAGCTGATCGAGACGCTCACGGTTGCGCTCGCCATGTTGAACGACCCGACGGGGCTCAATGCACTGCTCGCGCGGCTCGGCGAGCGCCATAGCGGCTACGGTGTCCGGCCGGCCCATTACGAAGCGGTCCGCAGCGCCCTGCTCTGGACGCTGGAGACGTCGTTGGGAGAGGCCTTCACGGCGCAGGCGCGAACGGCCTGGAGCGAGCTCTACGACCAGATGGCGGCGACGATGCTCGCCGCCGCCACGCCGAGCCAGCGCACGGCCTGATTCGCGATAATATTCAACCGCCGTTCAGAACTCCTCCCAACCGGCGTCGCTCGCTCGGCCACTTGCGGCCTTGCGCTGCGGGGCGGTGGCCTTGCTCTGGACGAAGGCGGCCTCGGCGAGCTGGCGCAGGCGCTCCGGCTCGGGCGCCCGGCCGCTGCCGCGATCGGCCGGGCCGGCGGCATGCGGCGCCGCTCGCGTCGCAGACAGGGCATTTCTGGCAGCCGGGCGCGTGCCCGGTGCGGCGAAGGCCGGCGCGGCTGCCATGGCGTGGCTGGTCCCGCTGCCGGTGCGGAAGCTGGCCACCAGCGTGTTGAGCTCGCCGATCCTGCCGCTGAGCGCCCCGGCCGAGGCGGCGCTCTCTTCGGCCAGCGCCGCATTGGCCTGCGTCATCTCGTCGAGATGCGCCACCGCCTGGCTCATCTCCTCGATGCCGTTGGCCTGCTCGCCCGCCGCCGCCGAGATCTCCTGGATCGTGCCGGTGACCTTCTGCGACGCCGCCAGGATCGTCTCCAGCGACTGCCCGGCCCGGCGCACCAGCTTCACCCCGGCCTCGACCTCGCTGTTCGAGGAGGAGATCAGCCCGGAAATATCCTTGGCCGCCTCGCTGGAACGCTGCGCCAGCGTGCGCACTTCCGAGGCGACGACGGCAAAGCCCTTGCCGGCATCGCCGGCCCGGGCCGCCTCGACCGCGGCGTTGAGCGCGAGCAGGTTCGTCTGGAAGGCGATGTCGTCGATCACCCGGATGATGTCGGAGATCTTGCGCGAGGCCTCCTCGATCCGGGCCATGGCGCTGACCGCCTCGCCGGCGATGGCGCCGCCGGCCTGGGCCGCCTGCATCGCCTCCTCGGCGACCGCCGCCGCCTGGCGCGCGCCTTGCGCCGAGGCCTTCACCGAGGCCGCCAGCTCCTCGGTCGTCGCCGCGGTCTCCTCCAGCGAGGAGGCCTGCTCCTCGGTGCGCTTGGAGAGGTCGTCGGCGCCCATATTGATCTCGCGGGCGGCGATGCCGACATCCGACGCCGTCACCTGGATCGTCGAAACCGTCTCGGAGAGGCGGGCGATCGTCTCGTTGACCGCGTCCTTGAGCTCGGCGAAGCGGCCGCGATAGGCCGTCGGCACCTGGCGGGTGAGATCGCCCGCCGCCAGCGCCTGCAGCACCGCGACGAATTCTGTGGTGGCGCCGTCGACGACGGCGTTGATCTCGTTGATCCCGGCGACCAGCTTCTGCATCTGCTCGTCGGCGTCCTCGACCCGCAGCCGCGCCGAGAAATCGCCCGCAGCCGCAGCCGCGACGACCTCGCCGACATCCGAAACCACAACGGACATCGCGTCGGCGGAACGGATCCGCGCGGCCGCTGCCGCCCGTTCCTGCTCCTGCAGCAGCGCGACCTGTTCAGTGCTCTGGCGCAGGACCGCCACGGCCCGTGCCATGTCGCCGATTTCGTCATGCCGCGTGGTGTGCGGCACCGCGATCGCGGTCTCACCCGCTGTGAGGCGGCTCATGCTCGCACTCAGATCGAGCAGCGGGCGCGTGATCGAACGCTGCGCGAACAGCAGCGCCGCCGAGAGCGAGGCGAGCAAAGCCGCGAACAGCATCGCCGGGAGAATCCACTGCACCTGGCGCGTGAACGCGGCGGCCTCGTCGGAGAGCCTGTTCCCGACATCCTCATTGCGCTTGCCGAAGGCGACGAGCTGGTCGTTCAGCGCCTTGCGATTGGCGCGGTTCTCGTCGTTGTTGCCCTGCTGGTTGGCGGCTGCGGTCGAAACCTCGCGGCCGAGGCGAATCAGCTCGGCGCGGAAGGCGACGAACTCCTCGACCAGTTTCTGCAATTTGAGCGCGGCGTCGCGCTCCTGCGCCGGCACCAGTGCAACCAGATCGGCGGCGAGCTTGCGCATCACCGGGAAGCGCGCCTCCTTAGGCTTGGCGAAGGCCTCCGCCTCCTTGGCGTCCTTCGACATATAGATACCGCGGGAATCCATCACCACGGCGAAGACCTGCGTGTTGAGCCGCTCGGTGACCAGCGCGATCTCGCCTTGGACATCGGAGCGTGCATTGAGATCGTTGGAGCGCGACAAGGCATAGAGACTCAAGGCCGCCGTGAGCACTGCGCCGGCGACGATGATCGCGAGCATCGCCAGCACCTTGGAACGGATCGACTTCATTGCGTGACTTCCACTTGTCTTGTCTCGCTACCTTCGCGAGCGTTATTGCGTTGCAGCAAAGCCCAGAGCCGGACCCAGCTAACCAAGAGTCATGGTAGATAAACCCCTAAGAGCGGCTTAAGAGCCGCTGCGTCGTCGCTGCTCGCTCCAGTTGTGGGGAGGAGCGCGGCCTACTGCAGTCACGCGAGCCTTACGTCATGCAGCTGCGACATATCGGACTGTGGCATTCCGGCCACGCTGCGCGTCGACCATAATTCCGCCACATGCTTTTCACCCCGGCGCCATGCGAGACCGTGAAGTGGAAAGGACCAGCCGGCGAGAATTCAGTGGAACTTGTCGGCAATTCGCCTGTTTCCGCTGCCAGCCGCCGCCCAATCCAAGAGCCGAGTCATGTCCACCCCCCTGCCTGACGCCTCCGCCGCCTGCTCCCGCCGCCGCTTCCTGACGATGGTCTCGGCCTTCGTCCCCGTCGGCCTCGCCGGCTGCGTCAGCGGCCCGCAGCAGCCCTTCGAAGCCCGGACGCCGGTTCACCAGAACGCCGCCTTCCTGTCGATGTATGACGAGCGGCCCGATGAACGGCATCCGCTGCCGGCCACCGATATCGACGAGGTCGAGACGCGTTTCCTGCGTCAGGAAGTCGACTACCGGACCCCGGAGCGGCCCGGCACGATCGTGGTCGACACCTCGGCCCGCTATCTCTACCTCGTCCGCGAGAACGGCCGCGCC
>PNLY01000148.1 GCA_013823325.1 Methylobacterium sp.
CGATCTCGGTCGAGCGGACATTGATGCGCTTGACGATGCCCTCGGCGTCGCCGACCAGCACCTGGTCGCCGACCCGGATCGGCCGCTCCCAGAGCAGGATCAGGCCGGAGACGAAGTTCGACACCACCGACTGCAGGCCGAAACCGATACCGACCGAGAGCGCCGATGCGACGAGGGTCAGCCGCTCCAGGCTGAGGCCGAGCGAGGAGAAGCCGATCGCCGCCGCCGCCGCGTAGCCGACATAGCCGGCTGCGGTGGTGATCGAGTTGCGCAGGCCGGTGTCGAGCGAGGTCGTCGGCAGGAACTTGCCGTCGAGCCAGCGCTGCAGCGAGCGTGTCGCGGCGAGGCCGAGCGCGAAAAGCAGGATCGCAACGACGATCGAGGACAGCGAGACCGTGACCCCGCCGACCTGGAAGCCGAAGAAGGCGGCCCGCAGCGACGTCGTCAGATCCGTCGATTCCAGGCCCCAGGGCGCCAGCGCCAGCATGATCGTGACGACGATCAGCACGATCTTGAGGACGCCGGCGAGCACCACCGCGATCTTCTGCAGGGTCGCCGCGCGCAGGCCGATCCCCGCCCGCAGCGTCAGCGCGAACCGCCCGTCGCCGGTGAGCTGGCTGACGATGCCTAGGTCGATCAGCTGCATCAGCAGCACGAAGACGGCTGCGAGGATGCCGAGCCAGATCACCTGCTCGGTCAGGAAGGTCGCAAGCACGACATAGCCGAGCAGCAGCGAGAGGATGATGGCGATGCCGACGATCCAGCCGAGGATGCGCACCGGACCGAGGCTGGCGCCGTCGACCGGCACATAGGGGCCAAGGCACGCTTCCTGCTCGATCTCCTGATTGTCGCGCAGGCGATAGAGCCCGGCGATCAGGATCACCGCGAAGACGGTGGCGACGACGCCGCGCACGATGATCGAGAGCGTGAGGCCAGCGGCGATCGCCTGCAGCCAGGCTTCCAGCACCTTGCCGATCGCCATGACGATCGCGAGCGAGCCGGCGAGCCAGGCCACCGTCTTTGCGGTCGATTCCATCACGCTGGCGAGGCGGCGCTGCGGCTCGCCGGGGGCGAACAGCGCATCGACCAGCGCCTGGACGAAGGCGAACAGGGCGAGCCCGAAGACCGCGGCCAGGATCACCGGCTGGATCCGCGGCGGCAGCAGGCCGGCGGTATTCAGACCGGCATAGATCAGCCAGCTCGCCAGTGCCGGCGGCGCCGTCCGGGCGACGATGCGGATCAGTGCCCCATAGAGGATGTGGCGATCGGTCGAATCGACCTTCGCCGCCAGCCGCGCCGTCAGCCGCGGCATATAGCGGGCCCGCGCCAAATACAGCGCGATCGCACCGAGGAAGGAGAGCGCGACCAGGACGCCGCGCGGGCTGAACAGCGCCGTGGTGAAGACCGAGAGCCAGTCGCCGAAGATGAGCTGCGAGGCGCGCAGATCGGAGGGGAAGGCCGTCAGCGTCGTCGACCAGACCTCGGGATTGAGGATCGACGGCCCGGCGGCGAACAGGGCCTTGGCGAAGCGGTCGCGCCTGAGGTCGCCGATCGAGCTCTGGAGCTGCTCGGCCTGGAGCAGCGTCGCGCGCCCGATCTTCAGGGTCTCGTCCGCTTCGGCGAAGGTCTTGGTGCGGGTCTCGCGCTCACGCGCCACGTCGGGCGTCTCGGGCGGCGCATTGGCGTCGGGCTTGGCCCCGAGTTGCTCGAGCCTGAGCTTGGCCTGCTCGGTGCGCGGCGCCTGCTCGTCGGTGAGGAGGCGCAGCTGGTCGAGCAGGGGCTGCAACCGCAGCCGCTGGCGCTGCAATTCGTTGTCCGAGACATTCGGATTGGCGAGCGAACCCTCGATCTGGGTGAGCTCGCCGCGGATAGAGTCCAGGCGCGCGCGCGGGCTGGTCGTCGTGTCGGCGGTCTGCGCCAGCGCCACCAGCGGCACGACCAGCAGCATCAGCGCGAACAGCACTGCGCCACCGCAGCGGCGAAAGGCTCGCTCGAGGCCGGAAATCATCGACATTGCAGTCCTGCCGGGCTGATTCGCTTGATCGCGCAGCCTCGCCATTGCGCCGCGCCGAAAGCAAGCGTCTCCGGAAAAACGGCGATGCGGCCGGAAGCGGGGCTTTGCGGCGCCACCGGGCAAGGATCGTATGAAGGCATCACATTCCTGTGAGAGGGCGCCGTGATGGGCGCGGTTGAAGCTGCGTGTCTGCGACAGAAAACCGGACAGCATCATGGCAGCGCTGACGAAAGCCGCCCGGATCACCGCGAGCGCGCACTCAAACGGTTCAACGCGACCGTGATCACAGTTGAGCGCACAACCTCTGGCGGCAGCCACGCTTCTGGGTTTGAATTCTTCCAGGGAACATCCGGCCTCCGACAGGCCGGCTGGATTGAACGGTGAGGCGCGCTGGCTCTCTCGCCGACCTTGGGATCGAAACCGGGAGGTTTGCGGTGGCTAAGCTGAGCATCAATGGCAAGACGATCGACGTGACAGTCGAGGACGATACGCCCCTGCTCTGGGTGATCCGTGAGCAGATCGGCCTGACCGGCACGAAATATGGTTGCGGCGTCGCCCAATGCGGGGCCTGCACGGTCCATATCGACGGCGTCGCCACCCGCTCCTGCGCCATGCCGGTGAGCGCCCTTACCGCCGAGCAGAAGATCGTCACCATCGAGGGCCTCTCGCCCGACGGCAACCATCCGATCCAGAAGGCCTGGATCGAGCACGATGTGCCGCAATGCGGCTTCTGCCAGAGCGGCATGATCATGGCCGCAGCCGCGCTGCTGCAGTCCAATCCCAAGCCGAGCGATGCCGACATCGCCAGCGAAATCACCAATATCTGCCGCTGCGGCACCTATAACCGCGTCAAGGCCGCCATCAAGGACGTCGCCGCCGGCGGCCAGATGAATCGCGGCTGATCCGATCTCACCCTTTCCCGCGCACGGCTCGAGCGCCACAGCCTCGCCGCAGCGCCATCCGCATCAGGAGGACGCCATGAGTCTAGCCTCTGTGACCGACACCAAGCTCTCCCGCCGCAGCATGCTGAAAGGCTCGGCCGCTGCCGCCGGCGCCTTCAGCTTCGGATTCGCCATCCCGCTCTCCAGTGAGGCACAGGCCCAGGGCGCGGTGCCGGAGATCAACGCCTGGGTCGTGGTCCATCCCGATGACAAGGTGGTGATCCGCATCGCCCGTTCGGAAATGGGCCAGGGCACACTCACCGGCCTCGCCCAGCTCGTCGCCGAGGAGCTCGATTGCGACTGGGCCAAGGTCTCGACCGAATATCCGACGCCCGGCCAGAACCTCGCCCGCAACCGCGTCTGGGGCAATTTCTCGACCGGCGGCAGCCGCGGCGTGCGCGAGTCGCATGAGTATGTTCGTAAAGGGGGCGCCGCCGCGCGGATGATGCTGATCCAGGCCGCCGCCGACGGCTGGAAGGTCCCGGCCGCCGAATGCAGCGCCATCAAGGGCGTGATCAGCCATAAGGGCTCCGGCCGCTCGATCCGCTATGGCGAGGTCGCCGCCGCGGCGGCGAAGCTCCAGGCCCCTGCCCCGGCCGACGTCCCGCTCAAGGACCCCAAGGACTGGACCATCGCCGGCAAGCCGCTGAAGCGGCTCGACACGGCCGACAAGACTACCGGCAAGAAGATCTACGGCATGGACTTCAAGCTGCCGGGCATGCTGAACGCCGCGATCAAGGATTGCCCGGTCTTCGGCGGCAAGGTGAAGAGCTTCGACGCCGCCAAGGTCAAGGACATGCCGGGCGTCAAGCACGTCCTGCCGGTTGGCGACAGTGCCGTTGCCGTCGTCGCCGATACCTGGTGGCGGGCCAAGACCGCGCTCGACGCGCTGCCGATCACCTGGGACGAGGGCGAGCACGCCAAGGTCTCCAGCGAGAGCATCGCCGCCTGGCTGAAGGAAGGGCTGGATGCGCCGCAGGCCGCCGTCGGCAACCAGAACGGCGACGTCAAGGCTGCCATCGCCAACGCCGCCCGCGTCGTCGAGCAGTTCTATTCCTATCCGTTCCAGAACCATGCCTGCATGGAGGTGATGAACGCGACCGCGCTCTATACCTCCGAGCGCTGCGAGGTCTGGACGCCCACCCAGAACGGCGAGGCGGCGCTGGCCGCCACAGCCGAGGCTTCCGGCCTGCCATTGGCAAAGTGCGAGGCCTACAAGATCGACCTCGGCGGCGGCTTCGGCCGGCGCGGCGCGGTCCATGACTGGGTTCGCCAGGTCGTCGCCATCGCCAAGCAGATCCCCGGCACCCCGGTGAAGCTGATCTGGTCGCGCGAGGAGGACATGCTGCACGGGCGCTTCCACCCGGTGACGCAGTGCAAGCTCACCGGCGCGCTCGACAAGGACGGCAACCTGACCGGCCTGCATCTGCGCATCTCCGGCCAGTCGATCGTCGCCGGCATCTTCCCGCAGAACATCCAGAACGGCCGGGACCCCGCCGTCTTCCAGGGCCTCAACCCGCCGGGACCGGAAGCCTCGATCGGCTATACCGTGCCGAACCTGCTGATCGACCACGCCATGCGCAATCCGCATGTGCCTCCGGGGTTCTGGCGCGGCGTCAACCTCAACCAGAACACGATCTATCTCGAATGCTTCATCGACGAGCTCGCCCATGCCGCCGGTAAGGACCCGCTCGAATTCCGCCGGGCGCTGATGAAGAACCACCCCAAGCACCTCGCCGTGCTCAACGCCGTCGCCGAGAAGGCCGGCTGGAGTACCAAGCCGCCGGAAGGCGTCTATCGCGGCATCTGCCAGACCATGGGCTTCGGCTCCTATGTCGCGGCCGTCGCCGAGGTCTCGGTCGATGCCGAAGGCAAGCTCAAGATCCACAAGATCACCGCCGCGACCGATCCCGGCCACGCCGTCAACCCGGCGCAGATCGAGCGCCAGGTCGAGGGCTCCTTCGTCTACGGGCTCTCCGCCGCGCTCTTCGGCGAGTGCACGGTCAAGGACGGGCGCATGGTCGAGGAGAATTTCGACACCTATCCGGTGGTGCGCATGGAGGACATGCCGGCGGTCGAGACGATCATCGTGCCCTCCGGCGGCTTCTGGGGCGGCGTTGGCGAGCCGACCATCGCGGTGGCGGCGCCGGCGGTGCTGAACGCGATCTTCGCCGCAACCGGCAAGCGCGTGCGCAACCTGCCGCTGAAGAACACGGATCTGCGCAAGGCGTGAGGCTTGCCGCGATCCGGACCGCGCCGGTGGTGCTGGCGCTCGCGAGCGCGCCGGCAGCGGCGCTCGAAGCCTACACCGTCGTCGGCGACGCGATCCCCGCGCCGCTCGGCGGCAAGGTCGGCGATATCGAACGCGGGCGGGCACTGGTGCTCGACCGTACCCAAGGCAATTGCCTGATCTGCCACCATGTGCCGGAGCCGAACGAGCCCTTCCAGGGCACGATCGGCCCGGATCTCGCCGGTGTCGGCGCCCGGCTCGAGGCGGGGCAGCTGCGCCTGCGCCTCGTCGATGCCAGCCTGCTCAACCCGCAGACGGTGATGCCGCCCTATTTTCGTAACCAAGGATTGCGAGACGTTGCGCCGGCCTTTCGCGATCGGCCGGCGCTGACCGCCCAGGAGATCGAGGATGTCGTCACCTATCTCGCCAGCCTGCGCACGCCCTGAAGCAGGGCTTTCGCGCCGCGAGGTCATGGCGGCCGGCGCAGCCGGCTTCGCGCTTGCCGCCTTGCCGGCATCAACTCAGGCAGCCGCGCCTCCCGCCCTCGCCGAGCTGATCGCGCGCGTGACCGAAGGCGCGGTGCCGGAGCGCAGCAAGATCAGCTTCGACATCCCCCAATTGGTCGAGAACGGCAATTCGGTCGATGTCGCGATCCTGGTCGAGTCTCCCATGACCGAGGCCGACCATGTCCGCTGGATCCATGTCATCGCCGAGAAGAACCCGTTTCCTGACGTCGCCCGCTTCCACCTGACCCCGCGCAGCGGCCGGGCCGACATCCGCGCCACCTTGCGCTTGGCCACCTCGCAGAAGGTCGCCGTCGTCGCTTCGCTGAGCAGTGGCGGCTATGTCATGGCCGATGCCGATATCGTGGTCACCCTCAGCGCCTGCATCGACGGAGGCTAAGAGCCCATGGCATCGTTCAACGCCCGCATCACCATGCCGGCAGAGGCCAAGGCCGGCGAGATCGTCGAGATCCGCGTCCTCGTCCGCCATCCGATGGATCGCGGCGGCCAGGTCGATGCCGCAGGCCGCGTCGTGCCGCGCAAGATCCTGAACCGGCTGACCGTGACCTATGTCGGCGAGCCGGTCTTTCGCTACGACATGCACACCGGCGTCTCCGCCAACCCCTTCGTCAGCTTCACCACCCGCGCCGTCGAGACCGGCGACCTCTTGTTCGAATGGCGCGAGGATGGCGGGGCGACCTTCACCCGCACCGCCCGTCTCGTCGTGACATGAGCGCCGCCGGCCGCGCCCTTGCGATAGTGCTGCTTGCGCTGGCCGGCACAGCATTGGCCGACGAGATCAAACCCGGCAGCGCCTTCCTGTCGCCGCAGATGCAGCGGCAGCAAGAGGACGAGGCCCGCAATCCCGGCTGGCTCTGGGTCGAGCAGGGCGAGGAGCTGTTCGACCGCCGCGACGGTACGACACCGGCCTGCCTCTCCTGCCACGCCGATCCCAGGCAAAGCCTGCGCGGCGCAGCCGCCCGCTATCCGCAGGTCGATGCCGCCAGCGGCAAGCTGATCAATCTTGAGGGCCGCATCGAGCAATGCCGGGTCGACCGGCAGAAGCAGCCCGCCTTCGGCTATGAGAGTCAGGAGTTGCTCGGTCTCACCGCCTATGTCGCCTCGCTCTCGAAGGGCGTGCCGCTATCGGTCTCGGCCGAAGGCGCGGCCAAGCCCTTCTACGAAGCCGGCAAGGCCTTCTATCAGCGCCGGCAGGGCCAGCTCAATCTCGCCTGCACGCAATGCCATGACCGCCTGGTCGGCCAGAAGCTGCGCGGCGACACGATCAGCTACGGCATCGGCACCGGCTATCCGGCCTACCGGCTCGAATGGAACGGACTGGGGTCGCTGCATCGGCGCCTGAGGGCCTGCTCGCTCGGCGTCAGGGCGAGGCAGTTCGACTACGGCTCCGACGACTACCTCGCGCTCGAGCTCTATCTCGCCGTGCGCGCCAAGGGGCTGGCGCTGGAGGCGCCGGGCCTGAGACGCTGACGTCTCTCCAGTTCGAGTCGTCCCGGACAAGCCGCGTCAGCGGCGCGGATCCGGGACCCATGCCTGAGCCTTTCCGAATGAGGTTCCGGAATGGGTCCCGGGTCTTCGCTTCGCTGCGCCCGGGACGACTCGTGGATATCGGGGACATCCTATTGGCGACGGCTACGCGAGCCGTCACGATCCCGGCACAGTCCTGTCGGAGAGGTCTGGAATGCTTCGCCTGCCTGCCTTCGTCGCCTTCATGCTGGTCGCCACCGCCGCCATCGCCCAGCCCGATGCCGAGCCGCCGGCCTCGGCAGCCGGGGCCACCGCGTCGCCGCCGCCCTTCGTGCTGAAGGGCACCGAGGTCAGGACGATCCGCGCCAAGGTGCTGCAGCGCGACTACGAGATCTTCGTCAGCCTGCCGGAATCCTACCAGAGCCAGCCGCGCCGGCGTTTCCCGGTGCTGTTCGTCACCGATGCCGAATACGCGTTCCCGCTGGTGCGCTCCATCGCCCGCCGGGTCGGCAACCGGGCCAAGGGGCTGGAGGAGTTCATCCTGGTAGGCCTGTCCTATTCGGTCGGCGATACGCCGGAATACAGCCGCCGCCGCGACTACACGCCGACGCCGAACGGCGAGAAGACGCGCGATCCGTCCGGCAGACCGCCGGTTTTCGGCGAAGCCGAGGGCTATCGCCGCTTCCTCTCCGAAGAGCTGATGCCCTTTGTCGCGGCGACCTACCGCACCGACACCAATCGCAGCATCTATGCCGGCCATTCCTATGGCGGGCTGTTCGGCCTTTACGTCCTGCTGAGCGAGCCCAAGCTGTTCTCGCACTACATCATCGGCAGCCCCTCGCTCTGGTTCGACCAGAAGGTCCTGTTCCAGCGCGAGCGCGCCTACGCTGACGCCAACAAGGAGCTGAAGGCGAACGTGCTGATGGCGATCGCCTCCTATGAGACCATCGACAAGGCTTCGGGCGATCCGCGCTATAACGGCAAGACCGACATGATCGCCGATCTCAAGGAGTTCGAGCAGGCGCTGCGCTCGCGCAATTATCCGGGCCTGAAGCTCTCCACAGAGATCATCCCCGGCGAGGACCATCTCACCGTCTTCCCGGCGATCGTCACACGCGGGCTGCTCTGGGCCTTGCCGGCGAAGCGGGACTAAGGCTTCAATCCTTCTTGTCCTTGCCGTTCTTCGGCTTGTCTTTGTCTTTCTCCCGACCCTTCGGTTTGGCGCGGTTCTGGAAGCTGGCGTTGCCGAGCCCGGTGCCGATGGTCAGCACCGCCCAGTGCTCGACATCCTGCATGAACGGCAGTTCGCTGAGGCCCTGGACCACGGCGTCGTTGTGCATGGTCACGACGGTGTCGTGCTCGCCGATCTCCGGCGCCATCTCGCGGATGCTCTCGACAAGGTTGAATCGGCTGCTCGACCAGTTGCCGGGCAGGTTCTGCGCGCCGCGATCGATCGCGCCGTCAGGCTCGATCAGGCCGGGACAACCGACGCCGATGAAGGGCGCGACGCGCAGGCCTTCCTTGGCGGCGTGCCCGATCTGCTCGCGCAGCATCTTGCCGAGCCGCTTCACCGCCTGCTCACGGCTCGGCTCCTCGTCGGCATGGCGCCAGAGCTCGGTTTCCCAAACCCTGGCCTTGCTGAGATCGGAGGCCTTGTCCTGGCGCAACTCGACGATGCCCGCGCGGATGTTGGAGCCGCCGATGTCGACCGCGACCAGGCTGTCATAGGCTTCGAAGATCCATTTCGGCGCGAGATGGGCGCTGCCGACCAGCCCGGCTTCGTCCGGGTGATGGCGCACCGGCACCAGCTCGATCGTATAGCCTTCCGTCTGCAGGATGATGCCGGCCCGCGCGATCGCGAGCTCGCCGATCCGGCTCTGCCGGAAGCCGCCGCCGACGACGATGCGCTCGACCGGGCTCCAGGCCTTCTGCCGCAGGAAGCGTCGGATGACGAAGGCGAGCGATTGGGCGAAGCGCTCGACAGCCGAGAGCACCAGCGCCGCCTCGCGTGCCTCACCCTCGGTGAGCAGCTTGTCGAGCTCCGATTTGCTCGGCGTCTTGCCGGCCTTCACCAGCGGGTCCTCGCCGTTTTCGGCCAGATGGCTGCGCAATTCGGCGAGATGGTCCATGAAGGCGCTGCGGCTCGCCTTGTCGCCGAGGAAGCCGTCGGCATCGCGGATTTCGAGATTGTAGCTGGTGACGATGACCGAGGGCAGCTCCTGCGCTCCATGCGGCCCGTTCGCATTCGTCCTGCTCGCTGCCGCCACGGCCATCGGATCCCCCACCTTGAAAACACCGGGGAGAGAACGAGCGATGCCCCCCGGCGGTTCCTGCGCCGTGCCGCCGCATGCCCCGTCTGCGCTGCGGGCGGGGCCATTCAACCTGCCGGCGATTGACCGCGCCGCGCTGTTTCGCCTCCATATCCGGCGGCGCGCTTCGCAGCCCTGGGGGATGATAGATGCTCGAAGTGATCGGCCGCTCGCTCGCGATCGGCATCGGTGCGACCGCCCTGCTCGATCTCTGGGCACTGTTCCTCAACCGGGCCTTCGGCATCCCGCTGGCGAACTGGGCCATGGTCGGGCGCTGGTTCGCCCATCTGCCGCGTGGCCGCTTCATGCACCACACCATCGCCGACACGCCGCCGGTGCAAGGCGAGCTCGCGATCGGCTGGATCATGCACTACCTGATCGGCGCCCTGTTCGCCGCGATCGTCATCATGATCTGGGGGCTCGACTGGGCCCGCCACCCGACGTTGATCCCGGCCCTGATCGTCGGAGTGGTCACTGTTGGCTGTGGCTGGTTCATCCTGCAGCCCGGCATGGGTTTTGGCCTCGCCGCCAGCAAGCGGCCGAACGCCAACCAGGTCCGCCTGATCGGCCTGATCAATCACGTCGTCTTCGGCTTGGGCCTCTGGCTCGCCGCGCTGCTGATGCGCTGAGCAGCCTCCCTTCCAGCTTCACACTCAAGGACGAAACGCATGGCCGCGACCCTGTTCCAGAATGCCCGCATCGTCGACGGCACCGCGCCCGAGCGCGCAGCGCCGGTCTCCGTCCTGGTCGAGGGCGGGCTGATCCGCGAGGTCGGCAAGACCATCCGCTCCGACAAGGCCCGGGTGATAGACCTCAAGGGCCGAACGCTGATGCCGGGCCTGATCGACGCGCATGTCCATGTCATCGCCGGCCTCGCCGATCTCGGCCGCAACGCCGCCTTGCCGGATTCGCTGGTCACCGTGCGCTCGCTGGTGATTATGCGCGAGATGCTGCTGCGCGGCTTCACCACGGTGCGCGATGTCGGCGGCGCCGATTTCGGCCTGAAGCAGGCAACAGAGGAGCACGATTTTCCGACACCGCGCCTCGTCATCTCCGGCAAGGCGCTGAGCCAGACAGGCGGCCATGCCGATTTCCGCGGCCGCTATGACGACCGGCTCGCGCCGGGCACGCGCCACCGCCTCGGCGCGCTCGGCCGCATCTGTGACGGCGAGGCGGAAGTCCGCCGCGCCGCGCGCGAGG
>PNLY01000149.1 GCA_013823325.1 Methylobacterium sp.
ACCGAAGAGGTTGGAGGCGACGACCACGTCGAAACGATCCGGATTGAGCACGAAATGCGCGGTCAGGATGTCGATATGGTACTGGTCGACCGCGACATCGGGATAGTTCTTCGCCATCTCCTTCACCCGCTCGTCCCAATACGGCATGGTGATCGAGATGCCGTTCGACTTGGTCGCCGAGGTCAGCTTCTTGCGCGGCCGGCGCTGCGCCAGCTCGAAGGCGTATTTCAGCACGCGGTCGACGCCGACGCGGCTCATCACCGTCTCCTGGATGACGATCTCGCGCTCGGTGCCGCCATACATGCGCCCGCCGACCGAGGAGTACTCGCCCTCGGTGTTCTCGCGCACGACGAAGAAGTCGATATCGCCGGGCTTGCGGCCGACGAGCGGGCCGGGAACACCCGGCATCAGCCGCACCGGACGCAGATTGACGTACTGATCGAACTCGCGGCGGAACAGCAGGAGCGAGCCCCAGAGCGAGATATGATCGGGCAGCTGGGCCGGCATGCCGACGGCGCCGAAGAAGATCGCGTCATGGCCGCCGATCTGCGCCTTCCAGTCGTCCGGCAGCATCTTGCCGTGTCGGGCGTAGTAGTCGCACGAGGAGAAATCGAACTCGTCGAGCCGGATCTCGAAACCATACTTCTTCGCGGCGGCCTCGAGCACGCGCAGCCCCTCGGGCATGACCTCCTTGCCGATGCCGTCGCCGGCGATGACGGCGATGCGGTAGACGCGGTTGGTGCGGCTCATGCGGCTTCTCCGAAGAAGGCGGTGAATTCCCGGGCGACGAGGTCAGGCAATTCTTCCGCGAGATAGTGCCCGCCCGGCAAGGCGCGGCCACGCACATCGGCCGCGCGCTCGCGCCAGAGCGCGAGGACATCGAAGCATTTGCCGACTGCGCCGCGCTCGCCCCAGAGCGCCAGCAGCGGGCACGCGATCTTCCTGCCGCCATCGGCATCGTCATGGGCGATGTCGATCGTCGCCGCGGCGCGATAATCCTCGCAGCTGGCATGGATCATCGCGGGATCGCGGAAGCAGCGGAGATATTCATTGAGCGCCGCAGGCTCGAACAGCTTCATGTCCGAGGCGCGCCGGCTGGTCCAATAGAACTCCGGATCGGCGCCGATCATGCGCTCCGGCATCGGCGCGGACTGGATCAGGAAGAACCAGTGCCAATAGGCGCGGGCGAAAGCGTCGCTGGTATCGCGATACATTTCGCGCGTCGGCGCGATGTCGAGCGTCGCCAGCTTCAGCACCCGCTCGCGATGGTCGAGCGCCAGCCGGTGCCCGACACGGGCGCCGCGATCATGCGAGCCGACAAAAAAGCGCTCATGGCCGAGCGCGGTCATGACCTCGGCCATGTCTTGCGCCATGGCGCGCTTGGCGTAGGGCGCGTGATCGGCAGCACTCGGCGGTTTTTCAGAATCGCCGTAGCCGCGCAGATCGGGACAAACCAGAGTGAAACGCTCGGCCAGCTGCGGAGCGACCCGCCGCCACATGATGTGAGTTTGGGGATAGCCGTGGAGCAGGAGGAGCGGCGGCCCCTCCCCGCCGGTGCGGACACGGATGCGCGCCCCTGACGTCGTGACGTCGAGCAACCGGAAACCGGGGAACAGATCGTCCGCAACGGGGAGCTCGGTCAGCGACATCAGGCCTCTCGGATTGCAACAATCAGAGCCGATACCCCTATTTTCAAACGATTTCGTGCGTCGATTATTTCATAATCCTGGTCAATAACGGGGAGCAGATGCTATCGGGGCAGAGCTGCAGAGAATGACCATGCCTCATACTGGATTGGACGAAAGCGACCCGGTCAAGCGCGTCTTTGCTCCCCTCGTCGGTCTGCCGGCCTGGGACGTCCAGAAGGGGCACGGCTCGATGCTGACTTTCGAGTTTGGAAACCCTTCACTCCAGATCAGGGAGCCGATCGACGCCAGCGCAGGGGCAAGCCCCCGGACAAGAGCGTCATTGGCACGGCGAAAGGTCACGCCGCGCGGCGAGTGGCATCTCTGGATCAATTGCTGCAACTGGCGATGCACTGCGAACGGCATGGAAATCGCCCATTCCGATTCTGCCGATGCTGACATCGCAGCAGCGGCCGCCGAACTGGACGGCCAACGCCTTCTTGCGGTGACGGTCGAGCCGCATCGAGGCAGGTCGACCTTCGCTTTCGATCTGGGTGGATTGCTGGAAACTTCGCCCTATGACGATGGCGAAGACGAGCAATGGCTCCTCTATCGCGGCTCTGGTGATGTCTTCACCTACCGAGCCGATGGTCACTACAGCTGGGGACCATCGGACAAACGTCCGGAAGACGAAGTCTGGCTGCCGCTGACCGCAACTCAGCCTTAGCCGCGCAGCACGGCGCCGTAGCGCTTGGCCATCTCGGCGACGATCTTGGCGGCGACGGCCTCGATCTCGGTGTCGGTCAGCGTCTTCTGCGTCGGCTGCAGGGTCACCGCCAGGGCAACCGACTTCTTGCCCGGCTCGACACCTGTGCCTTCATAGAGGTCGAACACGCCGACATCCGAGACCAGCGCCCGGTCGGCATTCTGGGCGCTCTTGGCCATTTCGCCGGCCGCCACCGCCTTGTCGACGATGAAAGCGAAGTCGCGCGTCACCGGCTGGAAGTCGGAGAGCGCCAGCTTCGGCTTGACCTTGGTCGGCTTGTACTTGGGCAGCGGCAGCGCATCGAGATGGATCTCGAAGGCGACCAGCGACCCCTTGACGTCGAGCGCTTTCAGCACGCGCGGATGCACCTCGCCGAAGGCGCCGATCACGCCCTTGGGGCCGAACTGGAGCGTGGCCGAGCGGCCGGGATGGGCCCAGGCCGGGCCACCGGCGACGATCTGCAGGCCACCCACGGGAACGCCGAGGCCGGAGAGCAGGCCGAGCACATCGGCCTTGGCGTCGAAGGCATCGACGGTCTTGGCGGCACCGTCCCAGTGACGGCCGGCGCCTTCCAGCTTCGCCGTTCCGCGGCGCAGGCCGGCGGCGGCGATGAGCTGGCCTTCCGGCTCGTCGCTCTGGAAGATCTGGCCGACCTCGAACAGAGCGACGTCATTGAACCCGCGGTCGGCATTGGCCTGCGCGGCGCGGATCAATCCCGGCAGCAGCGAGGGCCGCATGTCGGAGAGATCGGCCGCGATCGGGTTGGCGAGCACGAGCTTGCGCGAGCCGCCGCCGAAGAGCTTGGCCTGATCGTGCGAGATGAACGACCAGGTCACCGCCTCGACCAGCCCGCGGCTGGCGAGCAGGCGTTTGGCAGCGCGGGTGCGCTTCTGCAGCACGGTCAGGACCGGCTTGATCACCTCGCCCTTGATGCGCGGCAGCGGCGCCGGAGCGACGCGGTCGAGACCCGCGATGCGCAGGATCTCCTCGACCAGATCGGCCTTGCCCTCGACATCGGCGCGCCAGGACGGCGGCGCGACCTTGACCCGGTCGCCGGCGCCCGAGACGTGGAAGCCGAGCGAGGTCAACGCCAGTTTCATCTCGACCTGCGGCAGGTCGAGCCCGGTCAGGCGCTTGACCTCGGACCAGGGGAAGTCGATCGCGCGCGGGCTCTCCGGCAACTCGCCGGCGAGGACGACCTCGGAGGGCTCGCCACCGCAAAGCGAGATGATCATCTGCGTCGCCATGTCGAGGCCGGGACGGGTGAAGTCCGGATCGATGCCGCGCTCGTTGCGGTAGCGGGCATCGGAATTGATGCCGAGCGCACGGCCGGTGCGGGCGATGTTGAGCGTGTTCCACACCGCGCTCTCGACCAGCACGTCGGTGGTGGTCTCGTCGCAGCCGGAATGCTCGCCGCCCATCACGCCGGCGATCGATTCGACGCCATTGTCGTCGCAGATCGCGACCATGTCTGAGGTCAGCGCATAGGTCCGGCCGTCGAGCGCCAGAACCTCCTCGCCATCCCTGGCGCGGCGGACGACGAGATCGCCCTTGACCTTGGCGGCGTCGAAGACGTGCAGGGGCCGGTTGCGGTCGAAGGTCATGAAGTTGGTGATGTCGACCAGGGCATTGATCGGCCTCAGGCCGATGGCGCGCAGGCGTGCCTGCAGCCATTCCGGCGACGGACCGTTCTTGACGCCACGCACCAGCCTGAGCGCGAAGACCGGGCAGAGATCGCGGTCTTCCTCGGCGAAATCGAGCTTGAGCGCGACCGGGCACGGGAAGGCGCCGCGCACCGGCTGGACCGGCGCGGTCTTGATGGTGCCGAGGCCGGCGGCCGCGAGGTCGCGGGCAATGCCGGCGACGCCGAGCGCGTCGGCACGGTTCGGCGTCACCGCGATCTCGATCACCGCGTCGTCGAGGCCGGCATAGGTCGCGTAGGGCTGGCCGACTGGCGCGTCCTCGGGCAGATCGATGATGCCGTCATGATCCTCGGAGAGCTGCAGCTCGGCGGCCGAGCAGAGCATGCCGTTCGACTCGACCCCGCGGATCACGCCCTTGCCGAGGGTGATGTCCTTGCCGGGGATATAGGTGCCGGGCGGCGAGAACACGCTCTTCATGCCGGTGCGGGCATTGGGCGCGCCGCAGACGACCTGGACCGGCTCGCCCGAGCCGGTGTCGACCATGCAGACGCGCAGCCGGTCGGCATTCGGGTGCTGCTTGGCCTCGATGACATAGGCGATGGTGAAGGCGCTGAGCGCCTTGGCCTTGTCCTCGACGCCTTCGACCTCGAGACCGACGCGCGTCAGCGTCTCGGTGATGGTGTCGAGCGAGTCGGTGGTGTCGAGATGCTCTTTGAGCCAGGAGAGGGTGAACTTCATGATTGTCCGTCGCTACGCATGTTCGCGGTCGATAGCGCCGGGACGGCTGCGTTCAGCTCGTCCTCGCCATCGGCCTTGATCTTCATGGCATTGCCGCGCCAGCTGACTTCGCGCGCGACGAAGGCATAGGCCCAGATGCCGGGGAAAGCGAGATCGCGCGCCAGATAGGCGAGCGGCGTCCGCCAGTTGACGAACCAGCCGACGCTCCTGGCCAGCACGATCTCGCCGGCATACCAGAGCGCCAGCACGGCGAGCACGCCGAGCCAGGCGGGAAAGCCGAAGGCCGGCGCGCCGATGGCCGCGAGCACGGCCGGCACCAGCGGCCCGACCAGGATCTCCGGCGCGAAGAAAGGCAGGAAGGTGACGCGGCGCAGGCGCGCCCAGCGGAACTGGCGCTGGATGACGTCGCGCAGGCTACGCGGCCCGAGCGGCTGCTCGAAGGGCTGGCCGACGAGATGAACATGCTTACCGGCCTTGCGCACCAGCTTGGTCGCCGCCGCATCCTCGGCGATCTCGGCGGAAAGCGCGGCGATGCCGCCATTGGCGTCGAGGAAAGGCTTGTTCCAGAGCATCGACTTGCCCTGGGCGAAGCCGAAGCCGAGCGCCTCGCCGGCATATTGCCAGCGCGCCTGGAAGGTATTGAGGAAGGCGCACTCGACCTCGGCGCCGAAGCAGGCCGGCCGCGAGCCGGCCGGCGTCGAGCAGACGAGCCCGGTGTCCTCGCGCCAGGAGGCCATCAGCCGCTGAACATAGTCCTTCGGCATCAGAACGTTGGAATCGGCGAGGATCACCCAGTCGTGGCGCGCCGCATCCCAGCCCTTGACGCAGTTGTTGAGCTTGGGATTGGCGCTGACCGCGACGTCGCCGACAATCAGGCGGACGCGATCGGCACCGTAAGTCGCGATCAGCTCTTCGATCAGCGGCACGATCGGATCGTGGCCGTCGGCAACGCAGAAGATCGTCTCGTACTGGGGATAATCGAGCTCGAGGCCGGAGGTCAGCGTCTCCCGGCTGAAGGTCTCGATGCCGCGCACTGGACGCACGATCGTCACCGGCGGTGCCTGCTTCTGCAGGCGTGACGGTGCCTGCTTGCGGCGCAGGCGCACGAAAGCGATGCTCAGGCAGACCAGATTGGCGGCGACCATCAGCGCCGCGATCAGCCCAGCCCATTGCGCGCCGTTCATGCGTCTCCCCTTTGCGGTGAAGTTTAAGAGGTCAACCCACCGGTCAGGGTCGGCAGGTCGAGCGGACGGAAGCCGTAATGCGACAGCCAGCGGACATCCGCCTCGAAGAACGGCCGCAGGTCCGGCATGCCGTATTTCAGCATGGCGATGCGATCGATGCCCATGCCCCAGGCGAAGCCCTGATAGACGTCCGGGTCGAGCCCGCAATTCCTCAGAACGTTCGGATGGACCATGCCGCAGCCGAGGATCTCGAGCCAATCCTCGCCCTCGCCGAAGCGGATCTCGCCATCCTTGCGCGAGCACTGGATGTCGACCTCGGCCGACGGCTCGGTGAACGGGAAGAAGGACGGGCGGAAGCGCATCTTGACGCCATCGACCTCGAAGAACGCCTTGCAGAACTCCTCCAGCACCCATTTCATGTGGCCGAAATGGGTCTTCTTGTCGATGACGAGGCCCTCGACCTGGTGGAACATCGGCGTGTGGGTCTGATCGGAATCCATGCGGTAGGTCCGGCCCGGGCAGATCACCCGGATCGGCGGCTCCTGCGACATCATCGTGCGCACCTGGACCGGCGAGGTGTGGGTGCGCAAGAGCTTGCGCTCGCCATTGGCATCCGGCGCGAAGAAGAAGGTATCATGCATCTCCCGCGCGGGGTGGCCGACCGGGAAGTTGAGCTTGGTGAAATTGAGGTCGTCGGTCTCGACATCCGGGCCTTCGGCGACCGAGAAGCCCATGTCGCCGAAGATCGCAGTGATCTCGTCGATGACCTGGCTGATCGGATGGATGCGCCCGCGTGCTTCCGGCCCCTCGCGCACGGGCAGCGAGATGTCGAGCCGCTCGCTGGCGAGCCGGGCCTCCAGCGCTACCTCGCCGAGCGCATCCTTCCGGGCGGCGATCGCCTGCTGGACGATGTCGCGCAGGCCGTTGATGCGCGGCCCCTGCTCCTTGCGCTCCTCCGGCGTCATCGTGCCGAGCGTCTTCAGCAGGCCGGAGACCGAGCCGGACTTGCCAAGCGCTGCAATGCGCAATTGCTCGAGCGCCGTTTCGTCGCTCGCCGCCTCGATCTCACCGACAAGTGAGTCGCGAAGGGTGTCGATGTCGTTCATGCCTGCTCTGGTCCGTTTGCGAGGCATCTTCTATGGTGTCGGCGGCGGTGAGGCTAGGGGCAATCGTGCTGGCAAAGCATCTCGCCAGCACGGAAATGCCACCCGAATTCCGGGATCGCGTGCAAAGATGACAATCTTGTCTCAAGCCCGGCGACGCGTGCTGCTTTCCACGGCTTTTGCCGGCCTGTTCGCTGCCACAGCGCCGGCATCCGCCCAGCAGAGCGGCCAACGCATCACCATCACCGGCGAGATCAGCGACAGCTGGTGCACGATCAGCGGGCTGATGTTCGCCAAGGGCACGGCCCATCACCAATGTGCGGTCTGGTGTGCGCTCGGCGGCATCCCAGTCGCGATCCGCGACTCCGGCGGCAACCTCTACCTGATCCTGAAGATCGGCGACGACGAGGACAGCGCCGGCAATCCTCGCGTGGCACGGATGGCGACGCACGAGGTCACGGTCGACGGCGAATTGCTGGAGCGCGACGGGGTGAAGTACCTGCTGGTCGATCGCATCGCCGACGACAAGGGCGTCATCACGATGACGCAGGAGGAACACGGCATCCAGCCGTTCGGGAACTGAAGCCATGCGAGACAGCCTCAAGGCCCTGATCATCGCAGCCGGCCTGACGATGGCACCAGCCATCGCTGCCGAGCCCTGGAACATCCCGCACGAGAAGCAGGCGGTGCTGAAGGGCCGCGTCGTCGACGCGCTCTGCCAGCTCAAGGGCCGCTGCGCGGCCGATTGCGGCGGCGGCAAGCGGCAAGTCGGGCTCGTGCTCGCCGACGGAACGTTCCGCCTCGTGGCAAAATCGAACATCGACTTCGCCGGGGCGACCGCGGATCTTTCGCCCTATTGCGGTCGCGAGATCGAGGCCGACGGCCTGCTGATCGAGAACCCGGCGGTCACGCTGTTTTTCGTTCAGCGCCTGCGCGAGCGGCCTGATCAGGACTGGATCGCGGCCGAACGCTTCAAGACCGGCTGGGAGGCACGAAACGGCAAGGCCGAGGAATGGTGGCGGGCCGATCCCGACGCCAACCGGATCATCGCCGCGGACGGGCCATTCGGGATCAAGGGGCTTCAGCCCAAGCCGAAGCCATGACCGGCGGCGTCGCGCGCCGGAGCCTGCTCGCCGGCATCGTCGCGACACTGGCGACGCGAGCCTTCGGCCATGACTACAAGGCGGCCCCCGCCTCCCCTCCTGCGCATGACCCGCTGGCGACGCAGTTCGGCGGCGCGTTCTCGCTGCTCGACCACACCGGCAAGCGCGTGACCGACGTCGATTTCCGCGGCCGCTTCATGCTGGTCTATTTCGGGTTCAGCCGCTGCGCCGACACCTGCCCGGTCGATCTGCCGGTGATCGCGCAAGCGCTCGACGCGCTCGGGCCGGCCGCAGACAGGATCGCGCCGCTGTTCATCAGCGTCGACCCGGCGAACGATACGCCGGCCGTGATGGCGACCTATGTCGCGAACGTCCATCCGCGCCTGATCGGGCTGTCCGGCAGCGAGGCCGAGATCGCAGCCACGGCAAAAGCTTACAAGGTCCACCGTCGCAAGCTGACGCAGGCCCATCACGGTCACGGCGAATACACGATCGACCATGGCTCCCTGACCTATCTGATGGGTCCCGACGGTCGCTTCCTGACCCTGCTGCCGCACAAGACGTCACCGGAGCGCATGGCGGCCGTGCTGCGCAAATACCTGTCGTGATCGTGCCGAGTTGGGCCAGATAGAGCCGATTGAGTCGGCGCGAGCCCGATCCGTTCGACCAGAGCCGGTCCAACCGACGACGCGCCAGCCGGGAGGCCACCATGCCCGACAATACCGCCCAGAAGAATTCGCCCTCCTACCGGATCGCCGCGCTCGACCAGGATTTCATCCTCGGCGATTCGACGCGCGGGGCGCGCTTCATGCTCGAATACCAGAAGGCCGAAGATGCCTTACGCGCCCGCGGGATCGTCTCGACCATCGTCGTCTTCGGCTCGGCGCGGGTGCGCGAGGGTAATCCCTGGTACGAGGCGGCGCGGCAGTTCGGCCGGATCGCCTCGGAACGCGGCGGCGCGCTCGACGGCAAGGACAGCGGCAAGCACCATGTCATCGCCACCGGCGGCGGCCCCGGCATCATGGAAGCGGCCAATCGCGGGGCGACCGAGGCCGGCGCGGTCTCGATCGGCTTCAACATCACCCTGCCGCACGAGCAGGAGCCGAACGCCTGGTCGACGCCCGACCTGACCTTCCGCTTCCATTATTTCGCGATGCGCAAGATGCACCTCGCCATGCGGGCGGCGGCGCTGGTGGTCTTCCCCGGCGGCTTCGGCACGCTCGACGAGCTTTTCGAGATCATGACGCTGGTGCAGACCGGCAAAATGCCGCCGGTGCCGATCGTGCTCTATGACAGCGCCTATTGGCAGGGGCTGATCAATCTCGAGCGGATGGCCGAGGCAGGTTTCATCCGGCCGGAGGATCTGAAGCTGTTCTGCTATGCCGACAGTCCGGAAGACGCCTATCGGCGCATCGTCGACGGCGCCGGCGAGAGCTGGACGCCGAAGGCGGTGGACAAGGTGCAGACGTAGGGCGCCGTCCCTTCCCATAGCCACAACCAAAAAGGCCGGCGTTTCCGCCGGCCTTTCCGTATTCCGATCAGGCAGGTCCGCTCAGGCGGCCTTGGCCTCGGCGCCGAGCGCGCCCTTGACCGTCTCGACCACGGCGGCGAAGGCAGCGGCGTCGTCAATGGCGAGAGCCGACAGGGTCTTGCGGTCGAGCTCGAGGCCCGCCTTGGCGAGGCCGCCGATGAACAGCGAATAGGTCAGGCCGTGCTCGCGCACCGCAGCGTTCAGACGCTGGATCCAGAGCGCGCGGAAGGTGCGCTTCTTGTTCTTGCGGTCGCGATAGGCGTACTGCATCGACCGATCGACGGCCGCCTTGGCGGCGCGGATCGTATTCTTGCGGCGGCCATAAAAGCCCTTGGCGGCCTTGAATGTCTTCTTGTGCTTGGCGTGGGACGTAACGCCCCGTTTCACGCGAGCCATGTTTGATCTCCGGAAAAGTTGGGGGACGTCAGCCGTTGGGGAGGAAGTACTTCTTCACGTTGGCGGCATCGCCTTCGAAAAGAACGTTCGTCCCACGGTGATTGCGGAGCTGCTTGTTGGTCCGCTTGATCATCCCGTGACGCTTGCCGGCCTGGGCATAGAGCACCTTGCCGGTT
>PNLY01000150.1 GCA_013823325.1 Methylobacterium sp.
CCACCAGCGCTTCGCCACCAACACCTTCCCGTCCTGGCGCCTGGCCCACCCCTACCGGATGGTCGCCCATAACGGCGAGATCAACACCCTGCGCGGCAACGTCAACTGGATGGCGGCCCGCCAGGCCTCGGTCGATTCCGAGCTCTTCGGCGCCGACATCTCCAAGCTCTGGCCGATCTCCTATGAGGGCCAGTCCGACACCGCCTGCTTCGACAACGCGCTCGAATTCCTGGTCCAGGGCGGCTATTCGCTTGCCCACGCAATGATGATGCTGGTGCCCGAAGCCTGGGCCGGCAACCCGCTGATGGATGAGAGCCGGCGCGCCTTCTACGAATACCACGCCGCGCTGATGGAGCCATGGGACGGCCCGGCCGCCATCGCCTTCACCGATGGCCGCCAGATCGGCGCGACGCTCGACCGCAACGGCCTGCGCCCCGCGCGCTACCTCGTCACCGACGACGGCCTCGTCGTGCTCGCCTCGGAGTTCGGCGTATTGCCGATCCCGGAGGAGAAGATCGTCCAGAAGTGGCGGCTCCAGCCCGGCAAGATGCTGCTGATCGACCTCGAAGAGGGCCGCATCATCGGCGACGACGAGATCAAGAGCACGCTCTGCCTCGCCAACCCCTACAAGGACTGGCTGAAGCGCACCCAAATCGTGCTGGAGGACCTGCCGCCGGTCGAGGCGCGCGCCTCGCGCACCGACGTCGCCTTGCTCGATCGCCAGCAATCCTTCGGCTATACCCAGGAAGACACCAAGATCCTGATGGCGCCGATGGCGGTGACCGGCCAGGAAGCGGTCGGCTCGATGGGCACGGATACGCCGATCTCGGCGCTCTCCTCGAAGTCGAAGCTGCTCTACACCTATTTCAAGCAGAACTTCGCCCAGGTCACCAACCCGGCGATCGACCCGATCCGCGAGGAGCTCGTGATGAGCCTCCTCTCCTTCATCGGGCCGCGGCCGAACATCCTCGACCTCGAAGGCACCTCGCGCCGCAAGCGCCTGGAAGTGCGCCAGCCGATCCTGACCAATGACGATCTCGAGAAGATCCGCTGTATCGGCCACTATGAGGATCGCTTCGACACAAAGACGCTCGACATCACCTATCCGACGCGCGAGGGCGCAGCCGGCATGGAAGGGGCGATCGAGCGCCTGTGCGAGCGTGCCGAGGCCGCCGTCCATGGCGGCTACAACATCATCATCCTCTCCGACCGACAGGTCGGACCGGACCGCATCCCGATCCCGGCGCTGCTGGCGACGGCGGCGGTCCACCACCACCTGATCCGCAAGGGCCTGCGCACCTCGGTCGGCCTCGTCGTCGAATCCGGCGAGCCGCGAGAGATCCACCATTTCGCCTTGCTCGCCGGCTTCGGCGCCGAGGCGATCAACCCCTATCTCGCCTTCGAGACGCTCGAGGCCCTGTTCGAGGCCGGCGAATTCCCGCCGGAGGTCGACCGCTACGAGGTGGTCAAGCGCTTCATCAAGTCGGTCGGCAAGGGCCTGCTCAAGGTCATGTCCAAGATGGGCATCTCGACCTACCAGTCCTATTGCGGCGCCCAGATCTTCGATGCCGTCGGCCTGCGCACCGAGTTCATCGACAAGTACTTCACCGGCACGATCTCCTCGATCGAGGGCGTCGGTCTCGCCGAGATCGCCGAGGAGAGCGTACGCCGCCATCGCGACGCTTTCGGCGGCTCGCCGATCTATCGCGATGCCCTCGACATCGGCGGCGAATACGCCTTCCGCCTGCGTGGCGAGGCGCATGCCTGGACGCCGGAGAACATCGCGCTACTCCAGCACGCCGTGCGTGGCAACGCCCGCGACAAGTTCAAGGCCTATTCGGATCTGGTCAACGACCAGAGCGAGAAGCTCTCGACCATTCGCGGCCTGTTCCATGTGAAGATGGCAGACGAGCTCGGCCGCCAGCCGATCCCGCTCGACGAGGTCGAGAGCGCAGCCTCGATCGTCAAGCGCTTCTCGACCGGCGCCATGTCCTTCGGCTCGATCAGCCATGAGGCGCATTCGACCTTGGCTCTCGCCATGAACGCGATCGGCGGCAAGTCGAACACCGGCGAGGGCGGCGAGGAGCCGGAGCGCTTCAAGCCGCTGCCGGACGGGCGCTCGATGCGCTCGGCGATCAAGCAGGTCGCTTCGGGCCGCTTCGGCGTCACCACCGAATACCTCGTCAACTCGCAGATGATGCAGATCAAGGTCTCGCAGGGTGCCAAGCCCGGCGAGGGCGGACAATTGCCCGGCCACAAGGTCGATGCCCGCATCGCCAAGGTCCGGCACTCGACCCCGGGCGTCGGCCTGATCTCTCCGCCGCCGCATCACGACATCTATTCGATCGAGGATCTCGCCCAGCTGATCTTCGACTTGAAGAACGTCAACCCGGCGGCGGACGTCTCGGTCAAGCTCGTCTCGGAGCTCGGCGTCGGCACCGTCGCCGCCGGCGTCGCCAAGGCGCGGGCCGACCACATCACCATCGCCGGCTATGAGGGCGGCACAGGCGCCTCGCCGCTGACCTCGATCAAGCATGCGGGATCGCCCTGGGAGATCGGCCTCGCCGAGACCCACCAGATCCTGGTGATGAACAAGCTGCGCGGCCGCATCGCCCTGCAGGTCGACGGCGGCCTGCGCACCGGCCGCGACATCGTCGTCGGCGCGCTGCTCGGGGCCGACGAATTCGGTTTCGCCACGGCGCCGCTGATCGCCGCCGGCTGCATCATGATGCGCAAGTGCCATCTCAACACCTGCCCGGTCGGGGTCGCCACCCAGGACCCGGTGCTGCGCAAGCGCTTCAAGGGCCAGCCCGAGCACGTCATCAACTTCTTCTTCTTCCTCGCCGAGGACGTGCGCGAGATCATGGCGGAGATGGGCGTGAAGAGCTTCGACGAGCTCGTCGGCCGCTCCGACTGGCTCGACAAGAAGGAGGCGATCGACCACTGGAAGGCCAAGGGGCTCGACTTCGCCCGCATCTTCCACAAGCCGGAAGCCGGTGCCGGCGTCGCCATCCGCAATGTCGAGCGCCAGCACCACCCGATCGAGTCGGTGCTCGACCGCACGCTTATCGCCAAGGCCGGCGCCTCGCTCGACACGGCCGTGCCGGTGGTGATCGAGAGCACGATCCGCAATGTCGACCGCTCGACCGGCGCGATGCTCTCGGGTGAGATCGCCAAGCGCCACGGCTCGGCCGGCCTGCCGGAGGACACCATCACGGTGAAGCTCACCGGCACCGCCGGCCAGAGCTTCGGCGCCTGGGTCGCCGGCGGCCTGACGCTCGACCTGACCGGCCAGGCCAACGACTATGTCGGCAAGGGCCTGTCCGGCGGCAAGCTGATCATCCGGCCCGACGCCAAGTCGCGCGCCGTCGCCGAGGAGGCGATCATCGTCGGCAACACCGTGCTCTACGGCGCGATCTCCGGCGAATGCTACTTCCGCGGCGTCGCCGGCGAACGCTTCGCCGTGCGCAATTCCGGCGCGATCGCGGTGGTCGAGGGCACCGGCGACCATGGCTGCGAATACATGACCGGCGGCGTCGTCGTCGTGCTCGGCCAGACCGGGCGCAACTTCGCAGCCGGCATGTCCGGCGGCATCGCCTATGTGCTCGACGAGGACAAGAGCTTCGCCAAGCGCTGCAACCTCTCCATGGTCGATCTTGAGCCTGTCCCGGAGGAGGAGGAGCTGACGCAGCGCCTCTACCACCATGGCGGCGACCTCGAGTTCAAGGGCCGCATCGACGTCATGGCCAACATGTCCGGCTACGACGCCGAGCGCCTGCACCAGCTCATCGCCAACCACCTGAAATACACCGGGTCGGCGCGGGCGCAGGCGATCCTGGAGAACTGGGCGGAGTACCTGCCCAAATTCGTCAAGGTCATGCCGGTCGAGTACCGGCGGGCCCTTATGGAAATCGAGCGGGCCCAGGCCGGCGTCTCGGTCGCGGCCGAGTAATCGAACAGGCGGATGAGACGATGGGCAAGGTAACAGGCTTCCTCGAGATCGACCGCCGCGACCGGAAGTATCTTCCGGCCTCGGATCGGATCCGGAACTACAAGGAATTCATCATCCCGCTCGGCCGGGAAGCGACCCGTGACCAGGCGGCGCGCTGCATGAACTGCGGCATCCCGTATTGTCACAATGGTTGCCCGGTCAACAACCAGATCCCGGACTGGAACGACCTCGTCTACAACGACAAGTGGCAGGAGGCGCTGACCAACCTCCACTCGACCAACAACTTCCCCGAGTTCACCGGCCGCGTCTGCCCCGCCCCCTGCGAGGCGTCGTGCACGCTGAACCTCGAGGACACCCCGGTCACCATCAAGTCGATCGAATGCGCGATCGTCGACAAGGGCTGGCAGGAAGGCTGGATCAAGCCCGAGCCGGCTTCTGCGAAGACGGGCAAGACAATCGCCATCATCGGCTCCGGCCCGGCGGGCCTGGCTGCGGCCCAACAGCTCGCCCGCGCTGGCCATGAGGTCCATGTCTATGAGAAGCACGGCCGCGCCGGCGGCCTGCTGCGCTACGGCATCCCTGACTTCAAGATGGAGAAGTCGCATGTCGACCGGCGCGTCAAGCAGATGGAGGCGGAAGGCGTCGTCTTCCATTACGGCGTCAATGTCGGCGTCGACATCGATCCGCAGGAGCTGCTCGCCCAGTATGACGCCGTCGGCCTGACCGGCGGCGCCGAAAAGCCGCGCGACCTGCCGATCGAAGGCCGCGACCTCGACGGCGTCCAGTTCGCCATGGACTTCCTGCCGCAGCAGAACCGCCGCAATGGCGGCGAGCCTGACACCACCGGCAACGCCCGGCCGATCCTCGCCGGCGGCAAGCATGTCGTCGTCATCGGCGGCGGCGACACCGGCTCCGACTGCATCGGCACCTCGGTGCGCCAGGGCGCGCTCTCGGTCACCCAGCTCGAGATCATGCCGCAGCCGCCGGAGAAGGAGAACAAGCAGCTGACCTGGCCGAACTGGCCGCTGAAGCTGCGGACCTCCTCCAGCCATGAGGAAGGCGCCGAGCGCGACTTCGCCGTCGGCACCGTCAAGTTCACCGGCGAGAACGGCAAGGTGAAGACGCTGCACTGCGCCAGGGTCGATGCCCAGTTCAAGCCGATCGAGGGCAGCGAGTTCCAGCTCAAGGCCGATCTCGTCCTGCTCGCCATGGGCTTCGTCTCGCCGGTGCATGACGGGCTTCTCGCCAAGCTCGGCGTCAAGCTCGACGGGCGCGGCAATGTCGAGGCCAACATGCTGGCCTACAAGACCTCGGTCGAGAAGGTCTTCGCCGCCGGCGACATGCGCCGCGGCCAGTCGCTGGTGGTCTGGGCGATCCGCGAGGGCCGCCAGATGGCGCACGCGATCGACAAGCACCTGATGGGCGAGACCATCCTGCCGCGCTGAGCGGCAGGAATTTCCTCAGAGAACCTCGACGTCGTGCTCGCCCTTGTGGCGAGCATCCACGTCTTGAACTGAACTCAGGTCTCGACCAGCAAAGACGGAGATGGTCGGGACAAGCCCGACCATGACGGCAGAGGCAGCGACTGCAGCCGCCTACGCCCCCAGCAGATCCACCAGCGGCGGGATCAGCGGCTCGTCGGCCGGCGGCATGGCGAGGTCGCGCAGCTTGCCGGGGCGGACCCATTTCAACGCCTGCCCCTCGCGCGACATCACCGTCCCCTCCCAGCGCCGGCAGATATAGAGCGGCATCAAGAGGTGGAACTCGGGATAGGCGTAGCTGGCGAAGGTCAGCGGCGCGAGGCAAGCTTCCTTGACCTCGATGCCGAGTTCCTCGGCGAGCTCGCGGATCAGCGCCGGCTCCGGTCGTTCCCCGGCTTCGAGCTTGCCGCCGGGAAACTCCCACAAGCCCGCCAGGGCCTTGCCCTCGGGACGTTGGGTGACGAGCACGCGATTGTCGGAATCGACCAGCGCGCAGGCGACGACGAGCAGCAGTTTCACGAAAAGCTAATGTCCCGAGAGGATGACCTCGACCGGCTCGGTTTCCTTGCCGGTCAGCGTGATCTCGTCATAGACCGTGCCGCCCTCGCGGAAAACCTGATCCTCCTCGCCCCAGATCACCTGGGTCGAGACGAAATAGGTGCCGGGCGCAACCTTGTCGAAGCTGAACTTCCCTCGCGCCGTCGTCTTGGTCGTGCGGGTGAACTCGGCATAGCGCGGATCGACCTGCTCGTTCGGATAGCGCCAGTGTGGCAGGAATTTGGTCTTGCCGAAGACGCGATTGAAGCGCTCGCGGGCATAGGCCGTCGCCGGGATCAGCCGGACGACCTCGCCGGCGGCATTGACGACCTGTCCCTTGGAGCGTGTCCTGAAGGCGTGGCCCTCGATCACGCCGGTCCCGGTTTTCCGGATGAAGGCCGCCTCCTCGGCCGAGAAGGAGGGTGCCGTCGGCGATGACGGCCCCTGCGCGACACAGGCTCCCAACAGGGCCGCAAGACCCAGCACGCAGGCTATCCTCATCATCTGGCACGTCCCCCCGCCGGCGCCGTCGAGACCAGGAAGACGCCTGCGAGGATGATGCAACCTCCGATGATCTGCCGCAACTCCAGCGTTTCGCCGAGGACCAGTACACCCATGGCGGCAGCGACCGCGGGAACGAGATAGCCGGTCATCGCCGCCCGGGTCGGCCCGGCAGCGCGGATCAATCGCATGAAGAACGTCACCGGCAATGCCGTCGCGAACACGCCGAGCGCCAGCACGGCCTGCCAATGCGGTGCAAGGGCCCCGAGCGCCCCCCAGCCCGAGAAGATCAGTGTCAACAGCAGCGCTCCGGTGCCCGAGACCATCTGCTGGCCCAGCGCCAGCCGGATCGGATCGCCGGCTCGCGGCGGCACCGCGCGCGTATAGAGATTGGCGCAGCTGTAGGACAGCGTCGCACCGACCATGGCGAGCAGGCTGAGCGCCGTACCGCCGCCCTCGGCCAGGCGCGGCCCGATTAGGATGGCGACGCCAGCCATGCCGATGAGGATGCCGAGGAGCCGGCGCCGGCCCAGACGCTCCTCCGAGAACAGGACATGCGCAAACAAGGCCGTGACCAGCGGTCCCGCCGCCTGGATCATCGCCGCCGGCCCGCTGGCGAGCTGGATCAGCGCATAGGCGACGAGCACGTTCGGCAGCCAGCCATTGGTCGTGCCGAGCACCAGCCAGTGCCGGAGCTCGTGACGGCGCGGCAGTGGGCTCTGGCCGCGCGCCGCGACAAAGAGCGCCAGCGTCGTCGCACCAAGCAGGCCGCGGCCGGCGGCGATCGCCCAGGGAGCGACATCGCCCGCCATCAGCTTGATGAACAGGTAGCTACTTCCCCAGAGGAAGGAGGAGGCAGCAAGATTGCCGACGATGAAGCTCTTGCTCGGTCCCGAGGGTCCCGAGGACTCAGGAGCGATAGTCGCCGTTGATCTCGACATAGGCCTTGGTCAGGTCGCAGGTCCAGACGGTGGCCTTGCCGCGGCCGAGGCCGAGATCGGCGGTGACGACGATGTGCTCGCCTTTCATGTAGTCGGAGACGGCCTGCTCGTCATAGGACGCGGCGCGCGCGCCCGCTTCAGCCACCTTGATCGCGCCGAAGGAGATGTCGAGGCGGTCGCGATCGGCCGGCTCGCCGGCCTTGCCGACCGCCATGACGATGCGGCCCCAATTGGCGTCCTCGCCGGCGACCGCGGTCTTGACCAGCGGCGAATTGGCGATCGAGAGCGCGACCTTCTTGGCCGAGCGCGCCGACTGTGCCCCGACGACGCGGACCTCGACGAATTTGCGGGCGCCCTCGCCGTCCTTGCAGACCAGATGCGAGAGCTCGAGCAAGAGCGCGTTCAGCGCCCGCTTGAAACCGGAGAGCCGGGCATCGCTGGGGTCGGTGATCTCCGGCACGCCGCGTGCCCTGGCCTTGCCCGTCGAGAACAGCATCAAGGTGTCGGAGGTCGAGGTGTCGCTGTCGACCGTGATCGCGTTGAACGAGCCCTTGACGCCCTTCGAGAGCAGCGCCTGCAGCACGGGAGCCGCGATCGGCGCATCGGTGAAGACGAAGGAGAGCATCGTCGCCATGTCCGGCGCGATCATGCCGGCGCCCTTGGCGATGCCGGCGATGACGACCTCATGGCCGTCGATCTTGGCCTTGCGCGAGACCGCCTTCGGGAAGGTGTCGGTGGTCATGATCGCCTTGGCGGCGTCAAGCCAGGGACCGTCCGCGGCCCGCTTGGCGCAATCGGCCAGCACGCCCTCGAACTTCGTCGCATCGAGCGGCTCGCCGATCACGCCGGTCGAGGCGATGAAGACCTCCTCGGGCTTGCAGCCCGCAGCCTTGGCCGCGATCTTCGCTGTCAGAGCGACCGAGTCGCGGCCTTTCAGGCCGGTGAAGGCGTTGGCGTTGCCGGAATTGACGACGATGGCGCGAGCCTTGCCCTGCGCCAGGTTCTCCCGGCACCAGTCGACCGGCGCCGACGGGCATTTAGAGCGGGTGAAGACGCCCGCGACCTGCGAGCCCTCTTCGAGCAGGACGAGCAGCACGTCGGTGCGGCCCTTGTAGCGGATGCCGGCCTCGGCGGTGGCGAAGCGCACGCCCGGCACGGCCGGGACCTTGGGCTGGCGCTTGGGCGCGAGCGGAGAAACGGGAACATCCTTGCCGGCCATCATGCGCCTCCTCGTAGGGTTGGCCCGATGTGCCGCAGCGGCGGGGCGAAGACAAGAGTCGAAGCCCCTGCAAAAGCAAACGCCCGGGCATGGCCCGGGCGCATCACGACGTTACGATGAAAATCGCGGCCCGATCAGGGCTTCTTCGGCTCGGCCGGAGCCGGGGTCGCCGGCGCAGGCGTGGCCGGCGCAGCGGGCTTGTCGAGGCGCTCGACCTTGGCCTTGTCGCGCAGCCCGACGATGATGTCCTGCTGCGCCTTGCGGACCAGGTACTGGTCGATCTGCGGCTTGACCTCGTCGAAGCTCGGCAGCGGCTTGGTGCGCTTGTCCTCGACCTTGATGACGTGCCAGCCGAACTGGCTCTTCACCGGCTCGGAGAGCTGGCCCTTGTCGAGCTTGAAGGCCGCCTCCGCGAATTCCGGCACCATGCGGTCCTTCGCGAACCAGCCGAGATCGCCGCCTTCCTTGCCCGAGCCCGGATCCTTGGAGAGCTCGGCCGCGACCTTGGCGAAATCCTCGCCCTTCTTCAGCCGCTCCAGGGCCGCCTTGGCCTGCGCCTCCTCGGGCACCAGGATATGGCGGGCATGGACCTCTTCTTCGGGTTTCATCGCCTTGACGGTGTCGTCGAACAGCTTCTTCGCCGCTTCGGGCGTCGCCGCCTTCTTCGCTTCGGTCGTCAGGTACTCGTCGAGCAGCAGCTTGTCGCGATTATAGGCGAGGCGCTTGGCGAAGTCCGGCCCCTCGCCGACCTTGGCGGCGGCCGCAGCCTTGGCACCGAGCTTGAGGTCGACCAGATAGTTGATGACCTCCTCGCGCTTGCGATCGTCCGGCATCTGCGCGGTGCGCTCGCCGAGATCCTCCTCGGCCAGCTTGAGGTCGCCCTCGGTGATGGTGATGCCGTCGACCTTGGCGACGGGCTTGTCCTGCTGCGCGAAGGCCGGCACGGCGGCCAGCACGAAGCCAAGCGACAGCATGGCGAGACGGGAGGGCAACATCGGTGCGGCCTTTCAAACTGGACGGCGCGGAGATCGATCTCGCCGGCTGAGTGCCAGCAGAACGAAGCCTTGGCAAGACGGGGCTTCGCACATCAACGCGAGCCGGCTCGGCTGGTTCAATCCGCCGCAGGGCGCCTGGGCCATGGCCCTCGCCTCTTGGAACCGACCCCGCCGGACCCCACATGCGCGCGGACAAGCGCGTGCTGGACCACGCGCCCGCGCCCGTCTAAACACGCGCGTGAATTCTAGAGGTTACCGCTTCGGCTGCGCGGTCTGCGCCGGCCGGATTCGCCATTGAAAGGCCAGACATGCTTGGCGCGCTTGCAAAGAAACTCTTCGGCTCGTCGAATGATCGGCGGGTGAAGGGCTACCAACCCCGCGTCGCTGCGATCAACGCGCTCGAAGCCGAGGTGTCCCAGCTCTCCGACGAGGCTCTTCGCGCCCGCACCGAAACCTTCAAGCAGCAGCTCGCCGACGGCGCCAAGCTCGACGACTTGCTGGTGCCGGCTTTCGCCACCGTGCGCGAGGCTGCCAAGCGCGTGCTCGGCCAGCGCCATTT
>PNLY01000151.1 GCA_013823325.1 Methylobacterium sp.
CTTGTTAAGACCCGGCTTTCAGATTGGCTGGATGCGGTGACTCCCGACGACGCCTCGACGACGGCTTTCGACCAGAACGGACGAAACAGGAGACGGTCATGGTGGACGCAGTAGCGGCCCGGACTGCGCCTTCCCCCTATGAACTCCCGCACAGCGCGCCCTCGGCAGGCGTGCCCGCTCCGGACAGGACAAGCTCTTCGCCTGCCGCCACGACCTCGGCAACGTCCGATCGCGACGACGCCGTCATCCTCGACCTCTCCGACCAGGCCCGCGCCGCCCTCGCCCAGGGCAGCGCCGCTGCGCAGACACCAGAAGCTGGCGCCGGCGATCCGGTCGAGCCGAGCTGGGTCGAAAAGCGCGTCAAGCTGATGACGGAATACACGGCGCTTCAGCAGGAGCTCGTCTGGCTCAGCGACCGGACCATGGCCCAGGCGCTCGACGAGATGTTCCAGGGCAGCGCCGCACCACAGGACGGGAGCAGCGTGGCCGACAAACAGGAGCAGTTCGACCGCGACATGCAGCGGCGCGAGGAGCTGATGCCGCGCTATGCCGAGCTGATACGCCTGCTCGCAGCCTCGCCGGGCGAAAAGAGCGCGGACGAACCGGGCTAGCGGAAAACGCGGCTCGCATAGAGCGCGATGGCAAAGCAGGCGAGCGCGACGCCGAGCAGGATCCAGTTCGTTCCCGTAGGGTTCTCGAGCGCCGCATTCGATGGGTCCTGCGGATCGTAATGGACCTCGACCGGTGCGCCGGCCGGATAGCGATCGGCGATGCCCCGCGCCAAGCTCTCCGACCCTGAGATCTCCAGGCCGAACTTGACCTGCCGGCTGTGCAGGCGGTTGCCGTCGACGGTGTAGGCGAACTCGATGATGGGCAGATAGATCGTGCGCGTCTTGCCGTTCTCCGTCGAGCCGCGCTGTTCGACAGTGCTGGAGACGACCTCGCCGGGTGTCACAGGCCAGGCATTGGCGCGGGCGAGATAGCGCTTGTGCCCGACGAAGAACAGCAACGCCGCGCCGCCGAACAGCGCGGCGAACAGCATCACCGGAACATCGGCATCCGGCATGCGCACCTTGAGGGCTTCGGCACCTTCGGTACCCACCCAGTAGAGCCCCCAAACGAGCAGCGCGAAGACCAGCAGGGCGAGGCCGCAGCCCTTGACCGCGCCCTTCGGCGCCTCGCGCTCCAACACGGAGTCGCTAGGATCGGCTGGATCGTAATAGACGGTCACGCTCGTGCCCGCGGGATAGCGCGCCAGCGCCTCCTGCGCATATTTGCCGCTGATGTCGCCGAGGCTGACGCGCGTGCCCTGATAGGTCACCCCGCCGACTGAGAAGGAATAGGTCACGGCGGGAACATTGACGACGGTGCCGATCTCGTTGCCTTCAGGCGGGCGCCGCACCCCCATCTGCGAGCGGATGATGCGCCCCGGCGCCTGCGCCCAATTGCTGGCGCGGCGGACCTTGAGGACGGCATTGAGGATCATTGCGCCGACCATCACCACCATCGGCAGCGCGATCAGCAGGATCGCGCCGAAGGTCGTCCCGGCGAAAGGCAATCGTTCCAGCCAGCTCTCCGGCAGCACCTCCGCAGTCACGAAGATCAGCGCAAGCGAGGCGACGACCGCCACGATCGCCCAGGTTGGCGGCTCGCCTCTCGCCTCGGCCGCCTTGGCTGGCGACACCTTGCGCTGCCAGGCCAGCTTGCCGCGCCAGCTTTTATCGCCGCCGCGATAGGCGAGCAGGATCCGCTTCAGCGTCGCGGCATCGACCGTCTCGGCGGCGTCGAAGCAGGCCTTGCCCGAATGATAGGCCAGCCGGAAGCGGCTGCCCTCCCGCTCCGCTTCGACATAGCCGTCATCGTCGGAGAGGTTGATGAACCAATCGGGATCATCGCCGCGCTGGTCGATCGCGCGGATGATGTCACCTGGCGTCGGATCGGCCGTGATGCGATCGCAGACATCGAGTTCCATGACCGCCCCCGATGATGGAAAGGCGAGCATGGCGCTCGTTCGTGCGTCGAATCAAGCGAAGCTTACGTTAGGTCGTCAGCTGCTTCCCCGACCCCGACGATCTACGGCATCGGCTGGTCCAGGAAAGAGGCGATGCTCTGGCGCTGTCGGTTGACGACAAGACGCGTCACGTCCGGGCGCGCGTAATGTCCAGCCTGGTCGAAGTTCTGCCGTTCGCGCCGGACCTCGCGATGGTCGAGGGTCGCGACCAGAAGCTCCTCGCGTCCAGTCACCGGCTCGACCAGCCAATTGCCGTCGGGCCCGGTGATACAGGAGCCGCCATCGGCCAGCATGTCGGGGCAGCTTGCCAGCATGGCACCGGCGGGGCTGCCAGCCGGCACATCCTGCCTGCGCATCAGTCCCGACACCGCCAGGACATAGCTGCGTCCCTCGCGCGCCAGGAAGCGGGTGGTTCCCTCGGTGTTGCGGAGGTTCCCGGGCCAGAGCGCGACGTGTAGGTCCTCGCCTTGCGCGTAGAGAGCGGCCCGCGACAACGGCATCCAGTTCTCGAAGCAGTTCAGCCCGCCGACCGTGAAGGGGCCGACTCGGTGCACCTGCAGGCCGTGCCCGTCTCCCGGCGCCCAGCTCAGCCGCTCTTCATAGGTCGGCATCAGTTTGCGGTGGATCGAGGCGATCTTGCCATCCGCACCGATGTGGACACGGGAACAGTACACGCTGTGCCCGCCGCGATCGGCTGGACGCTCGATGATCCCGAGCATGACCGCAATGCCGCCTCGCGCCGCCGCCGCACAAACCGGATCGAGATGGCCGGCCTCCACTTGCACGGCCTGGTCGAGATAGTGCGCGTGGATCTCCTTCTGGAGTGACGATTCGAAACGCGCGCCGTCGGTATGCTCGATCCAGAAGGGATAGCCTGGCGCCAGCGCTTCCCCGAAGGCGACGAAGCCGCAGCCTGCCTGCGCGGCACGCTCGATCCAGGCGACGACCTTGTCGAGCGTCCGCGCCCGGTCGAGCCAGACGGGTGCGATCTGGGCGAGGCCCACGGTCAGCCTCTCGGCTGGGGTGTCGTTCATCTCGGTCCAGTCCTCGCTTGAGTCGCATGGGCGAGCCGGGGTAGGAACTTGCCGGTTATCAGTCCAATTAATTGATATGATCGGCCAACATCATGTTTCCTAATGTCAGCCTGATCCAGCTGCGCTGTTTCATCGGCGTGGCGGAGCACGGCGGCTTCACCGCGGCGGCAGACAGGCTGTGCCTGTCGCAATCCGCCGTCAGCCAGGCGATTGGCGGGCTGGAGCGGGCGCTCGGCACGAAGCTGCTGCTGCGTGGTCGCAACCAGCCAGCCCTGACCGCGGCCGGAAACAGGGCGCTCGTCGAGGCGCGGGCCGCGCTTGCCGCGGTATCGCGGCTGGCGAGCTGCGCCGAATCTATCGAAGAATTGAGCGGCACTGTGCGGATCGGCGTCGTCCAGAGCGCAGCCATCAGGCTGTTGCCCGGCTGGCTGCGGCTCCTGCGCGCCGAGCACCCGCGCATCGCCGTGACGCTTTATGAGGGGACCGACCCCGAGGTGACGGGCTGGGTCCAGGCCGGCATCGTCGAGATCGGCATCACCAGCCGCACCCATCCCGAGCTCGCGGCCCGACCGGTCCATTCAGATGACTATCTCGCGGTACTGCCGACGGACCACCCGCTGGCATCGCATCGCACCCTGCCGCTGAAGGCGCTCGACGGGCAGCGCATGCTGCTCTCCGGCGGCGGCTGCGAGACGCTGATCCAGGAGCTGCTGGCGGCAGCGGCGAGCCATCCGGAGGTCATCTGCCTGGTTCGCGACAATGCCACCCTGCTCGGCATGGTGCGCGAGGGTCTAGGGCTGACCATCATGCCCGAGCTCGCCATCGATGACGACGTCGGGATCACCACCTTGCCGCTGGAACCGCCGCTTCGCCGCACCCTGCATGCAGTGACCTTGCCAGCCGAGGCTCTGGCCCCCGCCGCGCTCGCTATGCTGCAGCTGATCGAACGCGCGCCGGCCGGCCCCGACCGGTCCATTCGCAGAGGCAAGCGTGCCCATCCGGGCTAGGTCGTCGTCGTACTGCTCTGTCCCGGCCGCCAGACGAGAAGCCGGTTCTCGACCATCGTCACCAGCGCGTCGATCACGATCACGAAGATCGCCAGGATCAGCATGCCCGAGAACACGCCGGTGACGTCGAAGACACTCTCGGCCTCATGGATCTTGTAGCCGAGCCCCGCTGACGAGCCGAGATATTCGCCGACCACGGCGCCTACCAGCGCGAAGCCGACCGAGGTGTGGAGGGATGAGAACATCCAGGTCAGGGCTGAGGGCCAGTAGACATGGCGGAAGAGCTGACGCTCGTTCATGCCGAGCATGCGGGCATTGGCCAGCACCGTCGGCGAGACCTCGCGCACGCCCTGGTAGACGTTGAAGAAGACGATGAAGAACACCAGCGTGAAGCCGAGCGCCACCTTCGACCAGATGCCGAGACCGAACCAGAGCGCGAAGATCGGCGCCAGCACGACGCGCGGCAAGGCGTTCGCCGCCTTGATATAGGGATCGAACACCGCCGCCAGCAGTTCGTTCCGGGCGAAGGCGAAGCCGAAGAAGATGCCGGCGGCCGAGCCAATCACGAAGGCCAGCACCGTCTCGGTCAGGGTGATGCCGAGATGCCAGTAGATGTCTGCCCCGGTGAGCTGCTTCCAGGTCCGCGCCAGCACGTCGGCCGGCGTCGAGAAGAAGAACTGCGTCGTCTTGATGTCGCCGAACAGGCTGGTGGTGGTGACGACATGCCAGATGCCTAAGAAGACGATCATGACCAGGACTTGGAGCGAGAGGAGCTTGACGCGGTTCATGACGAGGCTCCCTCGACCAGTTCCTTGCCCTCGCCCATGGCGTAAGCCTTCTGCACCTCGACGCGTAGCGAGGCCCAGATATCGCGATGGATCTCGTGGAAGGCCTTCTCCAGCCTGATCTCGGCGATGTCCCGCGGCCGTGCCAGCGGCACATGATAGTCCGCGACGATGCCTGCGGCCGGGCCGGCCGTCATCACCACCACGCGGTCGGAGAGCGCGATCGCCTCCTCGAGATCGTGCGTCACGAAGATCAGCGCCTTGCGGTCCCGGCTCCAGAGGTCGAGCAGGAGATTGCCCATGATCTGCCGGGTCTGCGCATCGAGCGGCCCGAAGGGTTCGTCCATCAGCAGGATCTCGGGATCGCGGATCAGCATCTGGGCGAGGGCCACGCGCTTGCGCTGGCCGCCCGAGAGCATGTGCGGGTAGCGCTCGACGAAGGCGCGCAGGCCGACCCGCCCGAGCCAGTCGCGCGCCCGCTTGTCCGCCTCGGCATCGGAGACGCCCATCGGCTCCAGCGCCACCTTGACGTTGTCGAGCGCCGTCTTCCACGGCATCAGCGCGTCCTGCTGGAAGAGATAGCCGGCGCGGCGGTTGAGGCCGGCCAGCGGCTGGCCGAAGATCGAAACCTTGCCGGCCGACGGCGTCAGCAGGCCGGCAGCGGCGTTGAGCAAGGTCGACTTGCCGCAGCCCGTCGGGCCCACCACCGAGACGAACTCGCCCGCCGCCACCGAAAGATCGATGCCCTTCACCGCCTGGTAGCGGCTGCCGCCCTTGAGATGGAAGGTGATGTCGATGCCGGCGAGCCTGACCGCCGGCTGCTCTCCTGCCGCGCCCTTGTCACCGGGCGGGCTGACCTTGGACTCCATGGATATCCCGTCCCCTGCCGTCGCTAGTCTTCCGACGCGCGCGGCTTATTTCCGTTCGCCGCGACACTAGGCGATCGGATCGCGAAGGCAACCCGTCCGCGGCATCCGGTCTTGCCAGCTCGCCGGCTGGTAGCGAAAAGTCGACGCTTCTGCTCTATCGCTGGCCTGACCACAGGAGGAATCGCCGCCCCATGATGCCCCAGCTTGAGCAATGGATGCACGAGCTCGTCGCGTTCATGCGCGTCAACCAGTATTGGGCCGCGCCGATGGTCTTCCTCATCGCTTTCGCCGAATGCGTCGCGATCCTGTCCTGGCTGGTGCCGGCCACGGTATTCTTCACCGCCTTCGGCGCGATCGCCGGCGCCTCAGGCCTCAACCTCGTGCCGCTCTCGCTCGCCGCGGCGCTCGGCGCCGCCTCCGGCTTCTGGATTTCCTATTGGGCCGGCCTCGTGCTGGGCCCCCGTGTCGGCGACCACTGGCCGCTGCGCAATAACCCTGCCTTGCTCCAGCGCGGCCACGACTTCTTCGAGAAATGGGGCGTGCTCGGCGTCGCGATCGGCCATTTCTTCGGCCCGATCCGGGCGGTGGTCGCGCTCGTCGCCGGCATCGTCAAGATGCCGTTCTGGCCCTTCCAGATCGCGAATTTCGCGGCGTCCTTCGCCTGGGGCTTCGGCCTGATCTACGGTGCCGGTCGCTTCTCCGAATACATGCTGCGGTTCGCCGGTAAATAGCGGCGAAAACCCGACGGAAAGCACAACGCCAGCTGAACGCTCGCCTCAGATCGCGTTCAGCCGCGCCGGCCGAAAGTCCAGCCATCGCGCCTGGACCGGATCTTCCGGTTCGCAACCGGCGCGGCGGCGTGGATGGCCCGGCATCCGCGCAGTTCAGCTCCTCCGGGCAGGACTTAACAGGAGTCCAAGCCATGACGATGTCTCGTTTCGCTATCGGTCTCGCCGCGCTCGCCCTCGCCGCCGGCCCGGCCCTTGCACAGACCGCGACCCAGCCCACCACTCCGGCCAAGCCGGCTGCGCCCGTGACCACGCCTGCCGCCCCCGCGGCCCCTGCCGCGAAACCGGCTGCGCCCGCCGCGACCCAGACCCAGGCCAAGAAGGTCAACATCAACACCGCCAGCGCCGCCGAGCTGGAGCAGCTCAAGGGCATCGGCGAGGCCCGCTCCAAGAAGATCATCGAGGAGCGCGCCAAGGCCAAGTTCAAGAACTTCGACGATCTGGTGAAGCGCAGCGTGCTGCCCTCCAACGTCGAGGCCGAGATCAAGGACCACGTCACCTTCTGATCTCGATCAGAATCGAGGAGCCGGCCGCTTCCGCGGCCGGCTCGTTCTTTTGCAGCAGGCTAGCTGCCGCTCTGCGCCTGCGAGGCATCCGCCTCCCGCAGCGCCTGGGCGCAATCCTCGCAGCAGACCTCGACGATGTTACCGCCGATCGTGACCTTGATCGGGCTCTCGTCGAGCTCGCAATCGCAGGCTGCGCAGGTTCCACTCATGGCCTTCCTCCTTCTCGCGGGCCGCTCATTCGGCCGCCCTCAGAAAGACCACCCGGCCCGCCTCCGCGCTGTCGGATTCTTTAGCGATCCGCTCGGGTTGAACCGAGGCACCGGCACTCAGGCCGCGCAGCACCTCGTCGACGCTTTCGCCGCCCGCCCGGCCCCGCCGCTCCTCGGCGCGCAGCGAGATGATTCCGGTCGGATCGCCGAAGAATGGCGCCGCCGTCGCATCGCGCAGATCGCTGTCGCGAAGTCCGAGATCGCGCAGGTCGCGTTCGCTCATGTCGCAGAGGGTGCGATAGTCGCGCCGCGACTGCAGCCAATGGTCGAACGTGCCGAGAAACCGGCCAAGCATGTCGAACATTGCGAGCACAGGCTTGGCCGATCCGATGATGAAGCTGATCATGACCTGTCTCCGTCGTTGTGAGACGGAACAAGACACCCGCCAGCTGACAGCTGCTGTCAGAATCTTTAGCGATCAGTGACAGCTTCTGTCAGCGGAGATCGAGCGAGCGCTGGAACTCCGCTGGCGTGCGGCCATAGGCCTGCCGGAAGGCCGCGCTGAAATGGCTGTGGCTGGAGAAACCGAGCTCGAGCCCGAGCTGGGTCAGGTCGTCATAATCGCCGAGCAGGTCGAGTGCCCGCGCCAGCCGCAGGCGCAAGTGATAGCGATAGAGCGGCACGGCTTCGACCTGAGCGAAGACCTGCGTGAGATAGACCGGCGAGACGCCGACCTCCCTCGCGATCTCGGCCAACGTCCAGCGCCGGGCAAGATCGGAGGCCATCGCCAGCTTGGCCCGGTCGACCAGCTTGCGCCGGCCAGCCGAAGCGCCGGCAGTATGCGATGTCCGCTCGCCCAGGGCGCGCCGCACCAAGGTCAGCGCCAAGGTCTCCGCTTCCAGCGGCTCGGCGACGCCACGCTGCAGGCTGTGCCGCAGCAGGGCGGCGAGCGCCTGCGCCCGCGGGTCGATCCGGCGCCGCTGCATCCGGAAGGCGCTCGTGCCCCTGCGAAGCAGTTCGGGAGGCACAAGCTCGTGCAGCGTGTCGTCGCTAAGGCGGATGTCCAGACAGGCATCGCCACCTGGAACCGGATGGCTGACCTGGTAGCCCTCATGCGGATTGAACAACAGGACCTGGTTGCTCTCCGCGACCGCGTCATCGCGCCCGAGATGGCGCATGAAGATGCCGCGATAGGGAAAGACCAGATGGGTGGCGAGCGCGCATTCCTCGCCATTACGATGCCGGCACTCGCCGGAGCAGACGACGTCGCGCACCAGGACGATCTCGCTGTCGAGCAGCTTGCTCACCGAGAATTGCGACATCCCAGCCATCTCCGGCACCCAAGACAGGGCCGGCGCGGCGGCCTGGGCCTTTGGCCTGCCTCGCGCCAGCGCTGGTGCCGCGATCGCCTACAGCAGATCGAGGACGATCATTGTCAGCAGGACAAAGGAAGCGCCCAGCGCCAGATGCGCTGCCTTGAACTGAAACCACTGGGACGCAGGCATCGATCGGATCGGTGTCATCATCGCCTCCATCTGTTCAGCGTTGGTTGGTCTCGTCGGAACAATCTTTCGTCTGGGACAAGTCGATGAGTCGGCTCAGTACGCCCACATTTCCGCAACGATCCAGCCGACGATCGCCAGCGCCAGTCCGGCAACCAGGACGACCAGCACGGGCCGGTCGAGAAAGCCTTGCCGTGCCTCCACCGGGGTCTCGACCGCCGGCTCGGCGTCGGAGTGGACATCGGCACGCATCGGCGGGATCGGCTCACCGCCCTTCTCCGGGACGCGCGCTTCGCGCACCTTGACGTCGTCTTGCATGACGGCCTCCGTCTGGTCCTTCGCCATCAGCCTCCGACAGCGCGCAGCAGCACGCTCGCCAGCAGGGTCACGGCGAGAAATCCACCCAGGAGCAGGATCGGCAGCTGATCCTCCCACGACACCGGCTTGGCGACATCGGCGAGCCCATGGCGGGTATGGCGCTGATGCAGCCGTTCCATCGCCCTCTGTCTTAGTTCCTCCTGGCCGGTCATCGCACGCTCCTGCATGTATTGACTGGAGCATCAACGCCCGCCACCGGGCGCGGTTCCCGTGACGGGTTCCTCCAACGCGAAACGGGCGCCCTCTGAGGCGCCCGTTCCCTTGGATTTCAAGCAGTTGCAAGTGCTTCTGGAATTATCTTCGCACAGCATTGACTCTGTGTGCGAAGCCCGGCGCCTGCGTCAGCTCTTGGTCTTGTCGACCAGCGCCTTCGCCTTGATCTCAAAGGCCTGGCGGCAGCCGGGCCGTCGCGACACAAAGAACCGTGGATCAATCCTCAGTTCTTGGTCTTGTCGACCAGCGCCTTCGCCTTGATCCCAAAGGCCCGGCGGCAGCCGGGCCGTCGCGAAACAAAGAACCGTGGATCAATCCTCAGTTCTTGGTCTTGTCGACCAGGGCCTTGGCCTTGATCCAGGGCATCATGTCGCGCAGCTTGGCGCCGACTTCCTCGATCGGATGGGCGGCATAGCGGGCGCGGGTCGCCTTGAACGAGGTCTGGTTGACCTTGTTCTCCAGCATCCAGTCGCGGGTGAACTTGCCCGACTGGATGTCGCTGAGCACGCGCTTCATCTCGGCCTTGGTCTCGGCGGTGATGATCCGCGGGCCGGTGACGTACTCGCCATACTCGGCGGTGTTCGAGATCGAGTAGTTCATGTTGGCGATGCCGCCCTCATAGATGAGGTCGACGATCAGCTTCACCTCGTGGAGGCACTCGAAATAGGCCATCTCGGGAGCGTAGCCAGCCTCGGTCAGCGTCTCGTAGCCGGCCTTGATCAGCTCGACCAGGCCGCCGCAGAGCACGACCTGCTCGCCGAACAGGTCGGTCTCGCACTCTTCCTTGAAGGTCGTCTCGATGATGCCGGCGCGGCCGCCGCCATTGGCCGAGGCGT
>PNLY01000152.1 GCA_013823325.1 Methylobacterium sp.
CGGCGGGCCGATCGGCCTGATCCGCGACGGGGACATCATCGAGCTCGACGCCATCACAGGAAAGCTTGCAGTCCGCCTTTCTGATGCCGAACTTGAAGAGCGTCGTAAGGCCTGGACGCCGCGCCAGACAGACTACCGGTCGGGCGCGCTTTGGAAATACGCGCAGACGGTCGGATCCGCCAAGGGCGGCGCCGTCACCCATCCGGGAGGCGCAGCCGAGACACAGTGCTATGCGGATATCTGAGGCCATCATTGCCGGAGCGTTGCTTGCTCTGGGCTGCCAGCAGGCAGCCTGGGCGCAGAACGCGGCCGTGGAGCGCGTGCCGCTGCCGCCGCTCCCGATTCCCGGCGCCGCCCTGCCGGAGCCGGAGGTGGAGAGCCGCGCCGCGCCCGCGCCGCTTGCTCCCGGGCGTGGCGCGATCGCGCCGGCCCCGAGCGGGCCGGCCGCCCACACCGCCTTGCCGATAGCCCCGTTCAGCAGCGCCCGCGACGCGCTGAAGGCGTGGATGCGCGATTCGACCGCGGGCGATCAGGCCGGCGCCGTGCGGGCGCTCGAATACGCCGCGGCGCAGGGCCATCTCGCCGCGCAGTTCAAGCTGGGCCGCGTCTACGCCAGCGGCGACGGCGTTCCCACGAACGATCTCAAGGCCTTCGAGTATTTCTCGAAGATCGCGGACGAGAATGCCGACGAGGTTCCCGGCACTTCGGACGGGCGTATCGTCTCGGCTGCCTTCGTCGCGCTCGGCGGCTATTTCCTCGACGGGATCAAGGGCACCTATGTGAAGCCCAACCCCGATCGCGCCTTCGACATGTTCCACTACGCCGCCTCCTATTTCGGCGACCCGGACGGCCAGTACAATCTCGCCCGGCTCTATCTCAACGGCACCGGCGTCTCGCGCGACCCGCGCCAGGCGGCGCGCTGGATGAAGCTCGCGGCCGAGAAGGGCCATGCCCCGGCACGCGCCGTCTTCGGCGACATGCTGCTGCGCGGCGGCGACGGCGTGCCGCGCCACCCGATCATGGGGCTGATGTGGCTGGCGCTGGCTCGCGAGGGCGCCGACATCGCCCGCGAAGGCTGGATCGTCGAGCGCTACGACGCCGCTTTCGCCAATGCGAGCGCGAGCGACCGGACGGCGGCGTTGGCCCTGGTCGAGCGCCAGCACGTGCGCGCCGAGCGGCGCTGACTGCATCCAGCGTCTGGAGGCCGAAGTAGCCGAGGTATCGAACCTCGGAGCTTCCGCCATGCGTCATACCGCACGCCTCAGCTTCATCGCCGCCTTCGCGGTGCTCGCCATCCACGGCGCGGGCGCGCAGGAGCGCTTCGAGGACTGGCCGCCGCTGACCAACCCGTTCCCGAGCACTGGCGGCGGCGGCATCATGATCCACGACTACGACCCGGTCGTCGTTGGCGGCAAATGCAGCACACGCTTCCGGGCGGTCGAGCCTGATGGCACGACCTATCACAACCTGATCGAGTTCGAGGCGACCGAGGCGCAAGGTGGCGTGCTCTGCAGCAATGGCCGCTGGCGCTCGGCCGATGGCAGCGCCAGCGGCACGACACCGTTCCGGGTGTTCATCAAGGACGGCGTCAGGCGCGGCTCGCCGGAATAGGTGTGCCGAGGCCTCAGTTCAGCTCGATCAGCACCGGGACATGGTCCGAGGCCTTGTCCCAGCCGCGGACGTGCTTGGCGATCGAGACGGCGCCGAGCCTGTCGGCCGCCTGCGGCGAGAGCAGGAGGTGGTCGATGCGGATGCCGTTGTTCCGCTGCCAGGCACCGGCCTGGTAATCCCAGAAGGTGTAGAGGCCGGCGGCATCGGTGGTGGCGCGCAGCGCCTCGGTGAAGCCGAGGCTCTGCAGCTTGCGGAAGGCGGTGCGCGTCGGCGGCAGGAAGAGCGCGTCGCCGGCCCAGGCTGCGGGATCTCGGGCGTCGCGCGGCTCGGGGATGACGTTGTAGTCACCGGCCAGGACCAGCGGCTCCTCATGCGCGAGCAGGCCCTTCGCATGCACAGCGAGCCGCTCCATCCAGGCCAGCTTGTAAGGGTATTTCTCGGTGTTCGGCGGGTTGCCGTTGGGCAGGTAGATCGAGGCGAGGCGCACCACGCCGTCGCCATGCGGCAGCACGCCTTCGAGATAGCGCGCCTGCTCGTCACTCTCATCGCCTGGCAGGCCGCGGCGGACATCCTCAAGCGCGCTGCGCGAGATGATGGCGACGCCGTTGAAGCCCTTCTGGCCGTGGGTGGTGACCTGCCAGCCGGCTTCCTCGATCTCGGCGCGCGGAAAATCGGCGTCGATGCATTTCAGCTCCTGCAGGCAAAGCGCGTCGGGCTCGGCCTCCTTCAGGAAGGCGAGCACATGGGTCAGGCGCTGGCGGATCGAATTGACGTTCCAGGTGGCGATGCGCACGGGGCCGGCTCCGATTCAGACGAGCGCAGACTAAGAGCCGGGTGGCCCGTCAATGCAAGTCAGCAGATTCGGCAAACCAACCGCGACTGCGAGCCCTTCAGGCCAAGGACGCCGACAAGATAGAAAATGGCGCCGCCCAGAAGCCCGAGAACCAGAGAAAGCAGCAGGTGCACGAAAACATAACCGCCGAGGAACGAACCCGATTCGAGAAGGGCGAAAATCGCGAGGAGCAGCGAAGGGATACTCGCAATCACGCCCCCGGTGACAATGACGATACGGGCGGTGGGCGCCACGTGGCCATAGTAGAAGAGCAGGAGAGTAGGGATACCGAACATCAGCGCGGGTGGGTAGGCGCCCATCAGCGCGACTTGCTTCAGCTGTGAGAGATAGTGCGTGTAGCTTGTCTGCGATGAACCGGCGAACCAGAAGCCGGAAGCAAGCAAGGCGGCCGGGATTGCCGGCGCGACGATCAGAGCAAGGAAGAGGCGCCAAAGCGGCGGTCTGGCCTGCATGCCTCATACTCGCATCGGGCCGGCCGCGCGTCAAAGCGCGCGGCCGGCTTCGTCGATCCTTACGGGCAGGCGCGGACCACGCCGCCCGAGCCGATATACGTGCCGGTCGACGGGTCGTAGCTGCGGAAGCGGCGCGAGCAATAGGCGATCGCGTCGGCATCCGGCTCGACATAAGCGGGCGCCGGGGCGACGTAGACGGGCGGCGGCGGGGCTGCATAGACCGGGCCGGGTGCGAGCAGGGCGCCGGCGGCAAGAGCGCCGAGCGCACCGGCAGCGATGCCGGCGCCGACGGCCGCGCCGCGATTATAGCGATAGCCTCGTCCGTAATAGCCGTAGCGCGGGCCGTAATAGCGGCGGTACTGCACCTGCTCGACGAGATTGGTCGAGCCGGCGGTGGCAATGCTCGCCTGAGCCGGCGCCAGCGGGGCGGCGGCAGCCGGCGTTGCCAGGGCAAAGCCGCCGGCGAGGGCGGCGGCGATCATCGTCGTCCTGATCATCTCGAACTCCTTGTCCCTCCCGGATGGGAGGATTCCCCGCGCGAACCTATCGGTATCGCCCGGACACTGTCACCTCAGCGTCAGAACTAGACGCAAAACGCGGCCAAATTTCAACGATTTCCGGCAGCTTTCGGTGTTTTTCGGCTTGCGCGTCACCGCGTCAGGCCCCATTTCGCGTTTCCGCATTGCACAACCGATCCGGGAGACCCATGTCGCATTCCGCCGAACCCGCCGACCTTCCTGCCAACGGCCCGCTGCGGCCGCTGCCGATGGTGATCTTCGCTTCGCGCTGGCTGCAGGTGCCGCTCTATCTCGGCCTGATCGTGGCGCAGTGCGTCTACGTCTTCCTGTTCCTCAAGGAGCTCTGGCACCTCGTCAACCACGCCTTCGACTTCAGCGAGCAGCAGATCATGCTGGTCGTACTGGGGCTGATCGATGTGGTGATGATCTCCAACCTGCTGATCATGGTGATCGTCGGCGGCTACGAGACCTTCGTCTCCCGCCTTCGGCTGCAGAACCATCCGGATCAGCCGGAATGGCTGAGCCACGTCAACGCCTCGATCCTCAAGATCAAGCTCGCCATGGCGATCATCGGCATCTCCTCGATCCACCTGCTGCGGACCTTCATCGAGGCCGGCAATATCGGGGGCCCTACGGCAACGAACTACACCACCACGGGCGTGCTGCTGCAGACGCTGATCCACACCATCTTCATCGTCTCGGCGCTCGGCATCGCCTGGGTCGATCGTATGACGCTCGGCGGCAGCAGCAAGGGGCATTGATCTGAAGCGTCATGCTTGGGCTTGACCCGAGCATCTCAGGTCGGAGAAGGCTCGGGCCTACGTCCTCTCGTCATGAGATTCTCGGGTCTGCGCTTCGCTCCGCCCGAGAATGACGCACGGGTCAGCCCCGCGCTCGTCGCGGCGGCAGGCCCTTGACCAGCGGCGAGGCGAGGCCCGGCGCGGTCTCGACGCCGAGCGAGGGCAGGGCCAGCGTGCGCTGGCCGCGGAAGTCGACATGGCAGACGAGGAGGCCGCGCTCCTCGATATAGCCGATCAGGCGCCGCGCCCGGCTCGGCGAATGGCTGCCATAGGCTTCAGCCAGTTCGGCGTCGGAGGGGCAGGGCGCCCCTTCGATCGCGCTGCGGGCGATGAACAGGAAGAGCCCGTGCAGGTCCTCCGGCAGGCTCTCGGCTGCCGTCAGCGCCTTTTCCCAGGCATCGGAGGACAACACCTCCTCGCTCGCCCCGGCGCGGGCGACAGCAAGGCGCTTGCGGAAGGCGTCCAGGCTGGTCTCCGGCCCGCTGACGCGGCGCATCCGGCAGCGCACGGTGAAATCCTGGTAGAGAACCGCGACCGGCCGGTCGCGCGCCTCGGGATCGTCGAGCAGTTCGTTGAGAATCTCGACCAGTGCCGCAGCGCGCTCGGCCGGATCCATCTCGATCTCGGGCTCGACCGGGGCCGGCACGGGAGCCTGCGTCTCGATCCGGCGGATGATCTCGGGCGCCACCACCGGCCGCGGGCGCGGTTGCTTCGGCCAGGGCGCGGGCGCGACCTCGTCCTCTCCGGCGGTGAAGATCAGCTTGCTGGCATCCTCCGGTGCCTGCTCGGGCAGCGGCATCAGGCTCGGCGCACCGCCACGATCGACAGAAGCGACAGGACCGATACGGACCGGCAGCGGCTTCTTCGACAAGGCCGGGCCGAGCGCGACGAACTGGCCGCGCTCGAGGTCGCGGAACATCTCGGCCTGGCGCCGGTCCATGCCGAGCAGGTCGGCGGCGCGCTGCATGTCGATGTCGAGGAAGGTGCGGCCCATCAGGAAGTTGGAAGCTTCCGCCGCGACGTTCTTGGCGAGCTTGGCGAGGCGCTGCGTCGCGATTACCCCGGCGAGGCCGCGCTTGCGGCCACGGCACATCAGGTTGGTCATCGCGCCGAGCGAGAGCCGGCGCGCCTCGTCCGAGGCCTCGCCCGCCATCACCGGCGCGAAGAGCTGGGCCTCGTCGACCACGACCAGCATCGGATACCAATGGGCGCGGTCGATATCGAAGAGGCCGCCGAGGAAGGCGGCAGTGGCGCGCAGCTGCTCGTCGGCGTCGAGCTCCTCGAGATTGAGCACGACCGAGACGCGGTGCTGACGCACGCGCAGGGCGATCTTCTGGAGCTCGATCGGGCTCGCCGTGCCATCGACCACGACATGGCCGAACTGATCGGCCAGCGAGACGAAGTCGCCCTCGGGATCGATGATCGCCTGCTGTACCAGCGGCGCGCTCTGCTCGAGCAGGCGGCGCAGCAGATGCGACTTGCCCGAGCCGGAATTGCCCTGAACCAGCAGACGGGTCGCCAGCAATTCGGCGAGGTTAAGCTCAGCGGGCTCGCCGCTGCGCGTCGACCCCATGTCGATGCCAGTCTTCATGCCGGGAATCCAGGCCGCTCCTTGCCGTGGCGGAAAACACAAGGCGGCGCTTCTAGCATGCCCGCCGGCAGTCAAGGCAAGGCCTGGCCTGCATTCCACAGCTTTGCGTGGCGCGGGACACAAGGCTCCGTCAGATGTGAGGAGCAGCATCGCCCGATCGCCGCGTGCTATGGTGGACGAATGGGCACGACGACCTTCTTCGGCACCGATGCGGATATCGCCCGGGTTTGGCGATGGCTGTTCGAGATGCCGGGGCTCCGGATTTTCGAAGACTATTCGCGGCCGGACAGACCCAATCGCTGGTTCGACAGCTGGGACGACGTTTCCACCTGTCTGAATGACGGCAAGATCTCGCTCGCGGCGTGGCCGGAAGCGGCGGGCGGGCGGCCGCTCGCGGAGGAGGTCGTTTTCACCGCCGAGACACAACGAGAGCTGGGCGGGAAGGGCCGAACGATCCTGCGCAGCCCTGCAACAATCAAGGTCCAGCGCAACAATGACCAGAATGGTTGCCTGGCTTCGGCATGGATCGCCTGTTGGAATGAAAAGGGCGCGCGTCAGCGATCGGTCTTTGCCGAGGGCGCGCTCGATCAGGTCGACTGGACAAGGCTGCGTTCCGTAGCCGGCAAGCTCCAAAGGCAGGTGACCAAATCCGCCCCCGCGAAGCTGCAATCCTCCCCGGTGATGGCCGACGCCTTTGAACGATTCCGGCTCGGCGAGATCAGGCTGTGGGCGTGGGGCGAGGCCTGCACCTACCCTTCGCCACTCGTCGTAGAGACCTGACCGGAGGCGGATTCGGTTCGCTGGCATCGTCGCGGAGGACGGCCTGAACGGGATCGGTTATGATCCGATTCCAGGCGCTGCCCGTGCCTCCTCCCTCCAACCGGGAAGCACGCTGCCGTGCAGGGTCATTCCATCTTCGTCGAACCGACTGTTCGAGCGCTGCGCATAAGGAGGGATTGCGGACGAGGCTCGCATCAGGAGGTCCATCGATGAAGCTCTCCGCACCCGTCTATCGCCTGAAGCGCAAGGCCAAGGAATTGGCGCGCAAGGACGCTATCCCGCTCCATCTCGCGCTCGACCGCGTCGCTCTCGGCGAGGGGTTCGGCGCCTGGAGCCTGCTCGCGGCCAAGTCGGCCGAAACCCTGTCCGCCGAGGGGTTGCTGGCTCGCCTTGAGCCGGGCGACCTGCTGCTGATCGGTGCGCGGCCGGGGCATGGCAAGACGCTGCTCAGCCTCCAGCTCGCCGTCGAGGCGATGAAGGCCGGTCGCCGCGCAGTGTTTTTCACGCTGGAATATACCGCCAAGGACACGCTCGGCCGCTTCCGGGCGCTCGGTGTCGAGCCCGCGCAGTTCGAGGCGCTGTTCACCTTCGACGATTCGGATGCGATCAGCGCCGGTCACATCACGCGGGCGCTGGCCAATGCACCGCGCGGCACCCTCGCGATCGTCGACTACCTGCAACTGCTCGACCAGAAGCGCGGCAATCCGGAGCTGGCGGACCAGATTCGCGATCTCAAGGCGTTCGCGCAGGCGAGGGGGATGATCCTCGCCTTCATCTCGCAGATCGACCGCTCCTATGAACCAGCGCTGAAGCCCTGTCCGGATTTCGCCGACGTCCGCCTGCCGAACCCGCTCGATCTCTCGCTGTTTAGCAAGAGCTGCTTCCTGCACGAGGGTGAAATTCGGTTTCGGGCGGCAGGGTAGCCTCGCGTGAAAACTCGAAACCTTCGCGTCATTCCGAAGCTGTGGGCGGAATGACGCGTTTGTCGCTCGAGAGAGATCAGCGAGGGCAGCCGCGCGTGCGCTCGGCGCGCTGGATGTCGGCGATCACACGGCGCTGGGTCGCCGAGAGCGGCACGTCCTCGACATTGTCGTACTGGCAGCCGGCATTGCCGAAGGCGCTGATACCGCGCTGGGTGCGGAAGCAATAGCCCTGCGCCTTGTAGATCTCGTTGCGCTGGTACCAGAGGTCTTCGCAGCTCTGAGCCGCCGCAGGCGTGGCGGTCGCAAACAGCGGCAGGGCGATGCCGAAGGCGAGGGTGGGGAGGAGAAGCTTCGACATGACGACCTCTTGCGGTGCGAGCGCTATGTTGTCGCCCCTTGCGGACGCGACAAGTCTTTTCGCTCGCTGCCATGGCAGGATCACGATCTTGTTGCATCGGGATACGATCGCTCCGCTGGCAAAGCCGTGAATTGACGCAGCCCCGCCCGCGGAGGACAAGAATTGAGGGATCTTTCAGCCTTTCGCTTGCCACATCGAGGCGAGCTGGGCGTTGGCCAAATTGCCGCAGGGATCGCCAGCGGCACTGCGCGCTGGTGCCGTCATCGGGTATGTTCCTCCCGACAAACAATGATAGTGCGCGCGAATCGCGCCCTGGAAAGGACCGTCACCATGATCTTCTCTTCGCTGCGCCGTCTGGCGCTCGCCGGCATCGCCGCCTGCGCGCTCGGCGTCGCCACCGTGCCGGCGCAGGCCCAGTCGCTCTCGGCCGAGCAACGCGCGGCCGTGGTCGAGCTGATCAAGGAGACGCTGCTGAAGAATCCCGAGCTGATCCAGGAGGCGCTGGTCGAGCTGGAGAAGCGTAACCAGGTCGCGCAGGTCGAGGCGCAGCGCAATGCGCTGGCGGCCGAGAAGGCGAGCCTGACCGACCCCGCGACCTCGGTGATCGCCGGCAACCCGCAGGGCGACGTCACCCTCGTCGAGTTCATGGATTACAATTGCGGCTTCTGCAAAAGGGCGATGGAGGATGTCCGCGCCCTCGCCAAGGACGATCCCAAGCTCAAGGTCGTGATCAAGGACTTCCCGATCCTCGGCCCCGACTCGGTCGAAGCCAGCCGCGTCGCCATCGCGGTGAAGAACCAGCTCCAGGGCCAGAAGTACTGGGACTTCCATCTCAAGCTGATGGCCACGAAGGGCCGGGTCAATGGCGCCAAGGCGATGGAGATCGCCAAGGAAGCCGGAGCCGACATCGAGCGGGTCAAGAAGGATATCGAGGCCCCGGCGACGCGTGCCGTGATCGAGCAGACGGTCGCGCTCGGCGACCGGCTCGGCCTCACCGGCACGCCGGCCTTCATCGTCGGCGACGAGGTGGTGTTCGGCGCGGTCGGCCAGGCGGCGCTGAAGCAGAAGATCGATGCCGTCCGCAAATGCGGCAAGGCGACCTGCAGCGGCTGAGTTTCTGCCTGGAGCAGCCTTCGCTGCGTCGTTTCTGTGGACCGACTCCCGAAACGGCGGCGATTTGCATAGGCAAGGCGCCCGGCGGGCGCCTTCGCCCTTTTCCTGACCGGCCAATCCGGGTAAAGACGCGCGACATCGCGAGGCTGCCGGCTTGATCCGGCGCCATTCATTCGCATATGCGCATCCTCTTCGGGACCTGCCGTCCCGCCCATCGAGCTCACGAAGACGGTGAAATCCGCCATGGCGACCAAGAGCCCCATCGACCCCGAACTCGTGCGCGAGATGGCGCAACTGATCAACGAGACCGATCTGACCGAGATCGAGGTGCAGAAGGGCGACCTGCGCATCCGCGTCGCCCGCACCATCACCGCAAACGTGATGGCGCCGGTCGCGGCCGCGCCGGCCTTCGCGCCTGCGCCTGCGGCAGTCGCAGCGCCTGCCGCTGCTCCGGCCGATGCCAAGGCGGCTGCCGCCCATCCCGGCACGGTCAACTCGCCGATGGTAGGCACCGCCTATCGCCGGCCCTCGCCGGAGGCCAAGCCCTTCATCGAGGTCGGCCAGGAGGTGAAGGCGGGCGAGCGCGTGCTGCTCGTCGAAGCGATGAAGACCTTCAACGACATCGTCGCGCCCCGCGCCGGCAAGGTCGTCGCCATCCTGGTCGAGGACGGTCAGCCGGTCGAGTACGGCGAGCCCCTGCTGGTGATCGAGTGAGGATTCATCCGGGCGGGAGCGGGCTCAAGATGTTCGACAAGATCCTGATCGCCAATCGCGGCGAGATCGCGCTGCGGGTGCTGCGGGCTGCCAAGGAACTCGGCATCGCCACGGTCGCCGTGCATTCGACCGCCGACGCCAACGCCATGCATGTGCGCCTCGCCGACGAGAGCGTCTGCATCGGCCCGCCGCCGGCGCGCGAGAGCTATCTCAACATCCCCGCTTTGATCGCCGCCTGCGAGATCACCGGGGCGGACGCGGTCCACCCCGGCTACGGCTTCCTGTCCGAGAACGCCCGCTTCGCCGAGATCCTGGAGCGGCACAACATCGCCTTCATCGGCCCCAAGGCCGAGCACA
>PNLY01000153.1 GCA_013823325.1 Methylobacterium sp.
ATTGCCGGAGGTCGGCTCGATCAGCGTGCCGCCCGGCTTGAGCGCCCCCGAGGCCTCGAGCGCGTCGATCATGGCGACGCCGATGCGGTCCTTGACGCTGGAGATCGGGTTGAAGAATTCGAGCTTGGCGAGGATCGTCGCCTTGACGCCGCGCTCGGCCGGCAGGCGGTTCAGGCGCACCAGCGGGGTATCGCCGATCGTATCGGTGATCGAGTCGTAGACGCGGCCGCGGCCGGGGACGTGGGCGGGCTTCTGGGCTGCATCGGCCATGACGGCCTCCCTTGCTGGTGATCGGAAACGAGAACCTATGGTCAGCCTAACATCTAATCACAGAATATGTCGATGAATGAAATATTTAACAGATCAGATCGTGAAATCTGTATCGATCGTCGGCTTCCCCGTCGCGGACCGCTCTTCGGCCTCGCGGCAGAGATCGGCCACGGTGACCGCGTCGAGCCTGGCGAGCCAGGCCTCCATGGCCTCCCGCATCATCGGATCGATCACGGCATCGACCAGGGCGGAACGCGGCAGTGGCGGCAGGGTTTCGTCGGCATTGGCCTGCATGGCGGCACGCACGATCTCGCCGGCGGTGATGCGGCGGCGCTCCCTCGCGAGCTCATAGCCGCCGCGCGGGCCGCGCACGCCCTTGAGGATACCGACCCTGACCAACGCCTGCAGCACGGTCTCGAGATGACGCGGCGGCAATTCGTGCCGCGCCGCCAGCGCCTTGGCCGCGACCGGGGCAGGGCGGGCATGCAGGGCGATGTCGACGACGGCCGTCACAGCGAGCAGGCTGCGGCGCGAGAGCTGGATCATGCCTTGCCTCCGGCTGCGGCCGTCTGCGGCGAGGCGGCATGGCTCGTTCCGGTCGAGCCGAAGCCGCCGGAGTGGCTCTGTGTCATTCTCGCTTTGACCAGCATGCCTAGATTTCCATGGAATTTGACACGACGAAGGTCCCTGCCGACGCGCTGAGGTTCACTTCTAAACCATTCCGCGATCGGTCTCGATATGCGAAGCCTGTCCGATCAGACCCCCGTGGAGCCAAATCCGCCTCGGCCTCGGCCCGTTGTCGCGCTGAACGCCTCGACTATCCGAAATGCCGGTCTCACAATGGGCAGGAAGACGAGCTGAGCGATCCTGTCCCCGGGATTGACAGTCAAAGAGGCGCTGCCGGGAGGATTCCTGAGCCAAGCGCTGATGAATATCTGGTCCGCATAATCGGCATCGATAGTCCCTACGGCCTGACCAAGAACAAGACCCTTCTTGTGCCCCAATCCCGAGCGGGCGAGCAGGAAGGCTACCATGTTCGCATTGTTCATCAGGATGGCAATTCCTGATGGGATCAAGACGGGCTCTGCCTGAGGCTGGAGCTCGATCGGTTCATCGACGCAGGCGTACAGGTCGATCCCGGCCGACATGTCCGTTTGGTAGCGAGGTAATCCCCATTCATGGATTCGAGGGTCCAGGACCTTCATTTCGAATGCCGGACTTGAACTGACGGCGTGCAACGGAAATCCTCCGAAGGGAGTGAGCCAAATCATGGGGCGGTTGCGACCAGAACAAGCCGCGTTACCCCCGCTCATGGCAATAGAAAACTATGATTTTTTGGCCGCGGGCTGCCCTCCGCGAGCTCATCCCGGCGCAGGACACCGGACACTGGGCCGTCGCGGGCACCCCCCGAGCAACTAGCCGACGCGATCGAGGAGCGCTATCGCGTCGGCGTGCTCGACCTGCTGACGCTGCACGGGCTCGGCAATCCCGACCAGGAGGACGCGTTCCTCAACGGCCAGGAGTGCCTGACACCCCGAAGCGCGGCGGACAGGGCGATCCTAGAAATCGCGGGTGATCGAAGCTGGCTGTGCCCGCAGATGCTGCCATAGCGCTTCCGCGACCGGGCCATGGGACCGATCGCGCCGGCGTATCGCCGCAACGGTTTCGACCCGGCCGGGCAGATGTTCGCCGGCGATCGCGAGCAGCCTGCCGTCCTTGAGCTCCTCGGCGATGAGCCATGCGGGCAGATGCCCCCAGGCCAGCCTGTGGAGGATCAGCTCCTTCTTCATCTGATGGTCCGGGACGGAGCAGCGCTGCGAGCCTTCGATCAGGAAATAGCTGTCAGGGGACGGCTGTCGCGCCGTGTCGCGGATGACGCATTGGGTGTAAGGCCGCATCTGCTCGGGGGTGATGGCAAGCCCTGGGGTGAGTGACAGGAATCCCGGCGCCACCACCGGAACGAACTCCACCGTGCAAAGATCGATCCGTTCGAGGCGCGGATCCGACGGGTCGGCGCGATGCAGGATCAGGTCGGCATCACCCTCCAGCAGGCGCTCGAGCGGTCCGTTGATCGTTTCATACTCCAGATGGAGACGCGTCCGGTTGTGGCGGGCGAAAAACCGGCCGAGCAAGCGTAGGGCGCAGGGCCGCGGACAGACATCGCCCAGAACGACGCGCAGGATCGTTTCCTCGCCGCTCGCCAGTTGATCGGCATAGCCGTGCAGATGGTCGAGCTCGCGCAGCATCAGCCGGGCGCGCGCATGAAACAGCGCCCCGGCCTCCGTCAAACTCACCCTGTAGCCGCTGCGGTCGAGCAGGGTCAGCTTGAGCACATGCTCGAGGCGGGCGACGGCTGCGAACACCGATGGATGCGAGCGATTCAGGACGACCGCTGCGGCCTGAAAACTGCCCTGACTGGCGACAGCGTCGAAGCACCTGAGATCGTGAAGCTTCAGTTCGCTCAATGTCTCTATTTCCGACAGAGATTGTCGAAACATAGTAATATTCTACGATGCTGACTTGGCCTAGCGATATCTGCGACCGGCACTCGTGCCGCCGGCCCCGAGGCGGCCGGAGCAAGGCCCCATTTGATCGGAAGGACATGCGGCATGCCGGGTTTCGTCACGCGTCGCGGCGCAATCGCACTCGGTGGTTCCGCTCTCGTGGCGCCAGGCCTGGCCGCAGCGCAGTCGGCCGGCGGTCCCAGCATCGGGGCAGCGCCGAACGCCATCAACCCAACTCAGACAAGCTATGAGAGCAAGATGACCGAGACCCGCCATTTCACCGCCGGCGACGGCTGCCGCATCGCCTATCAGCTGACCGGCGGCGCCGACCGTCCCGTCCTGGTGCTGTCGAATTCGATCGCCACCTCGCTTCATATGTGGGACGGGCAGGTGCAGACGCTGTCGGAGGCCTACCGCGTGCTGCGCTATGATTTTCGCGGCCACGGCAAGTCCGACACGCCGGCTGGCGCCTACTCGGTCGACCGGCTGGGGCGCGACGTGATCGAGCTGCTGGATTCACTGGAGATCAAGCAGGCCCATTTCTGCGGCCTGTCGATGGGGGGCTGGGTCGGACAGTGGCTCGCCGTCCATGCGCCGGATCGGATCGGCCGGCTCATCCTCTCCAACACCGCGGCTTATCTCGGGCCGCCTTCCAATTTCGACGCGCAGATCCGGGCGGTGCTCGCGGTCAAGGACATGGCGGACACGGCGGACCAATTCATGCGCAACTGGTTCCCGGCCTCGATGCTGGCGGGCCCGAACGAGATCGTCGACACCTTCCGCGCCATGGTCCTGGCGACGCCGCCGCGAGGGCTCGCCGGCTGCTTTGCTGCCTTGCGCGATTGCGACCTGCGCCGGACGATCGCGCTGATCAAGGCGCCGACCCTGGTGATCGGCGGCATCGATGACAAGGTGACCTTGGCCAGCCACAGCGAGGAGATTGCTGCAACGATTCCTGGCGCCAGGCTGGTGCTCCTGCCGGGCGTTCACATGCTCAATGTCGAGCGACCGGCCGAGTTCCTTGACGCGGTGACGCGCTTCCTGACCGCTGCCTAGCAGAGCTGGCTCGCGTGGACGGCTGCAGCCGTCACGCCAAGCGCGGGCTGGCTGCTCGCTGTTCCCGATCGATAACAACGGGTGGCTCGTCCGGGCAAGATCCGGCACAACCGGACATTGATCGTTTGCCGGGGAGCAGGCATGCCGTTGAGGAGAGGCGCGGCTCGCTCGATCCTGGATGGCAACGCACGGCCGTTTCGTCGGCGATGCAAGCGGCCCTCGACCGGCCGCCTCTTTGGTCTTGTCCGATCGACGCGTCCCAGCGGGCCGGGGTGGCACGATTCCTGATTGCGTGATGCAGGTCACTCCAAAGGAACGACTGGAAGGCATGGCGCCCAATCTGCGGATCCTTATCGTCGACGCGAACCAGATCCGGGCCGCGATCATCGAGGAAGGCCTACGTGAAGCGGGTTACGATCAGCTCATCCGCGTGACGGCGACGACCGGTCTCGTCGCCGCCATCGAAACCCATGATCCCGACGTCGTGGTGATCGACCTCGAAGACCCCAGCCGCGACGCGCTGGCCGACATGTTCCTGGTCAGCCGCCATGTCCGCCGGCCGATCACCATGTTCGTCGATCAATCGGATTTGGCCTCGATCGAGGCGGCCGTCGAGGCGGGCGTCTCCGCCTATATCGTCGACGGGCTGAAGAAGGAGCGGATGCAGCCGATCCTGCAAACCTGCATCAGCCGCTTCAATGCCTTTCGGAAGCTGCGCGAGGAACTCGAGGAAGCCCGCTCGCAATTGGAGGACCGCAAGATCATCGATCGCGCCAAGGGCATCGTCATGCGGCTGAAGGGCCTTTCCGAAGACGAGGCCTACGCGCTGATGCGCCGCACCGCGATGAACGAGAAGCGCAAGCTCGTCGACATCGCCCACTCCCTCATCACCGCTGCGGAGATGCTGAAATGACGACGCTGCACCTGCGGGTCGGCTTCATGCCGCTGGTCGATTGCGCGCTCGTCGTCCTGGCCAAGGACGAAGGCTTCGCCGAGGCCGAGGGCTTGAATCTCGAACTGGTGCGCGAGGTGTCGTGGTCGAACCTGCGCGACAAGCTGAATGTGCGCCTGTTCGATGCCGCCCATATGCTTGGCCCGGCCGCCATTGCAGCAACTCTCGGCATAGGCGGCGTAAAAGCCCCGATGGCGGCCCCGATGGCGCTCAACCGGGACGGCGCCGCGATCACCCTGTCGCTCCGGCGCTTCGAGGAATTGTCTCGGCTCGCAGAGGGTGACCTGTCCGACACGGCCGTTTCGGCCCGCGCGCTCGCCGCGATGGTCGCGCGCCGCAGCGCCTCGGGCCTGCCGCCGCTCACCTTCGCCGCGGTTTTTGGCTTTTCGACGCATACCTACCTGCTCGGCGAATGGCTGGAGAAAGCCGGGCTCCGGCTCGGCGAGGACATCCGCTTCGAAGTCGTACCGCCACCGCAGACCGTCGAGGCCCTCGCCAGCGGGCGGATCGACGGTTTCTGCGCGGGGGCGCCGTGGAATTCGGCGGCGGTGGCGGCCGGTATCGGCGCGATGGTTCATGCCAGCGTCGACCTCAGACGCAACTGCCATGACAAGGTCCTGGCCTGGCGGGCCGACGACGTGCAGAAGCGCCCGGCCGCCGTCTCGAAGCTCGGCGCCGCGATCCTGAAGGCCAGCGCCTGGGCCTGCCGCCCGGAGAATGTCTCGCGCATGGCGTATCACCTGTCTGCGCCGGACCGGCTCGCGCTGCCGGCTGAATTGATCGAGCGTATTCTGCACGGCGAGTTGCTCCAGGGCGACGATCGGCCGACGCGCCGTATCGGGCAGTTCATCCGCTTCGACCGGGAAGCCCTCCGCCCTGACCCGGACGACGCCGACTGGGTTCTCGCCGGCATGGAGCGCGCCGGGCAGGTCGTGGCGACACCGCAGATGCGGGACGCCGCAAGAGAGGTCCTTCTATCTGCCTCTTTCGGGAGCATTCTGGCTTCGATCGGAGATCAGCCTATTGTTTGAGCAATTGCGTTGCGATTGTGCATTGCAACAAAGCCATTCGCGCGCACCTTCTGCGCCTCGCTAACGGCAATCCATAGCAATTCAAGGCCGGGTCCGCCGCTAGGCGGTTGGCACGATCCTTGTACGGCGTGATGCGACGCGGCCAACGCTGCCCGCGCCATCCCCGATCCGGAAGACACAGCAACGTCGCTGTCGGAATGCGCCTGTCGAGGCGTCTTTCGCGCGGCGTTTTTCGCGTTTCGGGGCTGGTTTCAGGCGGACAGCAATTCAGCAACCGAGAGGCGATCGATGACGCACAGCTCCAAGACCCCCAGGGCAGTCGCGGCCCGGCAGATAGGCCCAAACCGCCGCGACTTCCTGACTTTGTCCGGCACGGCCGCGTTGCTTGCGGCAGCGAAGACCGCCTTGCCGTCCGGCGCCTTCGCGCAGAGCGCCGGCCCCGAGGTCAAGGGCACCCGGCTCGGCTACATCGCCCTGACCGACGCGGCACCGCTGATCATCGCCAAGGAGAAGGGTCTCTTCGCCAAGCACGGCGTGCCCGACATGGACATCGCCAAGCAGGCGTCCTGGGGCGCGACGCGCGACAACATGGCGCTCGGCTTCAAGAACAACGGCATCGACGGCGGCCACATCCTGCGGCCGAAGACGCATCTCTATTCGACCGGCAAGGTCATGCAGAACGGCCAGCCGCTGCCGATGTACACACTGCTCAACCTGAACCAGGACGGGCAGGCGATCTCCGTCTCCAACGAATACAAGGATCTCAACGTCCAGAAGGACGCTTCGCCGCTGAAGCAGGCCTTCGAGCGCAAGAAGGCCGCCGGCAAGGAACTGACCGCCGCCATGACCTTCCCGGGCGGCACCCACGATCTCTGGATCCGCTACTGGCTCGCCGCCGGCGGCATCGACCCCGACACCGACATCAAGGTGATCGTCGTGCCGCCGCCGCAGATGGTGGCGAACATGAAGGTCGGCACGATGGATTGCTTCTGCGTCGGCGAGCCCTGGAACGAGCAGCTCGTCAACCAGAACATCGGCTACACCGCGCTGACCACCGGCGAGCTCTGGTTCAAGCACCCTGAGAAGATCCTCGGCATGCGCGCCGATTTCGTCGACGCCAATCCCAGGGCGACGCAGGCGATCCTGATGGCAGTGATGGAAGCCCAGATGTGGGCTGACAAGATGGAGAACCGCCAGGAGCTCGCCGAGATCGTCGGCAAGCGGCAATGGTTCAACGTCCCGGTCGGCGACATCAACAAGCGCCTGCAGGGCGATATCAACTACGGCAATGGCCGCGAGGTGAAAGGCACCAATCTCTACATGAAGTTCTGGGGCGAAGGCGGCACCGTCTCCTATCCCTGGAAGAGCCATGACAGCTGGTTCGTCACCGAGAACATCCGCTGGGGCAAGTTCGATACGAACACCGACATCAAGGCGCTGGTCGACAAGACCAACCGCTCGGACCTGTGGTCGGAAGCCGCCAAGACGCTCGGCGTCGCCAATGCCGCGAGCGGCGACTCCCGCGGCGTCGAGACCTTCTTCGACGGCATGAAGTTCGATCCCGCCGCGCCGCTGGACTATCTCAAGGCGCTGAAGATCAAGCGGGTGGCCTGACGCCATGGCCGAGCCCCTGATCATCGTCGGCAACGGCATGGCCGCGACGCGGCTGGCTGACGAGCTCAGCCGGCAGGCGCTCGGACGCTATGCGGTCGCGGTGATCGGGGACGAGCCGTGGCTGGCTTACAATCGGGTGCTGCTCTCGCCGCTGCTGGCGGGCGAGATCGGCGAGCCCGAGATCGAGCTGAAGCCCGCTTCCTGGTGGCAGGCGCGCGGCGTCTCGATGCTCTACGGCAAGCCTGTCACCGGCATCGACCGGGCGGCGAAGAGCGTGACCTTGGCCGGTGGCCTCGTCCTGCCTTACGGCAAGCTCGTGCTCGCGACCGGCTCGCGCCCGCTGATGCCGCCGGTGCCCGGGCTGGAACTGCCTGGCGTCGCCAGCTTCCGCGATGTCGCCGATGTCGCGCTGTTCCGCAGCGTGGCCGCGACGGGCGCGCGCGTCGTGGTGATCGGCGGCGGGCTTCTCGGGCTGGAAGCGGCCTACGGGCTCGCCAGGATCGGCGGCAAGGTCACAGTGCTGCACCTCGCCGACCGCCTGATGGAACGCCAGCTCGATCGCGAGGGCGCCGGCCTGCTCGCCGGGGAGATCGCGGCGCGGGGCATCGACATCCGCCTGAACTGCACGGCCGAGCGCTTCGTCGGCGAGAGCCGTGTCGAGGCGGTGGAGCTGACCGATGGCAGCGTGATCCCGGCTGACCTCGTCGTCGTCGCCATCGGCGTGCGCCCGCGCGTCGATCTCGCCGTCGCGGCAGGGCTCGACGTCAATCGCGGCATCGATGTCGACGACGGGCTTGCCAGCAGCGACCCTTCGATCTTCGCCATCGGCGAATGTGCCGAGCATCGCGGCCTGGTCTATGGCCTGGTCGAGCCCGCCTACGAGCAGGCCCGCGTGCTGGCCGCGCGACTTGCCGGCGGAACGGCGCGCTATACCGGGTCGCTGCTGGCGACCAATCTCAAGGTCAGTGGCGTCGGCGTCTTCTCGGCCGGCTCGGTCGAGCCGGGAGAGCACGACGAAGTCCTGCTGCTGCGCGACCCGGCCATGGGGGTCTACCGCAAGTTCGTGCTGCGCGCGGGCCGCCTCGCCGGCTGCGTCCTCGTCGGCGACACCAGCGGCGCGCTGTTCTATCTCGGGCTGATCCGCTCGGGCCAGGACATCAGCGCGATCCGCACCGACCTGCCCTTCGGCGAGGGCTATTGCATCGGGATGGCTGCGTGATGCGCCACGATGCCCCCCTCGCTCCGGCCGCGACCTGCACGACCTGCCCCTATTGCGGGGTTGGCTGCGGCGTGAAGGCGACGCCGGACGGGCTGGGCGGCGCCACCATCGCAGGTGATGCGAACCATCCGGCCAATCGCGGGCGGCTCTGCTCCAAGGGCTCCGCCCTCGGCGAGACGCTGGGGCTCGGCAGCCGCGTGCTGCACCCGCTGAAGCGCAACCCGGCCGGCAGCTACGACAGGATCGGCTGGGACGAGGCACTCGATGCCGTCGCAGCCGGTTTGCGAGCCATCGCCGCCGAACACGGCCCCGAGGCGATCGCCTTCTACCTCTCCGGCCAGCTCCTGACCGAGGACTATTACGTTGCCAACAAGCTGGCGAAGGGCTTCATCGGCACGCCCCATGTCGACACCAATTCGCGGCTCTGCATGTCCTCGACGGTCGCGGCCCAGCGCCGTGTCCTCGGCTCGGATACGGTGCCCGGCGCCTATGAGGATTTCGACAGCGCCGACCTGATCGTCCTCGTCGGCTCGAACACGGCCTGGTGCCATCCGATCCTGTTCCGGCGGATGCAGGACAATCGGCGGGAACGCGGCGCGCGCCTCGTCGTCCTCGATCCGCGGCTCACCGCGACCGCGGAAGACGCTGACATGGTGCTGGCGCTGAAGCCCGGCTCGGACGCCGCGCTCTTCGCAGGGCTGCTCGTCCATCTCGCCGATCGCGGCCTCGTCGACCGCACCTATGTCGCGCGCCATGTCGCCGGCTTCGACGAGGCGCTCGCCAATGCGCGAGAGATTGCACCGGACATCGCCGCGGTTTCCGTCGCCACCGGCCTGAAGCCTGCGGAAATCGCGGCCTTCTACGAGCTCTGGGCGAGCACGCCCCATGTCGTCACCGCCTGGAGCCAGGGCGTCAACCAGTCGGCGCAGGGGACCGACAAGGTTGCTGCGATACTGAACTGCCACCTTGCGACCGGCCGGATCGGGCGGCCAGGCTGCGGCCCGTTCTCCCTGACCGGACAGCCCAATGCCATGGGCGGGCGCGAGGTCGGCGGGCTCGCCAACATGCTCGCCGCGCATATGGGCTACGGAGCGGACGAGATCGATCGCGTCCGCCGCTTCTGGCAGGCGCCCCATATCGCCCGCCACGAGGGCCTGAAGGCCGTCCAGATGCTCGAAGCGGTCGCCGAGCGCGGCATCCGCGCGATGTGGGTGATGGCGACGAACCCGGCAGTCTCGCTGCCGAATGCGGACAAGGTCGGTGCCGCGCTCGCCGGGCTCGATCTTTTCGTCGTCTCCGAGAACGTGCTCTCCAACGACACGCTCGCGGCCAGGCCGCATTACATCCTGCCGGCCG
>PNLY01000154.1 GCA_013823325.1 Methylobacterium sp.
ACGGCATTCGTCAAGGTGCGCCCGCGCATGAAGGCGAGCGGAGCGATCTCGATCATGCCGGTCTGCAAGGCGCGCTCGACATGGCGCGCCTCCATGAAGTCGTTGAGCGCGTCGTAGATCGGCCGCAGGTACGGATCGACCTTCTCGCGCATGTCGCCGGGCAGGAAGCCCAGGCGCTCGCCGGCCTCGACGGCCGGTCGCGACAGCACCATGCGCTCGACGACGCCCTGCTCGATCAGCGAGACGGCGTGGCCGACCGCGAGCCAGGTCTTGCCAGTGCCCGCGGGGCCCTCGGCGAGGACGAGCTCATGGCGCTTGAGCTGGCGCAGATAGGCGTCCTGCGCCGCATTGCGCGCCCGCACCGGACCGCGCTTGCGCGTGATGATCGCGTCGAAGGCGGCCTTGCCGGCATTGTCCGCCGGGAAGAGCGAGCGCTGCACATTGCTCTCCTCGATCGCGCCGTCGACCTCGCCGAGATTGACGGCGGCGCCGGTCTTGGCACGGGCATAGAGCGTGCGCAGCACGCGGCTCGCCTGCTCGGCGGTCTCGCGCGGGCCCTTGATGGTGACATGATTGCCGTTCGGGGCGACGACGACGCCAAGGCGACGTTCCAGATGCGCCAGGTTCTGGTCGTAATGGCCGAAGACCAGGCCCGCGGTCTGGTTGTTGTCGAAGGTGAGCTCGACCTCAGCGCCGGGCAGGCCCTCGCGCGTCAGGGTCTCGTCGCGGCGTGGGCCGCGCTCGGCTTTCGGATTGAAATGATCGGCCTGGGCCAATGCCATTGTCTCCACTGGGAATGAGTCGGACAGGCGCAGTCTAGAAACTTCACCGCCAAGAACCTTCACCGCAACGCCGACGCCATCATGACGCTACGCACCCCGAACTTGTTCAGGCAGCCAGCACCGGCTGCTCGATCGCACGTCCGAACAGCGAATTGGAGCCGGCGCGCTCGATCTCGACCAGGACGCGATCGCCGATCCGGTGCGTCGCGCTCTCGATCTGGACCGCCTGCATATAGGGCGTCTTGCCGGCGAGCTGGCCGGGATGGCGGCCGGTCCGCTCGAGCAGCACCTCGACGGTGCGGCCGACCATGGCGTGGTTGAACTCCTGCCGATGCTGCTCGACCAAGGCCTGCAGCCGGTAGAGCCGCTCGTCCATCACCGCGGACGGGACCTGCCCGGAGAGCTCGGCCGCCGGCGTACCGGGGCGCGGCGAATACTTGAACGAATAGGCCGAGGCGAAGCGCACATCGGCGATCAGCCGCATCGTCTCCTCGAAATCGGCATCGCTCTCGCCGGGGAAACCGACGATGAAGTCGGAGGATAGCGCGATATCGGGCCGCGCCTCCCGAATCCTGTCAATCAGGCGGCGGTACTCGTCGCCGGTATGCTTGCGGTTCATCGCCGCCAGGATCCGGTCAGAGCCCGCCTGCACGGGCAGGTGCAGGAACGGCATCACCTGCGGCAGGTCGCGATGGGCGGCGATCAGCTCCTCGTCCATGTCGCGCGGGTGGCTGGTCGTATAGCGGATGCGGGCGATGCCCGGCACCTCGGCAATGCGCCGCATCAAGCGCGCCAGCGTCCAGACCCGGCCATCGGGGCCATCGCCATGATAGGCGTTGACGTTCTGGCCGAGCAGCGAGACGTCCTGCACGCCGGCCTGCGCCAACCGCTCGACTTCGGCGATCACCTGCGCGACCGGGCGCGAGAATTCGGCGCCGCGGGTATAGGGCACGACGCAGAAGGCGCAGAACTTGTCGCAGCCTTCCTGCACGGTGACGAAGGCCGAAACGCCGCGGGCGAGGATCGCCGCCGGCTTCGGCGCCGGCAGATGGCCGAACTTGTCCTCGGGCGGCAGTTCCGTATCGACGACGCGGCCGCCCTTCGCCTGCGCCAGCAATTCCGGCAGGCGGTGATAGGTCTGCGGGCCGATGACGAGGTCGACGGCCGGCTGGCGCCGCTGGATCTCGGCGCCTTCGGCCTGCGCGACGCAGCCGGCGACGACGAGCTGGGTCTCGCGTCCCTGCGCTTTGCGCTCGCGCTTCAGGTCGCGCAGCTTGCCGAGCTCGGTATAGACCTTGTGCGCCGCCCGCTCGCGGATATGGCAGGTATTCAGCAGGATGAGATCGGCGTCGTCCGGCGTCGCAGTCTCGACATAACCCTCCTGGCCCAGGACGTCGGCCATGCGCTGGCCGTCATAGACGTTCATCTGGCAGCCATAGGACTTGATGTGGACTTTCTTCATCAACGCTGATCCGGCCTCAACCGCGTCTCCTTATCCCAATCGCCCCGAGGATGGGAATCATATCGCCGCCAGCCCCGGCCACGCAATATCCGGGCCGCAACAGTCCAAGCCGTTCGTATCTGGCTCAGCCGCGTGACCGGCCGGTGACGGCCTCCTGCCGGGCCCGCCGGATCGCGATCTCGGCGAGGCGCGTCGCTTCCTTGCGCGAGAGCTTGCGGCCCATCCGGATCGGCTCGCCCCAGGCGAGTTCGACATCGATGGCGCCGGAATTGATCATCGCCTGAAAATGCGGCGCGAGTTCGGTGTCGCCGCACCAGGACAAAGCCGAGCGCTCGACGCGTCCGCCACGCAGGCCGTGAAAGCCGGTATAGGTGATGCAGAGCGGATAGACCGTCGTCTCGGCCTCCTCGGCGCCGCGCACGGCTTCGTGAGCGGCGCCGAGCAAGGAAGAGCGCAGCGGCAGGATGCGCGTGCCGTCGCCGGTCGTGCCCTCGGCGAACAGCACCACCGACTGCCCGTCCTGCAGCCGCTTGCCCATCTCGCTGGCAACGCCGGCGGTGGCGCCGCGGCGCATGCGGTCGATGAAGACCGTCCGTTGCAGCGTCGAGAGCCAGCCGATCACCGGCCAGGTCGCGACCTCGGCCTTGGCGACGAAGGAGAGCGGGCCGGTCGTGCCGATGACGGGGATGTCGAGCCAGGAGATGTGGTTGGCGACGATCAGCCCGCCCTCTCCGGGCGCAGGCGCCTGTCCGCGCGTGGTGATTCGCACGCAAAAGCCGCGGCAGACCAGCTTCTGGAACAGACGGGTGAAATAGAACGGCCGCCCGAAGCGCATTGCGACGAGCTGCGGCGGGATCAGGACGAGCGTGCCGAAGGCGATCAGCGCAAGCCGCGCCATGGCGCCGGGACGGAGGCCTTTCATGCTGGGCCGTTCATTCTGCGCGCGGACGCTCCAGTTTTGCGGGACCGGCTATAATCGGACCTCCGACAGCCGTCTACGCCGCCGGCGCGGCGAGGCTCAGCCGAGCTCGCGCCGCATCACCAGGGCAGCGACGCGGCTGCCGTCCGGCTTGGGGTAGTAGCCCTCGCGGCGCCCGACGGTGTCGAAGCCGAGACGCCGGTAGAGGCCGATCGCCGGCGCATTGCCCTCCTCGACCTCGAGGAAAAGCCGCGCCGTGCCGCGCGCTGCCAGTTGCGCCAGATGGGCGCAGAGCAGGGCCTGCCCGAGGCCGGACCGGCGCTTCCCGCCGGCGACGACGATGCTGAGGATCTCGCCCTCGTCGGCGGCGATCCGCGACATCACGAAGCCACAGGGCTCGCTGGCACGGCCGATGAAGATGCCGTCGGTCACCACGGCCCGGTCGGCGAGCAAGGCTGCGCATTCGCCGGGCTCCCATGGCCGCGCGAAGCCGCCCTGGTGATGCAGGGCCGCGACCTGGCGGGCATGGCTGACGTCGAGTGGGCCGGTACGGCCCGCTTTCGGCCGGCGCCGGAACAGGGATCGGAACCAGTCCATCGCCAGCTAGCGCCGCGGCAGCCGGGCGCGGTCCTGCGGCGTCGTTTCCGGCGCCTTGAGATAGAGCGGGCGCGGCGGGGCGCTCTCGGGATCGGCGATCATCCCGAGCCGTGCCACCCAGGTCACGTCCGGCGCCTTGGCGTCGTCGACGACGAGCGCGTCGAGGCCGATCGCCCAGGCCTCGTTGGCGACGGCGAGTGCAGCCGAGCCGACCAGCGAGACCGGGCCGGCGCCGATGGCGCGGGCGGCGTCGCGATGGTTGACTTGGCGCACTGAGACCAGCTGCTTGCCCTGCGCGTTCATTGCCTGGAACCAGACCTGGCCGTGCTTGGCGTCGACCGCGGCGGCAACGACGCGCCCGCCCTCGCGGCCGATGAAGGGCGCGGCGCTGGCGGCCAATGTCGAAATCCCGATGGCGGGGATGCCTGCGGCGAGCGCGATCGCCCTCGCCGCGCTGATGCCGACGCGCAGGCCGGTATAGCTGCCGGGACCGATGGTCACGGCGACGCGGTCGAGCGAGGAGAATCCGCCTTCGACCTTGGCCATGACGCGCTCGATCATCGGCATCAGCGCCTCGGCATGGCCGCGCTCCATCGCGGTCTGCTCGATCGCGAGGGGAGCGGGATCGCGGCTATCGAGCACGCAGGCCGAGCAGGCGCCGAGCGCAGTGTCTATCGCGAGGATGCGCATCAGGGCTCAGGTCCGGTCGGGTGCGATGCGGATGGCGATCAAACCGCCTCGACCTCGCGCACCTGCGGCAGGAAATGCCGCAGCAGGTTCTGGATGCCGTGCTTCAGCGTCGCCGTCGAGGACGGGCAGCCCGAGCAGGAGCCCTTCATGACGAGGTAGACGGTGCCGTCCTTGTAGCCGCGGAAGGTGATGTCGCCGCCATCGCCGGCGACGGCCGGGCGGATGCGGGTCTCCAGCAGCTCCTTGATGGTGTCGACGGTGGCGGCGTCCTCCTCGGCGAAGAACTCGTCCTCGTTCTCAGCGAGCTCGTCGACCGGGGCGCTGTCGCTCATCAGCGGCGCGCCCGACATGTAATGTTCCATGATCGCGCCGAGGATGGCGGGCTTGAGATGCGGCCACTCGCCCTCGGCCTTGGTCACCGTGATGAAATCCGAGCCGAAGAACACGGCCGAGACGCCCTTGACGCCGAACAGGCGGGTGGCGAGCGGCGAGCGCTCAGCCAGGGCGGGGTCGCGCAATTCGATCGGGCCTTGCGGCGAGACGCTGCGGCCGGGCAGGAACTTCAGGGTGGCGGGGTTGGGAGTGGCTTCGGTCTGGATGAACATGGTCTTGCCTCCGGCGCCGGCGGGTCAAGGCCGCCGTTCCTGATCCCGATATAGGCCGGACGCTGGAATCATTCCAGCAGCTGCGACTTCCGATCAGGCCAGCGCGTCGATTTCCTCGTCCGCGAGATGGCCTGGCACGATCGCGACCGGGATCGGGAAGCTGCCGGCGCCCTTGCCGGCGAGCGCGGCGACCAGCGGGCCCGGCCCGTCGCGGCCGGTGCCGGCGGCGAGCACCAGCAGCGAGATGTCCTCGTCGGCCTCGATCAGCTTGACCATCTCGTCGGCCTTGACGCCGGTGCGCACGACCTTTTCCGGCTCCAGCCCGGCCAGCGAACGCACGGCCGCGGCGGCTGCGTCGATCAGCTCCTGCGCCTCGGCTTCCGCATCGGCCTGCACCATCTCGCCGACACCGAGCCAGGTCTCGTCCGGCGGCGGGGTCACCACCCCGAGCAGCACGATCGAGGCGCCGAGGCGCGCGCAGCGCCGCGCCGCGAAGCGCACCGCCTTCGCGCATTCCTCGCTGTCGTCGACGACAGCGAGGAATTTCGGGCGATGGCCCGTCTCATAGGACCGCCGTCTCTTCACCATTGCCGTCGCCTGCTGCCGGTTTCAGGACTTCTCATGGTGACAGGCGTCGCAAGGTCAGCGCAAGCCTCCCTCACATCGCCTGCCGGATCAGCGCCGGCGCACGAAGCCGGTGATGTCCTTGGTGTCCCGCATGATCGGCGCGGCGATCGCAGCGGCGCGGTCGGCGCCGTCGCTGAGGATGCCGTCGATATGGCCGGGATCGGCCAGGAGCCGGCGCATCTCGCCGGCGATCGGCGCGAGCTTGCCGACGGCGAGCTCAACCAGCGCCGCCTTGAAGCCGGAGAACTGGCTGCCGCCGAACTGCCCCAGCACCTGCGCCTTGGTCTCGCCGGAGAGGCCGGCATAGATCCCGACCAGGTTCTCGGCCTCTGGCCGGCTCTCCAGCCCCTTCTCCTCGGAGGGCAGCGCCTCGGGGTCGGTCTTCGCCTTGCGGATCTTCTGGGCGATCATGTCGGCATCGTCGGTCAGGTTGATGCGCGAATAATCCGACGGGTCCGATTTCGACATCTTCTTGGTGCCGTCGCGCAGGCTCATCACCCGCGGCGCCGGGCCCTGGATCATCGGCTCGGGCAGCGGGAAATAGCCGAGATCGCCGGTGCCGAGGTTAAGCTCGGCGATGCGCTCGGCGAAGTCGTTATTGAACTTCTGGGCGATGTCGCGGGTCAGTTCGAGATGCTGCTTCTGGTCCTCGCCGACCGGGACATGTGTCGCCTTGTAGAGCAGGATGTCGGCGGCCATCAGCACGGGATAGTCGTAGAGCCCGACCGAGGCGTTCTCGCGGTCCTTGCCGGCCTTCTCCTTGAACTGGGTCATGCGGTTGAGCCAGCCGAGGCGGGCGATCGTGTTGAACACCCAGGCGAGCTCGGCATGGCCGGAGACCTGGCTCTGGTTGAAGATGATGCTCTTCTTGGGATCGACGCCGGCGGCGATATAGGCCGCCGCGACCTCGCGCGTGGCGCGGGTCAGCTCGGCCGGGCCGCCCCAGACGTCGAGCCCCTGCGTGATCGCGTGCATGTCGACGACGCAATAAATGCAGTCATGCGTCTTCTGCATCGCGACCCAGTTCACCAGGGCGCCGAGATAATTGCCGAGATGGAGCGTCGAGGTCGGCTGCATGCCGGAGAAGACGCGGGGAGTGAAAGCGGCCATGGGGCGCTCCGTCGTCAGGGCGAAAAAATTCCAGAGAGTCGAGGGCGATCCGCTCAGGAACGCGGCGTTCTGACGGAAGCGCTGCGAAGGCGCAAGAGCCGCGACGGCAAGACAGCGTCGAAAGCGCCGAGCAGGAAGCCAGCGATGGCGTAGGTCAGGGCGCCGGCGCAGCACAGCACGGCCAGTGCGCCAGCGCGCCACAGCGCCGGCTGGGTCGGGGTCAAAGCGGACAGGAGCGGCCTGATCATAGCCTCGAGTACCGCGACCATGAGCACGGCGGCCATGACGATGGCGAGCATCGTCCTGGCATCGGCCCAGCGCGGCCGCCATAAGCCGGATCGCAACAGATCGATCGCGAGCAGTCCCGCCTGGACGATGAAGGCGAGGCTTGCGGCCAGCGCGCCGATCATCGCCGCATCGCGCCAGCCGAGCAGGACATAGCCGGCAAACGCCGCGACCGCGACGGCGGCAAAGCCAGCGATCAGCGGCAGCCACGGCAGGCGGCGCACGAAATAGACCTGCCCGAACACCTTGGCGGCGAGCGCGAAGGGCAGGCCGCAGGCGAAGGCGGCGAGCGCGCCGGCCGTACGCTCGCGGTCGGCGGCGTTGAACTGCCCGTTCTCGAACAGCACCGAGACGATCGGCTCGGCCAGCACGAACAAGGCCGCGGCGGCCGGGATCGCCAGTGCCAGGCCGAGCGCCAGCGCTCGGCCGAGCAGGGCGTCGTGGTTCGCTTGCGAGATCTCGCCGGCCATGGCCGAGAGCACGACCGTGCCCATGGCGACGCCGAAGAAGGATAGCGGCAGCTGGAAGATGCGGTCGGCATAATACAGCGCCGAGACCGAGCCGGGTTCGGTCGAGGCGATCTGCGTCGAGATCAGCAGCACGAGCTGCGCCGCCGAGGCGGCGAGCAAGGTCGCTCCGCCTGTTCTGACCAGCCGCGTCATGTCCGGCGACCAGTGCAGGCTGGGACGCGGCAGGCCGATGCCGCGCAGTCGCCACAGGATCATCGCGAGATGGGCGAGTCCGGTCAGGCTGAGGCAGGCGGCGAGCAGGGTCGCACTGGCATGGCTGTCGCCACCGCGGAACGTTTCGACCAACAGGGCCGCAAGCAGGATCGCGTTCATCAGGGCCGGCGCCAGCGCAGCCACGGTGAAGCGTCCTTCGGCGTTGAGCAGGGCCGCGAGCAGCGCGGCGAGCGTGGTCAGCAGCACGAAGGGCAGCATCAGCCGCGTGTAGAAGGCGGCGAGCGCCAGCGTCTGCCGTTCGTCGGCGAAGCCGCCGGCCAGTCCGAGCACGACCCAGGGCGCGAAGAGCTCGGCCAGGACGACGAAGCCGACCAGCAGCAGACCAAGCTGGCTTGCGGCTGCCCCCGCGAAGCGTTTGGCGTCGGCCTCGCCACGCTCGGCCTTGATCGCGAGGTAGAGCGGCACGAAGGGCGCGTTCAGCCCGCCTTCGCCGAGCACGCGCCGGACCAGGTTCGGTAGCCTCAACGCCGCCAGGAAGGCATCCGCCACCGGCCCGGCCCCGAGCAACCGCGCGATCAGCACGTCGCGGGCAAAGCCGAGCAGGCGCGACAGGATCGTCGCCACGCCGACGATCATGGAATCGCGGGCGAGGCGGGAGGATGGGGAAACAGACTCCGGAGGCTTGAAGGCGGCCGTCACAACTTAGCCGTTGCCCTTTTGTTCAGTTGCTGATTCACTCCAGTTAGACCGGAGGCTGCGATGAAGCCAGAATTTGATCGGGAGAAGTTCAAGGCTGTCGTTCATTATCTGTGTCGGCATGCTGGCGACGATTTCGGTCGCGTGAAGCTGCATAAGGCGCTCTATTTTGCCGACATGCTGCATTTCATCGACAAGAACGAGCCGCTGACCGGCGTCGACTACGTCAAGCAGCAATTCGGGCCGACGGCACGGCACCTGAAATGGGCTCTCGACGAGCTTGCGCGGGACGGGGCGATGCGTGTCGCGCAGGAGAATTATTTCGGCTTGCCGAAATACGTATTTCATTCGGTGCGCGAGCCTGCGAGCAATCGCCTGTCGGACGATGATCGAACTCTGTTGGACGAGGTTTTGAAATTCGTCCGCAACTTCAGCGCTACCGCCATTTCAGAACTCAGCCACAACGAAGCTTGGCTTGCGTTCGGGATTGGTGACGTGATTCCCTACGAGACGGCCTATTGGCTCGTCCCGGTTGAAATCACCGACGAGGATGTCGAATGGGCCAAGGCCCAGCCGATCGCTCTGGCGTCATGACGCGTCGGCTATGGGAACTGTACCGATTTGGCGGGAACTTGCCTCTGCCGGACTTGCTCGTGCCGCGCGCGACGCGCAATTGAAGCTCGAAAGCATCAAATCAAGTATCAATATCCGGTTCGCCACGTCGGCCCATATGCCCTCGCGGCCGGTTGAGCACATGCCGGGCAGAGACCTGTTCGTCACGATATTGTCGCTCGGCCGAGACCAAAATCTCCGCATTTATTTCGAGCGTACTGAACCTGTCACGATCTGGGCTTCCGGCTTGGCGAAAGCCCGCCCTACAGAATGAACCGGCTGAGATCCGCATTCTTGGCGAGGTCGCCGATGCGCGCTTCGACATAAGAAGCATCGATCGTCACGCTCTCGCCGCCGCGATCGGTCGCGGTGAACGAGATTTCGTCGAGGATGCGCTCGATCACGGTCTGGAGCCGGCGGGCGCCGATGTTCTCGACGCTCGAATTGACCTCGACCGCAATGCGCGCGATCGCCGCGATCGCATCCGGCGTGAAGTCGATCGCGACCTGCTCGGTCGCCAGCATCGCCACCGACTGCTTGATCAGGCTGGCTTCGGTCTCGGTCAGGATGCGCTTGAAATCCTCGACGTCGAGCGGCGAAAGCTCGACCCGGATCGGTAGGCGCCCCTGCAGCTCCGGCAGCAGGTCCGACGGCTTCGAGACA
>PNLY01000155.1 GCA_013823325.1 Methylobacterium sp.
GCGCTCGCCTGCGTCGGCGACGGCCGCCAGTCCGGCACCTCGGGCTCGCCCTCGATCCTCAACGCCTCGCCGGAAGCGGCGACCGGCGGCGGCCTGGCGCTGCTCAAGACCGGCGACAAGGTCCGCATCGACCTGAAGAAGCGCACCGCCAACATGCTGATCTCGGATGAGGAGCTGGAGAAGCGCCGCGCCGAGCTCAAGGCGGCCGGCGGCTACAAGTATCCGAAGAGCCAGACGCCCTGGCAGGAGATCCAGCGCAAGATCGTCGACGAACTCTCCGAGGGCATGGTGCTGAAGCCGGCGGTCAAGTACCAGAAGATCCACAAGAAGTTCGGCGTGCCGCGCGACAACCACTGACACCGCGCAAGGCCGGCGACGGTACTCCCGCCGCGGGCCATTCCCGCGGCGCATCGCGCCTCGCCGGCAGATCCGTGGGAGCGGGGCTGACAAACCGGCTCAGGGACGACAGTATGACGCCCCTAAACCGTTTTGAAACGATTTAAAATGACTTACAGCCCGCAAGTCGACGCGTTTCGCAAACTTCATGAATCCGGCTGCTTTGTCATGCCGAACCCCTGGGACGAGGGCTCGGCCCGCTGGCTGCGCGGCCAGGGCTTCAAGGCCCTCGCCTCGACCAGCGCCGGCTTCGCCTTCACGCAGGGGCGCGCCGACCAGGACGTGCCGCGCGACATGATGCTGGCCCATCTCGCCGAGCTGGTGAAGGCGGTCCCCGATCTGCCGGTCAACGCCGATTTCGAGAACGGCTATGCCGATACGCCCGACGGCGTCGCGGCCAACGTCAAGCTCTGCATCGCGACCGGTGTCGCCGGCCTCTCGATCGAGGACGCCACCGGCCGCAGCGACGAGCCGCTCTATCCCTTCGAGCTCGCGGTCGAGCGCGTCAAGGCAGCCCGTCGCGCCATCGACGAAACCGGTACCGGCGTCGTGCTGACCGCCCGCGCCGAATGTTTCCTGACCGGCCATCCCGACGCGCTGAACGAGTCGGCGCGACGCATCAAGGCCTATGCCGAAGCCGGCGCCGACGTGCTCTATGCGCCCGGTCCGAAGACGACGGCCGACATCGCAGCCATCGTCGCGGCGGCCGGCGGCAAGCCGGTCAATACGCTGGTCTATGGCGATGTCGGCCTCAGCGTTGCCGATGTCGCCGCCGCCGGCACGCGCCGCATCTCGATCGGGGCAGCTCTCGCCCGCGCCGCCTGGGCCGCCTTCATCGAGGCAACGCGCCTGATCAAGGACGAAGGCAGCTTCAAGGGCTTCGCCGGCAACGGCGCCTCGGCCCCGCTCAACCCGTTCTTCCGCGACGATCTCAAGGCGCGCTCGTGAGCGGGCAGTTGCTCATCGCGCCGGAATGGCTCGGCAGGAGCGGGCTCTGGCAAATCGACGCCAAGGGCAAGCGCAAGCCGGTCGATGCCGACGACATCGATCTGTCCGACGAGCTCGCCGACCGGCTGGAAAGCTGGATGGACACCTTCGACGCGATCTATGACGAGGCAAACGAGGCTGCCTCCGATTTCGCCAGCGAAGCCGAGCGCAGCGCTTGGGAAGCGGAAGGCGCAGCGCTCGCCGCCGCCATCGCCGCCGAGCTCGGCCCGGACTGGCAGATCACTCACGACTTCTCCGCCTGGCGCAGGACGATCAAGGCATGACGACGCTGAACTGGACGCCCCGCTCCTTCCCGCCGGCCAAGGTGCTGCAGGGCCGCTATTGCAGGCTGGAGCCGCTCGACCCGGCCCGCCATCTCGACGACATCTGGCAGGCCATGGACGGCCATGAATCGGTCTGGGATTGGCTGCCCTCGACGCTGCCGCCAAGCCGCGAGGCCTATGCCGAACTGCTGACGATGATGGCGGGCAAGGCCGGCATCATTCCCTTCGCCGTGATCGACGAAGCCGACGGCAAGGCCAAGGGTCATCTCTGGATGATGGAGATCCGGCCCGAGCACGGCGTCTTCGAGGTCGGCTGGATCACCTATTCGCCGTCGATGCAGCGCACCCGCATGGCGACGGAAGCGGTCTATCTCATCGGTGAATACGGCTTCTCGCTCGGCTACCGCCGTTATGAGTGGAAGTGCAACAACCGCAACGAGCCCTCCAAGCGCGCCGCACTGCGCTTCGGCTTCCAGTACGAGGGTCTCTTCCGCCAGCACCAGGTGGTTAAGGGCGAGAACCGCGACACCGCCTGGTTCTCGATCCTCGACAGCGAATGGCCCAAGGTCGGGCAGGGCTTCAGGAACTGGCTCGCGCCGGAGAACTTCGATGCGCAAGGCCAGCAGAAGCGCTCGCTGGCCGATTGCATGAAGACGGCGGGAGCCGCCTGAGATGGCCCTGCGTCGCGCCACGACCGAGGATATTCCGGCGATCGTCGCGCTGACGCAGGCTGCCTATCTGCCGAACGAGAGCATCATTGGCGTGCCCTCGCTGCCGCGCATCGCCGATTATCGCAAGGTGCTGGCGGAGCACGAGGTCTGGCTCGCCGAAAGCGAGGGGGCGCTCGACGGCGTCCTCGTGCTCGAGGAGGAACCGGCAAAGTTCACGCTCTGGAGCATCGCCGTCTCGCCGGCCGCCACCGGCAGGAAGATCGGCTCGCAATTGATGGACTTCACCGAGGAGCGGGCCAAGGCGCTCGGCCACGACGCCTTCCATCTCTACACCCACGTCAAGCTCGCCGACCGCATCGGCTGGTATGAGCGGCTCGGCTACCGGACCACCCATTACGAGGATCTGCCGGATCGCCGGCTGATCCATATGCGAAAAAGCCTTCGATAACCGGGAAACCAAGGGAAGAAACGACATGGCAGGACGTTTGAAGGGCAAGGTCGCGGTCGTCACCGCCGCCGGCCAGGGCATCGGCCGGGCGATCGCCGAGGCCTTCGTCGCGGAGGGCGCGACCGTCTGGGCGACCGACAAGGACGTCGCCTTGCTCGACGGCATCCCGAAGGCGAAGAAGCGCAAGCTCGACGTGCTCTCGACCAAGGCGGTCGAGGCCTTCGCCGAGAAGGTCGGCACCATCGACATCCTCGTCAACGCCGCCGGCTTCGTCCATCACGGCACCGTGCTCGACTGCGACGACAAGGCCTGGGAGTTCTCCTTCGACCTCAACGTCAAGTCGATGCACCGCACGATCAAGGCCTTCGTCCCCGGCATGCTTGCCGCCGGCAAGGGCTCGATCGTCAATATAGCCTCCGGCGCCGGCTCGGTCCGCGGCATCCCGAACCGCTATGTCTACGGCGCCACCAAGGCGGCGGTAATCGGCCTGACCAAGGCGGTCGCGGCCGACTTCATCAAGAAGGGCATCCGCGCCAATGCGATCTGCCCCGGCACGATCCAGTCGCCCTCGCTCGATCAGCGCATCGTCGACCTCGCCAAGGTGACCAAGACGACCGAGGCCGCCGCCCGGCAGGCCTTCATCGACCGTCAGCCCATGGGCCGGCTCGGAACCGCCGAGGAGATCGCGTGGCTCGCGGTCTATCTCGCTTCGGACGAGTCGAGCTACACCACCGGCCAGATCCATCTCGCCGATGGCGGCTTCGCACTTTAGACCAGCGCGAGGTAGCGCCATGCACGTCCTGATCACCGGCGCAGCCGGCATGATCGGCTCTCGGCTCGCCGCGCGCATCGCCCGCGAAGGCGCCTGCGCCGGCAAGCCGCTCTCCCGGTTGACGCTGACCGACGTCGTGGCGCCGCCCCGGCCCGCCGGCTTCGACGGGCCGATCGAAGCCCGCACCGAGGATTCGAGTTCGGCCGCGGTCGCGTCCGAACTCGCGGCGCTGCGGCCCGACATCATCTTCCACCTCGCCGCGATCATCTCCGGCGAGGCGGAGCGCGATTTCGACAAGGGCTACCGCATCAATCTCGACGGCATGCGCAATCTGCTGGAGGCGATCCGTCAGGAGAGCGCGAAGAACGGCCCTTACGTGCCCAAGCTCGTCTTCTCCTCGTCGAGCGGCATCTTCGGGGCCCCCTTTCCCCCGGCGATCTCCGACGAGTTCCATGTCACGCCGCTGACCAGCTACGGCGCGCAAAAGGCGATCGGCGAACTCCTGCTCGCCGACTATTCGCGCCGCGGCTTCGTCGACGGCGTCGGCATCCGCTTCCCCTCGATCGTGATCCGGCCGGGCAAGCCCAACGCCTCGGCCGGCGGCTTCTTCTCCGGCATCATCCGCGAGCCGCTGCAAGGCCAGGAGGCGCTGCTCCCGGTCGAAGACGACGTCATCTTCACCCATGCCTCGCCGCGCTCGGCCGTCGGCTTCCTGCTGCACGGCGCCTCGCTGACCCGCGAAGAGCTCGGCCCGCGCATCAATATCAGCATGCCCGGCGTCTGCGTCACCGTCGGCGAGCAGATCGAGGCGCTGCGCCGTATCGCCGGCGAGAAGGCGGTGAGGCTGATCCGGCGTGCGCCCGATCCGGCCTCCGCCGCCATCGTCAAGGGCTGGCCGACGCGCTTCGACGCCCGCCGCGCCTTGTCGCTCGGCTTCCGCGCCGAACAGGATTTCGACGAGATCATCCGCGTCCATATCGAGGACGATCTCGGCGGCCGCCTACCCCTCTGAACTTAAGAAGCATAGATCGGACAAAAGCATGCATATCCTCGTTATCGGCGGCGCCGGCATGGTCGGCCGCAAGTTCATCGAGCGACTGGCGCGCGACGGCGGCCTCAGCGGCAAGGCGATCGACAAGGTGACGGCGCAGGACGTCTTCCCGGCTTCGGCGCCGGCGAACGCCCCCTTCGCCTTCGAGTCGCTGACCTCCGACCTGTCGCAGCCCGGCGAAGCCGAGAAGCTGATCGCCTCGCGCCCCGACCTGATCGTCCATCTCGCCGCAATCGTCTCCGGCGAGGCCGAGGCCGATTTCGACAAGGGCTACCGCATCAATCTCGACGGCACGCGCTATCTCTTCGACGCGATCCGCCTCACCGGCGACGGTTACAAGCCGCGCGTGATCTTCACCTCTTCGATCGCCGTCTTCGGCGCGCCCTTCCATGACAAGATCGAGGACGAGTTCTTCACCACGCCGCTGACCAGCTACGGCACGCAGAAGGCGATCGGCGAGCTCCTGCTCTGCGACTATAGCCGCCGCGGCTTCTTCGACGGCGTCGGCATCCGCCTGCCGACGATCTGCGTACGGCCGGGCGCGCCGAACAAGGCGGCCTCCGGCTTCTTCTCCAACATCATCCGCGAACCGCTCAACGGCCAGGACGCCGTGCTGCCGGTCTCCGACCAGGTCCGCCACTGGCACGCCTCGCCGCGCTCGGCCGTCGGCTTCCTCGTCCACGCCGCGACGATGGACACGGCTGCGATCGGTCCGCGCCGGGCGCTGACCATGCCGGGCTATTCGGCGACCGTCGCCGAGCAGATCGAGGCGCTGCGCAAGGTCGCCGGCGAGAACGTCGTCAAGCGCATCAAGCGCGTGCCCGATCCGGTGATCGACGCCATCGTCGCCGGCTGGCCGCGGAATTTCGACGCCAAGCGCGCGCCCGCGCTCGGCTTCAAGGCGGAATCGAGCTTCGAGGAGATCATCCGCGCCCATATCGACGACGAGCTCGGCGGCACCTTCGTCGCGTGATCGCGGCACAGAGGAACCTCACCGTCATGCTCGCCCTTGTGGCGAGCATCCACGCCTTGAACACCGCATTCGATCAGCGAGACTAAGACGTGGATGGTCGGGACAAGCCCGACCATGACGGGAGAAGCCTACCCCGTCTTAAGGCAGCTTCTTCAGCATCAGCGGAGCGCCGACCGCCGGGTCCTTGCGCCACTGCCCGCCTTCGAAGACCAGCTCGATCTTGTGGCCCTTGCGGGCGATCAATTCGAGCCGGCCCGCCTCATAGCGCCAGGCGACCGGCGAGAAGATCGTCAGCCCGGTATCGGGACAGAGTCCGTCGAAGCTGGTCGCGAAGGCCCCCGCATTGGCGGAGGGCGAGGTCGAGAGCACGAGCTTGCAGACATCGCGGCCGACCTGCCGCATCACGGTATAGCGCCCGGGCACCGTCGTGGCAGCGGGCGCGCTGGCCGGATCGACCACGGTCGGGCGCGCGGCCGCCGTCGCCGCAAGCTCGGCTTGGCTTGGCGCCGGGCGCTGCTGCGCCCGCACATAACCGGCCGGATCGAGCCCGTAATCCGCGCCATCGCTGCCCTTGCCGCGGCGGCCCGGATCGGCCTTGCCGCTGAAGACGATCACCGGCTTGCCATGGCCGTCGAGCAGCCTCGGCGCGCCGTCGGCCACATCCCAGGCGACGACCCCGGTGAGGATCGGCAGGGCCCGCCGGCAGGTCGCCGGGAAACGAACCTGCCGCCCCTGCCCGGCCGCTTCGGTCCCGAAGGTGACCGTGCATTCGCGCGACGCGCCAAGCTTTTCGAGGTCCCAGGAGCCGATGAAGGGCTTCAGGGTCTCGGGAGCCTTTTCGGCGCCGCGCGGCAGCGGCGCCGTCTGTGCTCCGGCCGGCGAGCAGATGAGCAGCGCCAGCGCGGCGGCAGCCGCGCCGCGCCGTAGTCCCGTCGTGATCAGGCTTTTGTCCATGGCGTCTCGGCAACCGGTGTCAAAGGACCCTTGCCATCGAACCATGAAACCAGATTGTCGACCAGAAGCTGGCCCATCTGTTCGCGCGTATGCACCGATGCCGAGCCGACATGTGGCAGCAGAACGACATGATCCATCGCGATCAGCTCGGCCGGCACGCGCGGCTCGTCCTCGAACACGTCGAGGCCGGCGGACAGGATGGTCTTCGACTTCAACGCCTCGATCAGAGCCTGCTCGTCGATCACCGTGCCGCGGCCGACATTGACGACGATGCCGTTCGGCCCGAGCGCCTTCAGCACCTCGGCATTGATGATGTGATAGGTCGAGTCGCCACCCGGCGCGACCGAGACCAGCGTGTCGACATCCGCGGCCATCTCGACCAGCGAAGGATAGTAGCGATAGCCGACGTCGGCCTGGCGCGAGCGGCCGTGATAGACGATCGGCACGTCGAAGGCTTCGAGCCGGCGCGCCACCGCCTTGCCGATCCGGCCGAGGCCGACGATCCCGATCTTGCGCTTGCGCAGCGAGGTCGTCAGCGGATAGGCGCCCTGCAGCCACTTGCCGGCGCGCAGATAGCGGTCGACCTGCGGCAGCTGGCGCACGGTCGCCAGCAGCAGGCCGATGGCCAGGTCGGCGACCTCGTCGGTCAGCACATCCGGCGTATTGGTGACGATGATGCCGCGCTTGCCGGCAGCCTTGGCATCGACATTGTCGTAGCCGACGCCGAAATTCGAGACGACTTCGAGCTTCGGCAGCGCATCGAACAATGCGTCGTCGATCCGCACATGCGCGCCGCCGCCGGCGACGCCGCGCACCCGGTCCTTGACGGCTGCCAGAGCCGCCGGGCGGTCCTGCTCCTTCCAGAGCTCGTGCACGATGAAGCGCGCCTTCAGCTGGTCGGCGGCATAGGCCATCAGCGGCCCGGTCATGACGATCTCGATCTTGTTCTGCGCGGTCATGGTCCTGCTTTCTGGAACGCTGCGTGGCTTGATTTCAAATTCTTAAAACGATTAGATCAACCTAACTGCTCGTACGCCGCCGGGGAATTCCCACAGCCGCAGACAGGGGCTGCTTCAGAGCCGGTTATTCTATCCCGGCTCGGCTGTCGATTCCGCCGGATATAGTATGACTTAATCACGCGATTTTGCTCGCGTTCGCCTCAGTTCGCGCCGCGAGCAGCCCCAAAGTGCTGTTCAGACTATCGATCACCAGCCCGCTCATCCGTGCCGCCGCGAGGTCGCCGTCGCGCTGCACGATCGCATCGAAAACGCGTTCGTGATCGATCAATGACGCCGTAAAGAAGAAGCGGTCGTCGGGCGCCTTCAGGAACAGCGACCACTGGATCGTCGCCGAGACGGCCGGCGCAAGGCATTGCAGCGGCGGGTTGCGGGTCGCGGCGAAGATCGCCTCGTGGAAGGCAAGGTCGGCGCGGACCGTCGGCTCGGCATAGGGCGGGTTCTCGACCATGCCGCGAAAGGCCGTCTCGATCAGCCTGAGATCAGCCTCGCTGCGCCGCTGCGCTGCCAGCCGCGCCGCGCTCGGCTCGACGAAGAGCCGAAGCTCGAACAGATCACGGATGAATTTCTCGTTGGGGTCGGCCTCGAAATGCCAGGCGAGCACGTCGGGATCGAGCAGGTTCCAGGCCTCGCGCGGCGCCACCCGCGTGCCGCTCTTCGGCCTGGCCTCGACCAGCCCCTTGCCGCTCAGGAACTTCACTGCCTCGCGATAGGCAGTGCGCGACACTGAGATCTCACCCTTCAGATCGTCCTCGTTCGGCAGCAGCGAGCCAGCGGGAGAGCCGCCGGTGATGATCGCGACCGCGAGCCTGTGCGCGACCTGGCCGAACAGCCGGTCGGGGTTGAGCCTCGTCGCGCGCGCTTTGACGTGAAGCTGCATCGGACCGCGCATTTTCCTCCGTGATCGGCGGCGCGGGAGGAGTTCTCCCGTCGCCTGCCCGGCGCTTGACACGCCTGTTTCTATCGTATGACTTTATCCGGGAACGAGGTTGACGCAACAGGCGGCTCGCCTGGGTTGCTGGGCCTCGTCTCGATCGGCCGTCAGAAGCCGATGGTCTGCAACGCCGCCGGCGGGGATCGTGTCAGGCACCCCGGGGCAAACCAAAGAGCGGGAGAAACAACCAAGATGGCATCCGTCCAGATTGCCGACGTGCGCAAGGCCTATGGCTCGACGCAGGTCATTCACGGCGTCGACATCGACATCAACGATGGCGAGTTCGTCATCCTCGTCGGCCCCTCGGGCTGCGGAAAATCAACCTTGCTGCGCATGATCGCCGGCCTCGAGAACATCTCGGGCGGCGAGATCCGCATCGGCTCGCGCGTCGTCAACGACGTGCCGCCGAAGGAGCGCGACATCGCCATGGTCTTCCAGAACTACGCGCTCTATCCGCATATGACGGTCGCCGACAACATGGCCTTCTCGATGAAGCTGCGGAAGGCGCCGAAGGCCGAGATCGACGAGCGCGTCAGCAAGGCCGCCGGCATTCTCGGCCTCACCAATCTGCTCGACCGCTTCCCGCGCCAGCTCTCGGGCGGCCAGCGCCAGCGTGTCGCCATGGGCCGGGCCATCGTGCGCGATCCGCAGGTCTTCCTCTTCGACGAGCCGCTCTCGAACCTCGACGCCAAGCTACGCGTGCAGATGCGCACCGAGATCAAGGAGCTGCACCAGCGTCTAAAGACCACCACCGTCTATGTCACCCACGACCAGATCGAGGCCATGACCATGGCCGACAAGATCGTCGTG
>PNLY01000156.1 GCA_013823325.1 Methylobacterium sp.
ACGGCGAGACACCTTAAGAGAACCGCGCGCGGGGTTCGGAGGCGGCAAGCATTTGGCCGCTTCGACATTTCGACATCGACATCGACATCGCGGCAGAACGCTGCCGCAGCCGGCCCCCGCGCACCCCTTGGGATCGCGCTTGCCTTCGAACCTTCGCGGCGGGAGCCGGCGGGGCCACGCTATCGCACCATGTCGGCGAGCGCATCGCGCATCGCCGCGCTGGAGACGTGAAACACGCCCTCATAGGGCAGGCTGAGATCGACGATCACGAACATGATGCTGGAGACGGAGAGCACCCCGATCGCCAACACGGCAGCGCTCAGCGCCCGGCGCGGGATCTGCAGGCCGAAGCTCAGGAACACCAGGCTGAGCCAGAAGCTGACGATGCCGACGAAGAATCCACCCGAGGCCGTGTTCGCATCCTCGATGACGTTCCACCTCGCCGCCGAGACGGCCGCATAGGCGGCGCGGCAACGGGCCGCCGAGTGTTCGAGCCCGGCGGTCTCGAGCCCATCGACCTCGGCGCCGATCTCGTTCATCAGCCGCGCCAGCGTGCGATCCTCGCCGCGAACGGCCATGCCCGCTATGTCCGGCATCCCCGCGATCGCCGGTGCGGCCTCGTGCGGCCAGGTGCTCGCGATCACCGCAGCCGTGTACTGCCGAAGCTTCAGCCTGATCGGATCGGCGGCCTCCCTGAACAGGCTCAGGCACTGGTCGAGATTGGCGAGGCGCGCGGCATAGGCGGAACGGTGACTGCTCGTCACGTCGAAGCGATTCCGGGCCGTCGACAACTGCAAGGAGAGGATCAGCGCGGCGAAGGTGACCATCAGCCCGGTCACCAGCCTGATCGACTCCATGTTCTCGCTGGTCAGGTGCCGCTCATGCAGGCGCTTGCGCAAGGCGATGCCTGCCAGCGCGCTCAGGCTGAACAGCGCCAGGAACGCCAGGACCAGGAGGAATTCCATGCGCTCTCCTCGGCTCGGCCTATCGGGGACGCTCGGTCGGTGTGGGCCTCGGCTTTCGCATCGTCAATCGCTGTGGGCGCTTGGATGAAGCGGGATCAGGGTCCGACGAGCTGCCCGCCATCGACCACGATGGTCTGGGCGGTGACCCAGCTCGCCTTGTCCGAAGCGAGGAAGAGCACGACCTGCGCGACCTCCTCCGGCTTGCCCATTCGGCCGAATGGAATGCTGGCCAGGGTCGAGCGATAGAGTTCGGGGTTCGAGCTCTTCCGGTCCTCCCATGTCCCGCCGGGGAACTCGATCGAGCCGGGTGCGACGCCGTTCACCCTGATGCCCTGCTTCGCCAGCATCTTCGCCTGGCTCGCGGTGTAGTGCATCACCGCCGCCTTGATCGCGCCATAGGGCGCCGAGCGCGACGACGCCCGCAGCGCCGAGATCGAGGAGATGTTCACGATCGACGAGCCCGGCTTCAGATGCGGGATCGCCGCATGGCTGCCGCGAACGATCGCCATCATGTCGATGGTCAGCGACGCGGCCCAGCCCTCCTCGTCATCCGAATGGCCGAAGCCGGAGGCGTTGTTGACGAGGATATCCAAGCCTCCGAGAGCCGCGACGGCGTCAGGCACATAGGCCTCGATCGCCTTGGCGTCGGCGAGATCGACGCTGGCCGCGTGAGCGGTCACGCCGAACGCCTCGATCTCCCTGCGCGTCGCCTCGAGCGGCCCCGCATTGCGCGCGCAGATCGAAACCGACGCCCCTTGCGCGGCGAACCCCAGCGCGATCGCGCGCCCGATGCCGCGGCTGCCGCCCATGACGATGACGCGCTTGCCGGCGAATTCCTTGGCCATGCGGAGGATTCCTTGCTGATATATCGGGGCCTAGATAACCGCGGCGACAGGCTTGGTTTCAAGGTTTGACACCCGCTGCCTGCACATGGCAGCCCCCTCACCCCGGCAGCCTATACTCCCGGAACATCTCCCTGAGCGCCGTCTTCTGGATCTTGCCCGTCGCGGTGTGCGGGATCGCCTCGACCAGCACGACATCGTCGGGCAGCCACCATTTCGCGACCTTGCCGGTCATGAAGGCGAGCATCTCCGCGCGGCCGGGCGTCCTGCCCGGCTTGGGCACGATCACCAGCAGCGGCCGCTCGTCCCATTTCGGATGGGCGACGCCGATCACCGCGGCTTCCGCCACATCGGGATGGCCGATGGCGAGGTTTTCCAGCTCGATCGAGGAGATCCATTCGCCGCCGGACTTGATCACGTCCTTGGAGCGGTCGGTGACCTGCATGTAGCCGTGCGGGTCGATCGTCGCGACGTCGCCGGTGTCGAAGAAGCCGCGCTCGTCGAGGATCGGCTGGTCGTGCCGGTAATAGGCGCCGGCGACCGCCGGCCCGCGCACCTTCAGGCGCCCGAAGGTCTTGCCGTCCCAGGGCAGGTCGGTGCCGTCATCGTCGGTCAGGCGGAACTCGACGCCGAACTGCGGATGGCCCTGCTTGACCTTGAGGTCGTAGAGCGCATCGCCTTCGAGCCCGTCATAGACCGGTTTGATCGAGCAGAACGAGCCGATCGGGCTCATCTCCGTCATGCCCCAGGCATGGTCGACTGTGACGCCGTATTTCTTTTCGAAGGCCTCGGTCATCGCCCGCGGGCAGGCCGAGCCGCCGATCACGACGCGCTTCAGCGTATCGAGCCTGCCGCCGGTCGCTTCCAGATGCTGCAGCAGGCCGAGCCAGACGGTCGGCACCGCCGCGGTCAGCGTCACCTTTTCGCCGTTGAGCAGGTCGAGCAGCGAGGTGCCGTCGAGCTTCATGCCGGGCATGACCAGCTTCGCCCCGGCCATCGGCGCCGAGAAGGCGAGCGACCAGCTGTTGGCGTGGAAGAGCGGCACCACCGGCATCACCACGGTCCGCGCCGACAGGCCCATATAGTCGGGCTGGGCGCAGGCCATGGCGTGCAGCACGTTGGAGCGGTGCGAATAGAGCACGCCCTTGGGTCCGCCGGTCGTGCCGGAGGTGTAGCAGAGCCCGGCCGCGCTGTTCTCGTCGAGATCGGCCCAGGCGAAATCGGCGTCGGCCTCGGCCAGCCAGTCCTCGTAGGGAACGGCGTTCCGGAGCGATGTCTCCGGCATATGCGCGGCGTCGGTCAGGACGATGTAGCGCTCGACCGTCGGCAGCTTGTCCTGCAGGCCCTCCATCAGCGCAACGAAGGTCAGGTCGAGGAAAACCAACCGGTCCTCGGCATGGTTGATCAGCTGGGCGATCTGCTCCGGGAAGAGCCGCGGATTGACGGTATGGGTGATCGCGCCGATGCCGCTGATGCCGTACCAGAGCGCCAGATGCCGGTCGGTGTTCCAGGCCAGCGTCGCGACGCGGTCGCCGAGGCGGATGCCCTCGCGCGTCAGGCGCTTGCCGATCCTGAGCGCGCTCTGGCGGATCTCGGCATAGGTCGTGCGCCGGATCGGCCCTTCGACGCTGCGGGAGGCCACTTCGCGGGTGCCGTGCTGGATCGCCGCGTGATCGATGATGCGGTGGATCAACAGCGGCCAATTCTGCATCAGCCCGAGCATGCGTTTCTCCCTGTCGTCTTGCTGTGCTTTTTGGCAGCATAGCCAGCGGACGGCTCGTGGCGAAAGCCCTCGCCTCCGACTTGGAGATGAGTTAGTTTACAAGTAAACGATCTAGGGATGAACGCCTTGTCAGTGCCGCGCCCAATCCCCGCCCCCGAGCCCATCGAGCCCGACCGCGTCTGGTTCCGCTTCATGCGCCTGCACCAGCGCATGCTCGGCCAGATGACCGCCCGCATTCGTGAGCTCGGCCTTTCCATCCCGCAATTCGACCTGCTCTCGACCCTGACCGAGCGCGAGGGCATCAGCCAGAGCGAGCTCGCCGAGCGGCTCTACGTCACCAAGGGCAATGTCTCCGGCCTGGTCGACCGGCTGGTCCAGGCAGGGCTGGTCGAGCGCCGCGCCATCGTCGGCGACCGGCGCTCCTATGCGATGCACCTGACAGCGGAAGGCCGGCGCCTCGCCGAGGCCGGCATGGCGACGCAGCGCGACTATGTCGCCCAGACCCTCGGCAAGCTGCCGACGGAGGACCTCGCCGAGCTCGACCGGCTGGTGCTCGCCTGGCGTGAGCGCGCCCGCGCCCTCGATACGCCCTGATGTTCGCCGGCCTGGCTTATGCCGGCGGCGGCAATCGCTGCTATTGGCAAGGCGGTTTCTACGAGACCGTCGCGCCTGAGATCGGCCTGAAGCCGCGCCGCATCGTTGGCGCCAGCGCCGGCGCCGGGGCGATGCTCTACAACGCGCTCGGCGTCGGCCCGACCGTGCGGGAGATGCTGCGCGAGGCCTGCACCGGCCGCACCTCCGAGGTCGACTGGGCCGCCTTCCGCCGCGGCGGCAGGCTCTTCCCGGTCGCGCAGATGTATCGCGGCATGCTCGCGACCCTGTTCACGCCCGAGCGGCTGGCGGCGCTGAAAGCCCAGGCCGATTTCCTGATCGCGATCTCGCGGCCGCCGCGCTTCTGGCCGCTTCCCGTGATCGCGGCGCTTGGCATCGGCGCCTATCAGCTCGAGAAGCGCTTGCGCCGCCCGGTGCATCCGACTGCCGGGCGCAGGCTCGGCTTCCGGCCCGACCTGATCCGCATCGCCGACTGCGCCGATCCGGAAGGGCTCGTCGACGCCCTGATGGCGAGCGCCGCGGTGCCGCCCTTCATGCCGGCGGGGAATATCGGCGCCCGCGCCGCGCTCGACGGCGGCCTGGTCGACAGCGCCCCGGCCTGGGCGCTCGCCGAGATGGAGGCGGCGGGAGAACAGACGCTGGTGCTGCTGACGCGGCCTTTCGCCGAGGTACCGCAGGTCGCGAATCGCACCTATGTCCGGCCTTCGCAGCTGATCCCGGTCAGCCAGTTCACCATCCGCAACTGGGATGGCATCCGCTTCGCCTATGAGCTCGGGGTGAAGGACGGCGAGGCGTTTCTGAGGACGATGGAGCGGCGGAAGGCGGGGTAGCCTCCACCGTCATTGCGAGTGTAGCGAAGCAATCCAGGAGGACTTGCCGCAGCACCCTGCCGCCCCTGGATTGCTTCGTCGCTCCGCTCCTCGCAATGACGGAAACGCACGGTGCAGGAAGGCCGTTTTCCTCCTCTGCTGCATTGGGCTACGAATCCTCTTCACTCCCGCCGGACCCTCCGATGGCTTCGATCGATCTGACCGCCTCCGCCACCAGCCTGCGCGCCAATCTGCTCGCCCGCCGCTTCAGCGCCCTCGACCTGGTTGAGGCGACCTTCGCCCGCATCGATGCGCTGAACCCGTCCCTCAACGCCGTCGTCGCGCAGGATCGCGACGCCGCGCGAACGATGGCGGCGGAATCGGATCGGCGCATCGCCGCCGGCGAGGCCCGCCCGCTCGAAGGCCTGCCGATCACGATCAAGGACGCCTTCGACGTCGCCGGCCTGCCCTCCTCCGGTGGCCTGCCGGCCTACAGGGAGCGCATCCCGCAGGAGGACGCCGCCGCCGTCGCCCGCCTGCGCGCCGCCGGCGCGGTCATTCTCGGCAAGACCATGGTCCCGGTCTTCTCTGGCGACTTCCAGAGCTACAACCCCGCCCATGGCGTCACCAGCAATCCATGGAACCCCGACTATTCGCCCGGCGGTTCCTCGGGCGGGGCGGCGGTCGCGGTCGCCACGGGGATGAGCGCCTTCGAGCTCGGTTCCGATCTCGGCTCCTCCATCCGCTGGCCGGCACAGGCCTGCGGCGTCTTCGGCCTCAAGACCAGCTGGGGGCTGGTCTCGACCTGGGGGCTGATCCCGCCGCCGCCGAAGCGGCGCACTCTGCGCAATGCCGATCTCGTCGTCGCCGGCCCGATCGCCCGGGCGACCGAGGATCTCGACCTGATCCTGCCGGTGCTGGCCGGCCCGCGCGATCCGAACGTCGCAGGAGCCGCCCTGCCCGCCCCGCGCCGGACGGAAGCGAAGGGCCTGCGCGTCGCGATCTGGGCACAGGAGCCATTCGCGCCGGTGACGAAGCAGGTCTCGGACACCGTGCGCGAAGCCGGCCGGCACCTCGCCGAAGCCGGGGCGATCGTCGACGAGGCGGCGCGCCCCGGCTTCCGCTTCAGCGAGGCCTATGAGGTCTATGCGCTCTTGAACCACGCCGTCGTCGCCTATGGCCTGCCGCCCAAGGTGCGCGCCCGCATCCAGGCGCAAGCGGCGAAGTTCGCGCCGGGCGACCTCTCGCATCAGGCGCTGCAGGCTCGGGGAGCCCGGATGACGCCCGGCCTCTACCAGCAGCTCCACCAGCGCCGCCTCGCGCTGAAGCGGCAATGGGCCCGCTTCTTCCAGAACTGGGACGTGCTGCTCTGCCCGCCCGCGCCGGTCGCAAGCCAGAAGCACGACCATCTGCCCGATTTCCACGCCCGCCGGCTCGATATCGACGGTGTGGAACGCCCCTATCTCGACTTCCTGTGCTGGGCGAGCCTCGCCACCGGCTCCGACCTGCCTTCGCTGAGCGCGCCGGTCGGGCTCTCGCAGATGGGCCTGCCGACCGGCGTCCAGATCATCGCGCCCCTCAGTGAGGACCGGACGGCGATCGCGGTCGGCGCGATGCTCGAGAAGTCGGGCGGCGGCTATCGCGTGCCGCCGACGGTCCAAGTCTAGCTTCGCCGTCATTCCGGGGCGTTGCGGAGCAACGAGCCCGGAACCCAGAGCCGATGCCGTCGCCGGAACGGCGCTGCGATCGTCGCGCCATGATGATCGCGGACATCGGTTCTGGATTCCGGGCTCAGGCCTTCGGCCTGCCCCGGAAAGACGGCCTACACCCAATCCGCCAGCGACGGCCGGCGGTTGCCGTCGCGGCCGATCGTCTCCGGTGCGGCCAGCATTGCGTTCAGCACCGCCTCCTGCGTCGCCTCGGCTGCGGCGCGGAAGGGCAGGTCGATCCGGTTCTCGTTGAGCATCGTCAGCGGGACGAGATCGGCCTCGTCGAAATGTCCGATCCGGCCCGCGGTCGAGAAGGCGATGGCGATGTCGCCGCTGCCATTGCCCCAGAAGGCGCCGAGCCGCGCCAGCCCCGCGCCGCAGCGCCGGGCGATACGCGTGAGCTGCCGGCTCTCCAAGGGCAGGTCGGTCGCCAGGATGATGATGACCGAACCGCGCTCCGGCGGCTGGACCGGACTCGCGGCCGGCGGCACCGGGCGGCGCCCATCGGGCAGGACGAGATCGCCGGCATTGCCGAAATTCGCCTGCAGCAGCACCCCGACGGTGAAGCTGCGTCCGTCGAGCTGGATCAGTCGCGAGGCCGTGCCGATGCCGCCCTTGAAGCCGAAGGCGCTCATGCCGGTGCCGGCGCCGACCGCGCCCTCTTCGACCGATCCGCCGCTGGCAGCATCCAGCGCAGCTTCCGCGTCGGCCACCGTCAGGCGCCGCGCCCGGATATCGGAGAGGAAGCCGTCATTGCATTCGAGCACCAGCGAGTTGACCGTGCCGGTGCTGCGGCCGATCTCGGGATTATTGGCGAGCGCCCGACCGACCAGCGCCTCGATCCCGGCCGCGACCGAGAAGGTGTTGCCGAGCAGGAGCGGCGTCTCGATCTGGCCGAGCTCGGCGAGCTGCATCAGCCCGGCGCTCTTGCCGAAGCCGTTGATCACCTCGACCCCGGCCCTCACCTTCTCGCGGAAAAGGTCGCCCGGATGCGGCAGCACCGCGGTGAAGCCGGTGCGGATGTCGACCTCGCGGATCGTGCAATGGCCGACGGTAACGCCGGCGACATCGGTGATAGCATTGAGCGGACCCGGCGGCAGCGAGCCGCAGACCAGGCCGTAATCGCGCGCCCGCTTGCTCAAGGGAATCTCCAGTTCCGTCAGATGGCCGCGTTGAACACGGCTTCGATGTTGTGGCCGTCGGGATCGACGACGAAAGCGGCATAGTAATGCGGGCCGTAATGCGCCCGCAGGCCCGGCCTGCCGTTGTCGCGCCCGCCATGCTGAAGCGCAGCGCGGTGAAACGCGTCGACGGCCTGCCGGTCAGGGGCGGCGAAGGCGACATGGAAGCCCGGTCCCGGCGGCCGCTGTCCATCAGGGCGATGCTTCAGCGCCAACGCGTCGCCGCCACCCGCAATACCGTATCCGACGGCCTGATTGGCCTCGCCGGGCCGAAGGTCGCTCCAGACACGCGTATAGCCGAGCGGCGCGAGCACGGCATCGTAGAAGGTGGCGGCACGCGCGATATCGCTCACTCCGAGCGACAGGTGATGCAGCATCGGCCGGCTTGCCTCGCTCACGCCGCCGCCTTGACCTTCGCCACCGTCAGGCGCTGACGCCCGCCGGCAAGCTCCTCGCGCAGCACCAGCCGCTCGTCGGCCGCGATCAGGCCGAGCGGCACATCATGGTCCGGCATGACCGCAGTCGCCGACTTGTTGAGGAAGACGATCACCGGGCGGTTGCCGGCTGCGGCCCAGCGGCGCAGCTGGGTGAGATAGGGCTCCTTGCGCCAGGCCTGCGGCGCCCCGGGATCGAGCTGGACGAAGAGCCAGCTGGTCGCCGGGTCCATGGTCAGCACGAAGCGCGCCTTGTCCGGCTTCCATTCCGGGCCGAGGAAGCTCTGCGTCATCCAGAGGCAGAAGAAGGCGCGGCAATGGTCCGGCCGCGTCGCATGGATGCCGCAGCCCCGTCCGGGCAGGCAGTGCCGGCACCAGCTGCCGGCGACGCTTTCCACCGCCGGCACGTCATAGACCTTGCAGCACAGGGTGCAGCTGCCGCAGTCACGGCCGGGCGCCGGCTGGTTCGCCATGCGGGCGGGATCGATCATGCTGGTCCCCGTGAAAAGGCGCGGCACCATGCGCATCGGACGCGCGGCTGACAAGCCGGTTTGGACGCATTCGAAGAAGAGCGGCCTCTCGTGAGCCTTCTCTCCACCACCCGGTCATCCCGGGCGGAGCGAAGCGCAGACCCGGGATCCATTCCGGAACCTCACCCGGAAAAGCTCCGGAATGGATCCCGGATCGGCGGCTCCTTCCGCGGCTTGTCCGGGATGACCAGGACAAGTGGAATTAACGGTCTCAAGATTCCGACGCGCAACACCCGCCCCGCGCCAGACTCTGCCCCGATCTGCAGGAAAATCGCTCAGCGCTTGCGCCGGCCGCGGTCTATGCTCGCATAAATCACGCATAAACATCGGGAGCCGGGAATGCTGACCAACCTCGCCGTGCGCGACATCGAGACCCTCGTTCACCCCTACACCAACCTCGCCACCCATCGCGAGGTCGGCCCGCTGGTGCTGGAGCGCGGCAGGGGCGTCTTCGTCTACGACACCG
>PNLY01000157.1 GCA_013823325.1 Methylobacterium sp.
TAGGGCGGGAAGTTGTAGTGCAGCAGGAAGGTTTCCTTGTAGGTGCCTTCCAGCGAGTCGATGAACTGCTCGTCGTCGCCGGTGCCGAGCGTGGTCACGACCAGCGCCTGCGTCTCGCCGCGGGTGAACAGCGAGGAGCCGTGGGTGCGGGGCAGGATGCCCGCTTCCGCCACGATCTTGCGGACCGTCTTGACGTCGCGGCCGTCGATGCGGACGCCGTCGTCGAGAATGGTCCAGCGCACGACCTTGGCCTGGGCCTCCTTGAACTGGCCGGCGACCTGCTCCTTGGTGAAGGTGGTCTTGCCGTCCGGCTCGGCCGAGACCAGCGCCTGGACCTTGGCCTTGGCGGCGTCGAGGGCCTTGTAGCGCTCGGCCTTGGTGGTGATCTTGTAGGCGGCGCGCAGATCGGCGTCGACCAGCTTGAGGACAGCGTCGAGCACGACCGAGTTGTCGGCCGGGGTGTAGTCGCGCGGCTCCTTGGCGGCCTTCTCGGCCAGGCGGATGATCGCGTCGATCACCGGCTGGAAATGCTTGTGGCCGAACATCACGGCGCCGAGCATGACCTCCTCAGTCAGCTCCTTGGCCTCGGACTCGACCATCAGCACGGCGTCCTGGGTGCCGGCGACGACGAGGTCGAGCTGCGATTCCTTGACCTCTTCGATCAGCGGGTTGAGCTTGTAGGCGCCGTCGATATAGCCGACGCGGGCCGCACCGACCGGGCCCATGAACGGCACGCCCGAGAGCGTCAGCGCCGCCGAGGCCGCGACCATCGCGACGATGTCGGGGTCGTTCTCGAGATCATGCTGCAGGACGGTGACGATGACCTGGGTGTCGTTCTTGTAGCCCTCGACGAAGAGGGGGCGGATCGGCCGGTCGATCAGGCGCGAGACCAGCGTTTCCTTCTCGGTCGGGCGTCCCTCGCGCTTGAAATAGCCGCCAGGAATGCGGCCGGCGGCGAAGGTCTTCTCCTGGTAATTCACGGTCAGGGGGAAGAAGTCGAAGCCCGGCTTCGGCTCCTTGGCCGAGACGATGGTGGCGAGCACGACGGTCTCGCCATAAGTGGCGAGCACGGCGCCGTCGGCCTGGCGGGCGATCTTGCCGGTTTCGAGCACGAGCTTGCGCCCGCCCCAGATCAGCTCTTCGGTTTGAACATCGAACATAGGATTGTCTTTCGGTCGGATGCGATCCGTCCGGCGTCGATCGTGCCCATGGGCAAGACGGCTAAACGTCCGGGATGAGCTTGCAGGAAGCGCGCCCGGGCGCTCGGCGATCCTGCCATGGACGTCACTGACGCCGGCGGATCATGCGGCAAGCCGCCCCATGCGGTTGCCGCATTGAAGAGGGAACGTCGCCTCATTGCGGCGCTCCCGGAGCGAGGCCATAGGCTGGCCCCTCGTAGAACCGCCCGGAGCAGCGAGGCACCGGGCGGGAATTCGGTTCGATCAGCGGCGGATGCCGAGCTTCTCGATCAGGGTCTTGTAGCGCGCTTCTTCCTTGCCCTTGAGGTAGTCGAGCAGGGAGCGCCGCTGCGAGACCAGCTTGAGCAGGCCGCGACGCGAATGGTTGTCCTTGGTGTGGGACTTGAAGTGACCGGTCAGGTTGTTGATGCGCTCCGTGAGGATCGCGACCTGGACTTCCGGCGAGCCGGTGTCGTTCGGCTTGGTGGCATGTTCCTTGATGAGCGCGTTCTTGCGCTCGGCAGTGATCGACATCGTGATGTCCTTCGGTTGGGTGTTGATCTGGCGGGCCAGGCCGGGATGTCGTCCAGCAAGGTCCGAAGCCCGCATCCGCCTCATCGCGGAAGGGATGCGCAGCCGGCTGTGCGGCCGGTTGCCCGGGCATATACACGAAATCTGACGAAACGCTAGGGCGCTGCATCGCAGCATGGAGGAAGCGGAGCTCTCGGAACCTCTGACGGCTCCGCCGGTTGACTCGCCGCAGGTTTCCGAACCCGGGGGTCGCGTATCATGTCCGCCATGCCGAAAGACCGCCTCATCGCCGCGCTCGGCGCCCAGCTCAGGGCCGAGCGCGAGACCCGCGATGCACTTGCCGACGTCATCGCCAACGGCCAGATCGATCGCGAGGTGCTGCTGGCAATTCTCTGCGATCCCGTGCCGGTCGTGACCCGCGACGAGATCGTCCGCGCTGAAGCCTGGCTGCGCGGCCTGCCGCCGGCCCTTCCGGCCCGGCCCAAGCTGAGGGCGGCCTGATGGCGCCCCGGCCGGCCTGGAAGGGCTATCTCAAGCTCTCGCTGGTCTCCTGCGCCGTCGAGCTGACCTCGGCGACCGACCATAGCGAGAAGGTCTCCTTCCGCGTGATCAACCGCAAGACCGGCAATACCGTGCGCCGTCAGTACATCGACAGCGTCAGCGGCAAGCCGGTCGATCCCGATGACGAGGTCAAGGGCTACGAGATCGGCGGCGACGAATACCTGCTGATCGAGGAGGACGAGATCGACGCGGTCCAGATCGAGAGCTCGCACACGCTCTCGATCGAGCAGTTCGTCGACCGCGCCGCGATCCCGCAGATCTATTTCGACCAACCCTATTATCTCAGCCCCTCCGACGAAGTCTCGGAAGAGGCCTTCGCCGTGATCCGCGAGGCGATGGCGAAGCAGAAGAAGGCCGGCATTGCCCGCATCGTGCTCTATCGCCGCGAGCGGCCGGTGATGATCGAGCCCTTCGACAAGGGCTTGCTGCTGACGACGCTGCGCTACGACAAGACCGTGCGCCAGCCGGACGAGGTCTTCGACGGGCTGCGCAAGGGCAAGCTCGACGCGGAACTGGTCGATCTCGCCACGCACATCATCGAGAAGAAAGAGGCGAAGTTCGATCCCAGCGGCTTCGAGGATCGCTATGAAGAGGCGCTGCTCGAGCTGATCGCGGCCAAGCGCAAGGGCAAGAAGCCGCCGGTCGCCAAACCGGCCGAGCGCCCGTCCAACGTCGTCAACCTGTTCGAGGCCCTGAAGAAGAGCCTCGGCGAGGAGAGCGGGGCGTCCGGCAAATCCTCCTCCTCCAGCGGCAAGAAGCCGGCGAGTACGGGCAAACCGGCGAAGAAGCCTGCTGCCGGCAAGGCCAAAAAGAGCGCCTGACGCGCGTCGGAGGACGCCATGGCCAATCTCGATCTCTACCGCTCGAAACGCGACTTCTCCCGCACCCGCGAGCCGAAAGGCGCCACCAGCCGCCGCAAGGCAGCGCAGAGCAGCGGCGCCTTCGTCATCCACAAGCATGCCGCGCGTCGTCTCCACTACGATCTTAGGCTGGAGCATGGCGGCGTGCTCTGGTCCTGGGCGGTGACGCGGGGCCCGAGCCTCGATCCCGGCGAGAAGCGCCTTGCCGTCCATGTCGAGGACCACCCGCTCGAATACGGCGCCTTCGAGGGCACGATCCCCGAGGGCGAGTATGGCGCCGGCTCGGTGATCGTCTGGGACGAGGGCAAATGGATCCCTGAAAGCGATCCGGTCCGTGGCATGGAGAAGGGCCATATCGCCTTTACGCTCGAAGGCCACAAGCTCGGCGGCCGCTGGCATCTCGTCAGGCTGAAGCCGCGCCGCGGCGAGAAGCGCGACAACTGGCTGCTGATCAAGGTCGACGACGATTTCGCCCGCGATGACGAGGATATCCTGGAGACTGCGCCGGATTCGGTGAAGTCGGGCAGGAGCGTCGAGGAGGTTGGCGAAGATCCTAAAGGCGACGTCTGGTCGACCGACAAAAAGCCCGCGAAGGGGCGCAAACCCGCGAGAGCCAAGTCCAACCCTGCCCAGCCGGCCCGCCGTTCGGAAAAGACCGAAGCCGAGCCGCTGCCGCGCTTTGTCGAGCCCTGCCTGGCGATTCTGCAGGACAAGCCCCCGGCCGGCGACGCCTGGCTGCATGAGGTCAAGTTCGATGGCTACCGGCTGCAAGCCCGGATTTCCGGTGGCGAGGTCAAGCTGCTCACCCGGACCGGGCTCGACTGGACCGAGCGTTTCGGCAAGCGGATCGCCGCCGCACTCACTGCACTGCCTTGTGAAACGGCCTTGATCGATGGTGAGGTCGTGGCGCTGGGCGAGGGCGGCATCTCCTCCTTCTCCGCGCTCCAGGCCGCGCTGTCGGAGGGGAAGGCCGAGAATCTCGTCTTCTACGCCTTCGATCTGCTTCATCTCGATGGTGAGGATCTGCAGCGCGAGCCGTTACTCGCCCGCAAGGAGCGACTGGAGGAGTTGCTCAAGGCTGCCGAAGCGGATTCGCCTCTGCGTTATTCCGAGCATTTCATCGAGCCAGGCCAGACCATGCTGCGCCATGCCTGCCGCATGGGGCTGGAAGGCGTGATCTCCAAGCGTGCCGAAGCGCCCTATCGCAGCGGTCGCGGCCGCGACTGGATCAAGTCGAAATGCACGCAGCGCCAGGAATTCGTCATCGCCGGCTATGTCCCGTCGAAAGCCTCGCGCAACCAGCTCGGCTCGCTCGTCCTGGGCTATCACGAGGGCGATGAGCTGAAGCCGGCCGGCCGCGTCGGCACCGGTTTCACGCGCAGCTCTGCCGCCGCGTTGAAGAAGAAGCTCGACGCCATCGCCGCCAAGGCCTCGCCTTTCCCCGGCGACGCCGGGCGTGAGCGTGGTATTGTTTGGGTGAAGCCCGAACTCGTCGCCGAGATCGCCTTCGGCTCCTGGACGGCTTCGAAGACGCTGCGGCACGCGTCCTTCCTCGGCCTGCGAGAGGACAAGCCGGCCAATGAGGTCGTCGAGGAGAAGTCGGTCAAGCCCAGGGCGAACAAGCCGTCGGCGGCGACGAGGGCCGGGCGCAAGGCAGGAGCGGAGACCAGCGTGACGCTCAGCAATCCCGACAAGCCGCTCTGGCCCGATATCGGCTTCACCAAGCAGGATCTGCTCGACTATTACGCCGGGGTCTGGGAGCGCATGGCGCCCTTCGTGGTCGAACGCCCCTTGAGCCTGCTGCGCGCGCCGGACGGCGTCGGCGGGCAGGTCTTCTTCCAGAAGCATGCCGGCGCCGGCCTGCACAAATCCGTGTCCCGGATGAGGGACAGGGACGGCGAGGAGCTGCTCTTCATCCGCGATTTCGACGGGCTCGCCGCCCTCGTCCAGCTGGGCACGGTCGAAGTCCATGTCTGGGGCGCCAAAGTCGGCGCGATCGAGACACCTGATCAGGTCATCTTCGATCTCGATCCTGATCCGGGCGTGCCGGTCGAACGCGTGCGCGAGGCGGCGCTGACGGTCCGCCAGCGGCTGGAGGAACTCGGCTTCGAGAGTTTCCTCAAGACCTCCGGCGGCAAGGGTTTCCATGTCGTGCTGCCGCTGCGGCCCAAGGCGGGGTGGGACGAGGTCAAGGGTTTTGCCCGCGACTTCGCCAAGGCGATGGAACAGGCCGAGCCGAAGCTCTACACCGCCACCCTGTCGAAGAAGGCGCGCAAGGGCCGCATCTTCATCGACTATCTTCGCAATGGTCGAGGCTCGACCGCGATCGCGCCGTTCTCGACGCGGGCCCGGCCCGGCGCCGCGGTCGCCATGCCGGTCGCCTGGGAGCTGCTGGAGAAGGATCTGGCGCCCGATGCCTTCAAGGCGCCGGACGTCACGAAGAAGGGCGCACCTGACGATGCTTGGGCCGCCTTCTTCAAGCCGAAGCGCTCCCTCAAGCGCTGATCAGGCGGCGATCTCGCCGCGATCGTAGCGGCGCTGGGCTTCCTCGACCTCGCCGATATGGGCTTCCGCCCATTGCGTCAGTGCCGCGACCGTGCTGGCGAGCGTGCGCCCGAGCGGCGTCAGCGAATATTCGACCGTGACGGGAACGGTCGGGAAAGCACGGCGGGAGATGAGCCCGTCGCGCTCTAGGCTCTTCAGCGTCTGCGACAGCATCTTTTGCGAGATGTTGTCGATCCGACGGCGCAATTCGTTGAAGCGCAAGGTCTCCTGCTCCAGCAGGATCAGCACCAGCACCGCCCATTTATCGCCGATGCGGTCGAGCACCTGCCGCGTCGGGCACTGGGCGTTGAATGGGTCGGGGCGGTGGAGCATGGCGGTTTCCGGCAGGTGACCTTGTGGCGTTAAAGTGCCTTCTTGAGCAAAGATCTCATATGCGCCATCTGGTGTCCATCGGGATGTAGGTTCCCATAAGATACCAGGGAAGATCACCATGAAGATTGCTCTCATCGGCGCCACCGGCTTCATCGGCTCGCGCCTGCTCGCCGAACTGACCAGCCGCGGCCATCAGGTCACCGCCATCGTTCGCAATCCCGAGAAGGTGCCGCAGGGTGCCGGAATCACTGCGAAGAAGGGCGATGTCTATGACAAGGACGGGCTCGCCGCCTTGCTCGCCGGCCACGATGCGGTGATCAGCGCGGTGCACTACACCGCCAGCGATCCGGCGGTTTTGCTCGCGGCGGTCAAGCAGTCCGGCGTGAAGCGCTATCTCGTCGTCGGCGGCGCCGGCAGCCTCGAGGTCGCGCCGGGCGTGAAGCTGTACGACACGCCGGAATTCCCGGCGCTCTATCTCGACGAAGCCAGGAAGGGCGGCGCTTTCCTCGATCTGCTGAAGGGCGAGGCCGGCCTCGACTGGACCTTCCTCTCGCCCTCCGCCCTGATCGAGCCGGGCGAGCGCACCGGCAAGTTCCGCCTCGGCAAGGATCAGCTGCTGGTCGACGGCAAGGGCCAGAGCCGGATTTCGGCCGAGGACTACGCCATTGCTCTGGGCGACGAACTGGAAACGCCGGCACACTCGCGCCAGCGCTTCACGGTCGGCTACTGAGACGGGATGCCAGCGTCCCGTCTCAGCGTCGCGTGAGCTTACCGGTCAGACCGTATCAGTCTGGCCGGATCCAGCTGCAGGGTCCGGCGGAAGCGCTTCTCGCCGAAGGCGAGCTGGCCGCGGCGCAGTTCGCCGCTCCAGACATGGCCGGCGTCGCTCTCGAAATAGAGCTGCGACGCATCGACCTCGTAGCGGCCGCCATGGCCCGGCGCCTGGTCGCGCTGCTTGCCGAAGCGGCCATTGGGCCGAAGATCAAGCCGGATGGCGCCGTCTTCGCTGACCCAGCGGCCGAGCACCGCGAGCTCGGCCTTGGTCAGCGGCTCGGGACGCTCGAGATCGATCTCGAGCGGGCGAACCGACGGCTTGGCCGGGACAATGATGGACGCGATCGCGCCGAGCGACTGGAAGACCTGGCTGAAGGGCATGATGATCTCCTTTCGTTCAGGTTGTTGGGCGGTGCAGATAGCGCCGCCTTTGACAGGAATATGTCAGTAGCAACCGGCTCGGGGCGCCAGGGCGCTTCGCCCTTGGGTCCGTTGGTCGACGACGCTGCCGGTATGCCGGGACAATGCATTGGAGCGAGCCGGGAGCGGTAGACCGATCCGCCGCGATCATTGCCTGATCCTCCAGCGCTGCTGCCCACCCATGGCAAAGCAGTGCCAGTTCCTTATATGGAACTCCAGGCAGCTGGGTTGTCTCTCAGGGATCTGCCATGGAGGCCGGCACATGTCCCAGGTCGAGGAACTCGCCAGGTTGATCGCGCGCTTTGCACCGAGCGACGGCGTCCACCAGACCGCGATCCCGCGTTTGAAGGTCGTCCGTCTCTCGCAACCCAGCGAGCCGATGCATGGCCTGCACGAGCCGGCGCTCTGCATTATCGCCCAGGGCGCCAAGCAGGTGATCCTGGGCGACCGGATCTATCGCTATGATGCCGCCCATTGCCTCGTCGTCTCGCTCGACCTGCCGGTCATCGGCCAGGTGATCGAGGCGACGCCGGACGAGCCCTATCTCTGTGTCAAGCTCGAGCTCGATCCGGCCGCGATTGGCGCGCTGATGCTGGAAGCGCCGCCGCTCGCCGAGACGGAGCCGTCATCGGGTCCGGGGCTGACGATCAGCCCGATGACGCCGGCCCTGCGCGACGCCGTGATCAGACTGACCGGCCTGCTGGAGACTCCCGCGGACATCGCGGTGCTCGCGCCGCTGGTCGAGCGCGAGATCCTCTATCGCCTGCTGACCGGCGACCAGGCGGCGCGGCTGCGACAGATCGCGGTGGCCGAGAGCAAGCTGCAGCAGGTCAACCGTGCCATCGGCTGGATCAAGCGCAATTACCGAAAGCCGTTCAGCGTCGAGGTCGTTGCGGCCGAGGCGCGCATGAGCCCCTCGGCGCTGCACCAGCATTTCAAGGCGGTGACGGCGATGAGCCCGCTGCAATACCAGAAGCAGCTGCGGCTGCAGGAAGCCCGCCGGCTGATCCTGGCCAAGGCGCATGATGCCGCTTCGGCCGGGTTCCAGGTTGGCTATGAGAGCCCCTCGCAGTTCAGCCGGGAGTATAGCCGCCTGTTCGGAGCCCCGCCCCTGCGCGACGTCGCGCGCTTGCGCGGTGCCTCGGCTGCTGACGCCGCCTAGAGCATTTCCGTCTTTCTCCGAATCACGGAAATGCTCTAGGCCTTTGTTTTATCGCATTTTCTTCACGCGAACCGGTATTCACTTCGCTCGGAAATGCTCTAGAACTCCTCCCATCCTGCATCGCCGGCGCGTCCGTTCGCGGCCTTGCGGGGCTGGGGCGCAGCGGCCTTGCTCTGGGCGAAGGCGGCTTCGGCGAGCTGGCGCAGCCGCTCCGGCTCGGGCGCCTGGCCGGTGCCGCGGTCGGCCGGGCTGGCGGCATGCGGCGTGGCGCCTGTGGGGCGTGCGGGCGTGCGCATCGCCGGCCGGGCAGCCGGACGCGCCCCGGAGCCGGCGAAGGCCGGCGCGGCCGCCATGGCGTGGCTGGTCCCGCTGCCGGTGCGGAAGCTCGCAACCAGCGTGTTGAGCTCGCCGATCCGGCCCGACAATGCCCCGGCCGAGGCGGCGCTTTGCTCGGCCAGCGCGGCGTTGGCCTGGGTCATCTCGTCGAGATGGGCGACCGCCTGGCTCATCTCGTCGATGCCATGCGCCTGCTCCGCCGAGGCGGCGGAGATCTCCTGGATCGTGCCGGTGACCTTCTGCG
>PNLY01000158.1 GCA_013823325.1 Methylobacterium sp.
GACCTTGATCGCCATCGCCATGTCTCCGGTTCGCGGCGTCGTGCCGCTTCGAGCGCAGGGTTACGGCTTCGCGCTGCCGATGTCGAGTTCGAGCCGCGTCTCGACCGATTGGGGTTTTCCGCGCACGGTGATGATCAGGGGGGTGGGGCCGGTCGCGCCCTTGGGGCGCTCTACGATCTTGAGCTTGGCGGTGACCGTGCCGTCCGGCTGCGGCGTCAGCATCGGCCGGCCGAAGGACCACATGCCGGCGCCCTCGACGAAGACGTCGTCGACCGAGCCGCCCTCGGGTGCCTTCAGCAGGAGCTTCACCGCGGCGTCGCTATGGGTGACTTCGAGGATCGACAGGCGGTCATCGGCCGCGCCGAGCTTGACCCCGTGCGGAATCCGCGCCTCGAACTGCTCGAGTCGGGGCGAGGTCACCGAGGTGACGCCCGGTTCCAGCCAGAGACGCGCCTCGCCCTTGGCCGGAACGCAGATCTTGTCGCAGACCGCATAGTCGAGCTTCAGCACCACGGTGACCGGCCGTGCCGGGTCGATCGGCTGGACGGAGACCGGCACCACCACCTCGCCGACATAGCCGATGCCGGAGCCGGCTCCGTCGTCGAAGCGTTCCGGGGTGGGCCAGCGCACGTCGAGCCCGCCGACATTCTCCGAGCCGCTCCAGTCGAAGACCGGCGGCACGCCGGCATCGCCCGGGCTGCGCCAATAGGTCTTGAAGCCCGGGGACATCGTGATCTCGACGCCGACGCGCTGCTTGCCCGACGGCGCGGTCGCGCCCGCGATCAGGCGCATCGACGAGTAGGCCGCCTTCGACCACGGCGAAACCGCGGCGTCCTGGGCGGAAGCCGGGGTGCCGAGCGCCAGCGCGGCGAAGATAGAAAGGGCCGAGATCGTTTTCACGTGGTCTGATTTAGGCGATCCAGCCGAGATTTGCGAGGACGATGGCGGTGCTGTGATGCAGCCAAGCATCGCCAGCTTTGCGCCAGCATTGCGGCGGGGGCCTGACCGGCATCTCGGAGGGCCGCCCGGCCAGGCCTGAATATTCCTCGCTCGCCCACGAGCCAAAAATGTTCCCACTCCGACCGAACATGTCTTAGCATGGGGCCATGAATCTCGGATCGAACCAGCGCATCAGTGGCCGCAGCTATCTCGACGGGCAATGCCTGATCGCCATGCCGGGCATGAGCGACCAGCGCTTCGCCCGCAGCGTCGTCTATCTCTGCGCCCATTCCGAGGACGGCGCGATGGGCATCATCGTCAACAAGCCGGCGGCCGACACGCATTTCTCCGAATTGCTCGTCCAGCTCGACGTGATCCCGTCCGACCAGGCGATCCGCCTGCCGAGCCAGGCCGAGAAGATGAAGGTGCTGCGCGGCGGGCCGGTCGAAACCAAGCGCGGCTTCGTCCTGCACAGCGCCGACTTCTTCCTGGAATCGGCGACGCTGCCGATCGACGACGGCATCTGCCTGACCGCGACACTCGACATCTTGCGCGCCATCGCCGTCGGCACCGGGCCGGAGAACGCGGTGCTGGCGCTCGGCTATGCCGGCTGGGGCGCGGGGCAGCTCGAATCCGAGATCCAATCCAATGGCTGGCTGCATTGCGCCGCCGACGAGGCGCTGCTCTTCGACGACGCACTCGACACCAAATATACGCGGGCGCTCAGCAAGCTCGGCATCGACCCGGCCTTCCTGTCGAAGGATGCCGGGCACGCATGAAGAGCGCGGGGAACCCTTCTCCCGTGTGGGAGCAGGGCAGGGATGAGGGCCCGCCCTACCCACAGAAGGCACAGCGGCCCCGTCGCATTCCAATGATCAGCGGCAGTCCCTCCCCCCTGCCCCTCTCCCATCCGGGAGAGGGGTTCCCCGCGGATGTTCGTTCCGCCCGAGAATGACGCGCGACGTTTACGCCGCCTCGAAGGACGAGCTTGATGCTCCCACCAGCCGCCGTGCCTCCGCCGCCGTCATCGGCTGGCCGAAGGTGTAGCCCTGCGCGTACTGGCAGCCGAGCTGGTAGAGCTCGATCGCATCCGATTCTGTCTCGGCGCCCTCTGCGACAACATCCATTTGCAGGTCGGCGGCGAGCTGGACGATCGAGCGCAGGATCACTGGCGGCTTGCCGTTGCCCATTTGGCGCACGAAGCTCTGGTCGATCTTGATGGTGTCGAAGGGGAAGCGCTGCAGATAGGACAGCGAGGAATAACCCGTTCCGAAATCGTCGAGCGACAGGCCGGCGCCGAGATCGCGGATGCGGCTCAGCATCTGCGCAGCATATTCCGGGTTCTCCATCACCAGGCTCTCGGTGATCTCGAGCTTGAGCGTGCCCGGCAGCACGCGCCGGCGCGCCAGCACCGCCTTGACGTCCTTCAGCAGGTCGTGGCGCAGCAATTGCCTGCTGGAGACGTTGACGCTGGCGAAGATCGGCGGCTCGACCTCGAGCGCCGCCTGCCAGGCGGCGAGCTCGCGCGCGGTCCGGTCCATCACATAGACGCCGAGATCGACGATCAGCCCGCTCTCCTCCGCGATCGCGAGGAAGTCCTGCGGCAGCAGCCGGCCTTCGCGCGGATGGTCCCAGCGCATCAGCGCCTCGAAGCCGGCGATGGTCCGGTCCTCCAGCCTGACGATTGGCTGGTACATCACCTGGATCTCGCCGCGTTCGATCGCCCGGCGCAGATCGCTTTCGAGCGCCAGGCGATCGTTGCGGTCGCTGCGCATCGCCGGGACGAAGACCTCGACCAGGTTGCCGCCCTGGTTCTTGGCATGCGCCATGGCGAGCTCGGCGTTCTTCAGCGCGTCGTCCTTGCGCGCCATCGGCGTGCCGTCGAACAGGGTGAGCCCGATCGAGGGCGTCAGCACGATCTCGCGTTCGGCGAAGGTGATCGGCGTCGAGACGGCGCGGCGGATCAGCTCGGCCAGGGCCAGGATGCGCTCGGGATCGCTCTCCGAGACGATGATCATCGCGAAGATGTCGCCGCCGATCCGCGCCAGCGTGTCCTGTGTTCGCAGCAGCCGGCCGAGGCGGCGCGCCAGCGTCAGCAGGATCGAATCGCCGGCCGAGAAGCCGACGGATTCGTTGACCTGCTTGAAGCGGTCGATGTCGATGACGATCACGGTCGGGCGGATGGCGTCGTCGGCGCGGCTGAAGCCGAACACGGCGGTGAGCCGGTCCTGGAACAATTCGCGATTGGGCAGGCCGGTCAGGTTGTCGTGCACGGCGTCGTGCAGCATGCGCTCCTGCGCGGTGCGCTGCTCGGTCACGTCGGCGAGCGTGCCGATGACGCGGATGACCTCGCCGTCGGAGCCGATTACCGGCCGGGCCTTCAGGCTGAACCAGTGATAGGCGCCGTTGGCGGCGCGCAGGCGGAAATCGAGCTGCAGCTTGCCGCGGCGCTGCTCGATCACCGCGTCGAGCGAGACGCGGTAACGATCCCGGTCGGCGACGTGCATGTGTTCGAGCCAGCGCGCGGCCGAGCCTTCGAGCGCACCCTTTGAGAGGCCGAGCAGGATCTCGGCCTGCGGCGAGACGAAGATCTTGTCGGCCGAGACGTCCCAGTCGAAGACGAGGTCGCCCGAGCCGGAGAGGGCGAGCGCCCGCCGCTCGGTGTCGGAGACCAGCCCTTGCGCCAGCGCGCCGCCGGCGAAGGCGTGCTGCACCACGGTGAAGCCGATCAGCAGCACGATCAGGACGAGGCCGCCGATCAGCGAGGGTGGGACGAGATCGCGGGTGACCTGTCCGACCACGGTGAAGCCGGCGGCTGTCACCCAGACCAGCAGCAGGAACCAGGTCGGGATCAGCATCACCGCCCGCTCATAGCCATGGGTGGCGAGATGCAGGATCAGCACGAAGCCGATCGTCGCGACGGCCGCGATCGAGATGCGGGCGATGCCGGCGGCCATCGGCGCGTCGAACACCGCGAGGCCGATCAGGCCGGCGAGGCCGAGGATCCAGATGAAGGTGATGTGGCTGTAGCGCACATGCCAGCGCGACAGGTTGAGATAGGCGAAGAGGAAGACGACCAGCGTCGCCGCCAGCACCACCTCGGCGCCGGCGCGGTATATTCGCTCGATCGCCGGCGTCAGCGGGAAGATGCGCTGGAAGAAGCCGAAATCGAGACCCGCATAGGCCAGCACGGCCCAGGCCAGCGCTGCGGCGGCGGGGAAGATCACCGCGCCCTTGACCACGAAGATGATGGTCAGGAACAGCGCGAGCAGGCCGGCGATGCCGATGATGATGCCCTTGTAGAGCGTCAGCCCATTGGTCTTCTGGCGATAGGCCTCCGGCTCGAACAGATAGAGCTGCGGCAGGTTCGGCGATTTCAGCTCGGCGACGAAGGTGACGGTGGTGCCCGGATCGAGCGTGATCTGGAAGATGTCGGCGTCGGGCGCTTCCTCGCGCTCGGGCCGCAGGCCTTGGCTCGCGGTGATCGCCTCGATGCGGCGGTCGCCGAGATCGGGCCAGATCACGCCCGAGCCGATCAGGCGGTGGAAGGGCGCGACCAGCAGGCGGTCGATCTGCTCGTCGGAATCATTGGTCAGCGCGAACACGATCCAGTCCGGCCGCGCTCCGGATTCGCGCGCCCGGACGGCGATGCGCCGGACGATGCCGTCGGCGCCCGGCGCGGTCGAGATCTGGATGACGTCGCCATCGGCCTTGTTGCGCTCGACGACATCGGTGAGGTCGAGCACGGGCACGTCGAGCGGCACGCGCTGCGCCTCGACCGCCAGAGCGGGCCGCAGCAGCGTGAGCAGCGCCAGCATCAGGAGGCCGAAAACGGCGATGCCGGACCGGAGGAAGCGTGATGTCGCTGACAAGATGGGCTCTGCGGGGAATTCTTCAGGCGTGATGGTCAGTGGTATCGGCGGGACGTGGCGAGGGCAAGGCAATGCCGGCCTGTTCACAGCTTGCGATCGATGTCGGGGCGACGCAGCTCGGAGGCGAGGATGCCGTAGAGCAGATGGTCGGCCCAGACGCCGTTGATCCGGAGATAGCCGCGCGCCTCGCCCTCGCGGGTAAAGCCGACGCGCTCCAGCAGCCGGCGCGAGGGTTCGTTGGTCGGCAGGCAGGCCGCCTCGACGCGGTGCAAGGCGAGCTCTGAAAAAGCGAAGTCGAGGGCGCCGCGCACCGCCTCGGTCATATGGCCCTTGCCGGCATGGCGCTGGCCCATCCAGTAGCCGAGCGTGCAGGCCTGGGCGACGCCGCGCCTGACGAGACCGAGGGTCAGCCCGCCGAGCAATGCTTCGGAGCGGGCGTCGAGGACGAATAGAGAATAGGCTTCGTCGGTCGCGATCTCGCGGGCTGCACGCTTGACCCGCAGGCGGAAGGAGGCGCGGGTCAGGTCGTCCTCGGTCCAGACCGGCTCCCACGGGGTGAGGAAATCGCGGCTCTCCATCCGCAAGCTCGCCCAGGCCGAGTAGTCGCCGGCGAGCGGGGCGCGCAGGATCAGGTTCTGCGTCCTGATCAGCGGCCGCGCCGGCGGGTCGGTGGCGAAGCGGAAGAGGGCCATGGTCAGGCGGCTCGCGCCAGCATGGCGCGCAAGGCTGCCGCCGGCGCGAGATCGTCGAGTGGGCCGACGGCCGCGACCGTGACGATACCGTCGAGCAGGGCCAGGCCGGCCGCCCGGACATCGGCGAGGGTGACCGCATCGAGCCGGCGCGCCAGCTCCTCGCGCGGGATCGCCCGGCCGAACACAAGCACCTGCCGCGCCATCTGCTCGAGCTTGCCGCCGGGGCTTTCCAGCGAGGCCAGCAGGCCGACCTTCATCTGGGCCCGGGCCCGGGCGACCTCGGCTTCGCTGACGTCGCGGGCCGCCTGGCTCAGGCAGTCGAGCGCGACTTCGACCAGCTCGCCGACATCCTCCGGCGCGGTGCCGGCGCTGATGCCGAAGATGCCGCAATCGGAGAAGGGCCAGTGGAAGGCGTCGACCGCATACGCGAGGCCGCGGCGCTCGCGCACCTCCTGGAACAGGCGCGACGACAGGCCGCCGCCGAGCACGGCCGAGAAGATCTGAAGCGGGTAGTGCACGCCGTTGGTGAACGGCTTGCCGGGAAAGCCGAGGACGATATGAACCTGCTCCTCGTCCCCGTCGATGCGCGCTTCACCCCCCTGGTAAGTCGCTTGCGTGCGCGCCGCGGGAGCGGTCGCGGGTCGGGCCGGCAGAGCGGTGAGCGCCTGTTCCGCCAGGGCGACCAGCTCGTCATGATCGACCGCGCCGGCGGCGGCGAGCACCATGTTGCCGGCATGGTAGTGCCGGTCGAGATAGGCACGGATCGCCTCGGGCGTGAAGCTCTTCACCGTCTCCGCCGTGCCGAGGATCGGCCGCCCGAGCGGCTGCTCCGGGAAGGCGGCCTGCAGGAAGCGGTCGTAGACCAGATCGTCCGGCGTATCCTGGACCGCGCCGATCTCCTGCAGGATCACGCCCTTCTCGCGCGCCAGCTCCTCTTCGGTCAGCGAGGGCTGCGTCAGGATGTCGGCGAGGATGTCGACCGCCAGCGGCAGGTCCTGGCCGAGCACGCGGGCGGTGTAGCAGGTGTATTCGACCGAGGTCGCGGCGTTGAGGTCGCCGCCGACGCTCTCGATCTCCTCGGCGATCTGGAGGGCCGTGCGCCGGGCCGTGCCCTTGAACGCCATGTGCTCGAGCAGATGGGCGAGGCCGTGCTCATGCGGCAGCTCGTCACGCGCGCCGGCGCCGATCCAGATGCCGAGCGAGACGGTCGAGGCATGGGCCATGCGCTCAGACACGATGCGCAGGCCGGAGGGCAGCGTCGTCAGGTTGACGGCGGGGTCGTGGCCGGCTTCGCCCGGCTTCACGGACTTTTCGGTCTTGGCCTTGAGCGTCTTGCCTGCCGTCATGCCGCGGCACTCCTGACCGCCCGGGCCCGCTCGGCGATGAAGCGTTCGAGCTTGCCCTGGTCGTTGGGCAGCAGGCTGAAGCGCTCCTTGCGCTCCATCAGGTCGGCGAGATGCTCAGGGAGAGCGGGTGTGACGCCGCTTGCCGCCGCGACGGCCGCGGGGAATTTGGCGGGATGGGCGGTGCCGAGCGCGACCACCGGCGTCGCCGGATCTTTCGCCAGCAGCTTGCGCGCCGCGGCGACGCCGATCGCGCTGTGCGGATCGAGCAGATAGCCGGCTTCGCGCCAGGTCGTGCCGATCTCGGCCGCGATCGAAGCCTCGTCCTGCGCGACCGCATCGAAATCGGCGCGGATGCGGGCGAGCGGCTCGGCCGCGATCTCGAAGCGGCCGGACTGCGCCAGCGACTGCATCAGCCGGCGCACGGCGGCGCCGTCGCGGCCATGCGCCTCGAACAGCAGCCGCTCGAAATTCGAGGAAATCTGGATGTCCATTGAGGGCGAGGTCGTCGCCGCGACGCCGCGCATCTCGTAGACCCCTGTCTCCAGCGTGCGCGCCAGGATGTCGTTGCTGTTGGTGCCGACCATCAGCCGGCCGATCGGCAGTCCCATCTGCTTGGCGATCCAGCCGGCGAGGATGTCGCCGAAATTGCCGGTGGGAACCGCGAAGGAGACCGGCCGGTGCGGAGCGCCGAGCGCGACAGCCGCGGTGAAGTAGTAGACCACCTGCGCCGCAATTCGCGCCCAGTTGATCGAGTTGACGCCGGAGAGGCGCAATTCGTCGCGGAAGGCGTGGTGGTTGAACAGCGCCTTCACCAGGTTCTGGCAGTCGTCGAAGGTGCCCTCGACCGCGATGGCGTGGACGTTGTCCGCTTCCACCGTGGTCATCTGCCGGCGCTGCACGTCGGAGACGCGGCCATGCGGGTAGAGGATGAAGACGTCGACGCGCTCCAGCCCCTTGAAGGCGTCGATCGCGGCGCCGCCGGTGTCGCCCGAGGTCGCGCCGACGATGGTGGCGCGCTCGCCGCGCTGGGCCAGGACATGGTCCATCAGCCGCCCGAGCAGCTGCATCGCCACGTCCTTGAAGGCGAGCGTCGGGCCGTGGAAGAGCTCGAGCGAGAACAGGTTGTCGCCGAGCTGGACCAGCGGGCAGACCGCCGGGTGGCGGAACGTGCCATAGGCCTCGCCGATCATCGCCTTCAGCGCATCGGCGGCGATGTCGCCGTCGGCCAGCGCGCCGACGACGCGCTCGGCGACCTCGGCATAGGGTTTTCCGGCGAAACCGGCGATTTCCTGCGCGCTGAAACGTGGCAGGGCCTGCGGCAGATAGAGGCCCCCGTCACGGGCGAGTCCGGCGAGCAGCGCATCGGCAAAGGAGAGCGACGGCGCTTCGCCGCGGGTCGAAATATGCAGCACGGTTCTTGATCTCGGATGGCGTGCTGATCCTATAGGCCTGTTGGCTGGGGAGGGCAAAGTCCGGCTGCGCAAACCAGCATTGCCCTGCGGGTTCCCGACAGTTTCAGATGCGGTTGGAGCGCCTCAGCCCTCGGGGTCAGGCCTCCTGCGCGCCTGCAAGGCATAGGCCGCGAACACCCCGATCAGCGTCAGCGCCAGCCCCCACCAGGTCAGCGCATATTGCAGGTGGTTGTCGGGGATGCGCGCGATCAGCTCGTTGACGTCGACACCGGCCGGCGGGGTCAGTCCATCGCCCTGGCGCTCTGCCTCCAGATAGAGGGGCGCGACCGCTCCGATACCCAGGGCAGCGGCGATGGCCTCGGGATCGCGCGTGTAGAATTCACGCTGTTGCGGCAGGTCGGCCGGCGTGAAGCTGTTGCGCGTCTCGGCTGCGCGCAGATAGCCGGTGACGGTCGCCGCCCCCGTCGCGGGCGCGATCGCGGCGAACCGGCTCTCCGGCACGAAGCCGCGATTGACCAGGATGGTCATGCCGTCATCCAGGCGAAAGCCCTGGAAGATCCAGCGCCCGAAGCCGGACAGCTGGCGCGAGCCGGGCGGGCCGGCCGCGATGGTGGTGCGCACGCTGGCC
>PNLY01000159.1 GCA_013823325.1 Methylobacterium sp.
GCGGCTGCAGCGTCCGGGTTCGGTGACGCAAGGCTTCGCCGAGCTCGGCTATGGCTTCGCTTTCAGCGGCTTTGCACTCGAGCCGTTCGCCCAGCTCGCCTTGATACGCGTCAGCACCGATGCCGGCACAGAGCGCGGCGGCGCGGCGGCGCTGCGCGTGCTCTCCTCCGAGCAGATGCTCGGCTTCAGCACGCTCGGCCTGCGCGCCGAGGCGCAGCTCGGGGCGATGCCCTTGTTCGCCCGCGCCATGCTCGGCTGGCGTCATGGCTTCGGCGAGCTGACGCCGCAGGCCCGCACCGCCTTCGTCGGCGGCACGACGCCGGCCACGGTCTTCGCCGCTCGCATCGACCGCGAGGCACTCGTCGCCGAGGCCGGGCTCGATTGGCGCATCTCGCAGGCGACCGCGCTCGGCCTGACCTACTCGGCCGCCATCGGCGAGCGCTCCAGAGACCACGCCCTCAAGGGCAGGGTAGAGATGAGGTTCTGAGGGAGGGCAAAGCCAAGCCTGGAGAGCGATCGGAGATACCGGCCCCTGCCAAGCAACAAAAAGCCCGGCCGAAAGGCCGGGCTTCTTGTTTTCGAGCGAGGCTCGGCCGCTTACGCGGCCATCGCCTTGCGCAGGTTGTCGCTGACCTTGTCGAGGAAACCGGTGGTCGAGAGGAACTTCTGGTCGGGGCCGACCAGCAGCGCCAGGTCCTTGGTCATGTCACCGGCCTCGACGGTGTCGACCGTGACCTTCTCCAGCAGCTGCGCGAACTTGGCGAGCTCGGCATTGTTGTCGAGCTTGGCGCGGTGGGCGAGGCCACGGGTCCAGGCGAAGATCGAGGCGATCGAGTTGGTCGAGGTCTCCTTGCCCTTCTGGTGCTCGCGATAGTGGCGGGTCACCGTGCCGTGCGCGGCCTCGGCCTCGACGGTCTTGCCATCCGGCGTCATCAGCACCGAGGTCATCAGGCCGAGCGAGCCGAAGCCCTGCGCCACCGTGTCCGACTGCACGTCGCCATCGTAGTTCTTGCAGGCCCAGACATAGCCGCCCGACCACTTCATCGCCGACGCGACCATGTCGTCGATCAGGCGGTGCTCATAGGTGATGCCGAGCTTGTCGAACTCCGCCTTGAACTCGGCGTCGAAGATCTCCTGGAAGATGTCCTTGAAGCGCCCGTCATAGGTCTTGAGGATGGTGTTCTTGGTCGAGAGATAGACCGGATACTTGCGCATCAGGCCGTAGTTCAGCGAGGCCCGGGCGAAATCGCGGATCGAGTCGTCCAGATTGTACATCGCCATGGCGACACCGGCGTCGGGGGCCTTGAAGACCTCCTTCTCGATGACGTTGCCGTCCTCGCCGACGAACTTGATCGAGAGCGTGCCCTTGCCGGGGAACTTGAAGTCGGTCGCGCGGTACTGGTCGCCATAGGCATGGCGGCCGATGACGATCGGCTGGGTCCAGCCCGGCACCAGGCGCGGCACGTTCTTGCAGATGATCGGCTCGCGGAAGATCACGCCGCCCAGGATGTTGCGGATCGTGCCGTTCGGGCTCTTCCACATCGACTTGAGGTTGAACTCCTTCACGCGCGCCTCATCCGGCGTGATGGTGGCGCACTTGACCGCGACGCCATGCTTCTTGGTGGCGTTGGCCGCGTCGATCGTGACCTGATCGTCGGTCGCGTCGCGGTTCTGGACCGAGAGGTCGAAATAATCGAGCTCGAGGTCGAGATAGGGGAAGATCAGCTTGTCCTTGATGTGCTGCCAGATGATGCGGGTCATCTCGTCGCCGTCCATGTCGACGACCGGGTTGGCGACCTTGATCTTGCTCATGTGATGCGACCCCTGCTCTGGTCAGTCTGGAACGATTGCAGGCAGCAGCTGAGCGCCACTACCGGCCCGCGCGCTTCCTAGCGGGTTCCGCTGCCAGGGGGAAGCCGGCCTTTTGGGCAACGCGCGGGGGCCTGACCGATGTCCCCCCGCGCCCCGACGCAGGGCGCCCCGCTGTGCAACGCAGTTGGCAAGCCTGCGAACCGATTTAGATTGGAGCCATGACAAGCTCCTCCTCTCCCCTCGCTCTCATCACCGGCGGCACCCGCGGCATCGGCGCCGGCGCCGCGCTTGCACTCGCCGAGGCCGGCTACCAGGTCCTCGCCACCGGTCTCACGCAGGAGGAGGTCGCGGCGTCGCCCGCCCATGCCGCCATCCGTCATGCCCGCCTCGACGTCACCAGCGATGCTGAGGTCGCGGCGATCGTCGCCGGCTGCGAGCGCATCGACGCGCTGGTCAACTGCGCCGGCATGATCCAGCGCGGCGGCAAGGAATTCGAGATCGAGGCCTTCCGGCTGACGGTCGAGGTCAATCTCACCGGCTCGATGCGCATGTGCCTGGCGGCGAAGGACAAGCTCGCCGCGAGCAAAGGCGCAATCGTCAACACCGCCTCGATGCTGACCTTTCACGGCTCGGCCTATGCGCCGGGCTATGCCGCCTCGAAGGGCGGCGTCGGCCAGCTCACCAAGTCGCTCGCCGCCGCCTGGGCACCGGACGGCATCCGCGTCAATGCGGTCGCACCCGGCTGGATCGCGACCGAACTGACCAGGCCGCTGGTCGAGGACGCCGCCCGCTCCGCTCCGATTCTGTCGCGCACGCCGATGAACCGCTGGGGCGAACCGGGCGATGTCGGCGGCGCCGTCCTGTTCCTGCTCTCGGATGCCGCCCGCTTCATCACCGGCGCGATCCTGCCGGTCGACGGCGGTTATCTCGCCGTCTGAAAGACCTCAGAAACATCAGTGATCTGGCAGCGTTTCCTGAATCGATCGCCGAGCCAGCTGAATCAGAAGCTCAACCGGAGGAACGTCGATGAACAAGGTCAGCCCGGTCCCCGTTCAGGTCAGCACCGAGGAGCGCTGGACCCCCTATCGGCATCCGCAGCCGAAGGATTCTCCGCCCGAGCTGATCGTGCCGAACGTCATCCCCGAGGATGAGCGCGTCTGGGTGCCGGTCGATGACAATGTCTGGTTCCGGCCGCTCTGCCTGTCGGTGACGCGCGGCTACTGGATGAACCTGCTGCGCGTGCGCCGTGCCGGCGTGCTCTCGCGCCATCGTCATCCCCAGCCGGTGCACGGCTATGTGCTGAGGGGCAAGTGGCGCTATCTCGAACATGACTGGACCGCGACCGAGGGCTCCTATGTCTACGAGGCGCCCGGCGAGACCCACACCTTGGTGGTCGATCCCGATGTCGAGGAGATGATCACCATGTTCCAGGTCAACGGCGCGATGATCTATGTCGACCCCGACGGCAAATGCCTCGGCTATGACGACGTCTTCACCCGGCTCGACAAATGCCGGGCGCATTACGCGACGAATGGACTCGGGGCCGACTACGCCGATCAGTTCATCCGCTGATCGGCGAGTGCCGGCGATTGGCCTCAGCGGGTGATCACCGCGCCGGTCAAGCGAGGGTCGCGCGCGAATGGCACGTCCTTTCCGCCGAAGAAGGCCGCCGCGGCCTTGTCGCCGGCGAGCTGCCAGCGCAACCAGGCAGTGGCATAAGGCAGGAAGGCGCCGATGCCGCTCCGGCAGCCGATGGCGAAAGGCTGGCAGCCCGGCTGACCCTGGATGTCGTTGTGGTCGGCGCCGACGATGGCGGCCTTCGCCCGCAGGCGCCCGGCCGGCACCTCGCTGAAATAGCCGTCGATCATGTCAGGGGAAGAGAGCGGGTCCTTCTCGCCGGAGAGGAACAGAATCGACTGATTCTCGCGGAGTTCCGTTGGGATCGCCGCGCAATGCTCCCTGTTGCACAACCGGCGTCCAGGCAGGTCGATCAGGATGGTGGTGCCGATCCCTGAAGACGGCGCGACAGCCGCGTTGAAGGCGCCTGACGCGCCCTGCGAGTGCCCGATCGCGGCGATGCGCCGGCGATCCGCCAGTGGCGCCAACTCGCTCCGTTTCAGCAGCGCGACGGCATCGCGTAGGGTTTCACCGGTTCCGACACTGGAATCGCGCGTCGCGACGACGATCATTCCCCAGGACGCCAGATGCCGCAGCAGGAAGGCGTATTTCTCCGGCTTGGCCCAGGTGCCGTTGCCCCAGGTCACGACCGGGTAGATTTCGCCGTTACGCCTTGCACGCGGCAGGTAGACCTCGACGGAATTTCCCTTGCTGTCGCAGCACAGCGGCTTTTCGATCGTATCGACTTCATAAGGGCCGGCATTCCCGAAGCGCTCGGCACCCCGGCCCCGCGCCTGCGTCGAGCCAAAAGCTGAAGCGGCCAAGAGCGCTCCCAGCCACGCCATCAAGACGAGGTGGGCCCCGCGCCGGCCGACCCGGACGATATCCATAGGCTGCAACTCCGACGTGCTGGAACGCCCCCGGCGAACGCGGAGATGCATGACTGCGTTTCGGCTTTTTTGAAGGCGGGTCGCGCCGGCTTCAGCGCCCGAGCTTCGCCAGCTCGACTGCGGCGCGCAATTCGATATGGGCGAGAACCTCGTCGAGGCGCGGATCGTCGGTCGCCTCGCGCCGCGCCGACAGCATCGCCTTCAGCCGCTCCAGCTCCGCCGGCGCGACGCGCCCGGAAAGCAAGGCGGCCTTGAGCCGGTCGAGCCCGTCGAGCAGGTCGTGGCCGCGGCGGGCCTGGCGTCGCTTGCGCTCCTGCCCGTCCTCCTCGGCCTGGACCGCGAGCAGACCGTCGAGCGAGCCGGCATGGCTGACGGCCGCGCCCTGTGCCGCGCCGGCGCTCTCGCGGGCCGGCAGGCGGAAGCTCGAACCACCCGTCGAGCCGCTGCGGCTGGTCGACGTCGTCGAAGAGATCGGGCTGCGCTGGTCGATGCGGATCATCACGCTCTCGCAAGGTCGGCCTGAAAAGGCGCTGAATTGACGCTGCCCGACCCACTTCCTTGTGCCGGCAACGTGGTTAACGAGCGGTAAATCGCCCGGCAGGATTTGCCGGGGCGGCAGCTTTGCGCCGGCCTGTGCGCCCCGCGTGATCAGGTCACCGATCTCTAAAATCCTGATTAAAAAGCGTTTTCGCTTTCTCCTGAACTGGCACGTTCCTCGCACCGCGTTGACGAGTTCAAAGTCACCCGGTGTGCCATGCCCCGCCTCTTCCGCCTCCGCCATCTGCTGACGCCGCTCGCAGCCTTGCTGCTGGCCGGCGCCGCCATGGCGGCCGATCTTGCTCCGGCGGCCCCGCCGAGCCGGGGCGGCAATGGCGTCAGCAGCCACGCTCCGACGCGCAACGGCGCGGCCGAGGCCGGCGTCTCGCGCACCGCCTTCGCCGGCAGCGGTGGCATGGGCACCGCGCTCTCGCGCATCAAGGACCTCGCCTCGGTCGAAGGCGTGCGCAGCAATCAGATCCTCGGCTACGGCATCGTCGTCGGTCTCAACGGCACCGGCGACACGCTCAACAACGCGCCCTTCACCAAGCAGTCCTTGCAGGCGATGCTGGAGCGCCTCGGCGTCAACACCCGCGGCGCCAGCATGCGCACTGCCAATGTCGCGGCGGTGATGATCACCGCCAATCTGCCGCCCTTCGCCGTCCAGGGCACACGCCTCGACGTCACCGTCTCGGCGCTGGGCGATGCCAAGTCGCTGCAGGGCGGCACATTGCTCGCGACCCCGCTGCTCGGCGCCGATGGCGAGGTCTACGCCGTTTCGCAGGGCCCGGTCGCGATCGCAGGCTTCTCGGCCGAGGCCGACGCCGCCAAGATCACCCGCGGCGTGCCGACCGTCGGCCGCATCGCCAATGGCGGCCTGGTCGAGCGCGAGATCGACTTCGCCCTCAACAAGCTGAAGACGCTGCGCCTGTCGCTGCGCAATCCCGATCTCACCACCGCCCGCCGCATCGCCGCCGCGATCAACGACTTCATCGGCGGCGACTCGGCCGAGCCGACCGACCCGTCGACCGTGGTTCTGCAGATCCCGCCGCGCTTCCAGGGCAACATGATCCGCCTGCTCACCGATATCGAGCAGCTCCGGGTCGAACCCGACCAAGGTGCCCGCGTCGTCATCGACGAGCGCTCCGGCATCATCGTGATGGGCAAGGATGTCCGCGTCTCGACCGTGGCCGTCGCCCAGGGCAACCTGACGGTGACGATCTCGGAGGAACCGCAGGTCAGCCAGCCCAACGAGCTCTCCAACGGTCGGACCGTCGTCGTCCCGCGCAGCAACGTCAAGGTCGACACCGAGGGCAACAACAAGCTCGCCCTCGTCAAGGAAAGCGTCACCTTGCGCGAGCTGGTCGACGGGCTGAACGCCCTCGGCATCGGCCCGCGCGACCTGCTCTCCATCCTGCAAGCCATCAAGGCAGCCGGCGCGCTGCAAGCCGACATCGAGGTGATGTAATGAGTGCCCTCCTCGCCGCTCCCGCTGCCAAGCTCGCCATCGGCGCCGCCACCAAGCTGGCGGGCGGCATCGCCGATGCGATCAGCTCATCGCAGAACACCAAGGCGAAGAAGACCGCCGACGATTTCGAGACCGTCTTCCTCGAGAACTTCACCCAGACCATGATGAGCTCGAGCGGGACCGAAGGCCCGCTCGGCGAGAACGGCACCGGTGGCGACGTCTGGCGTTCGATGCTGACGCAGGAATACGCCAAGCAGATTCAGAAGTCCGGCGGCGTCGGCCTCTCCGACCAGATCATGCGCGACCTGATCCAGGTCCAGGCTTCGGCCGGCAAGGCTTCGGGGGCGGGCAATGTCTGACCGGATGCGCGTCATCGACGAACGCCCGCGCGTCTCGAACGCGCTTGATGCCGAGCGCCTGATCGAGACTGTGATGGAGACGCTGAGCGCCCTCTCCCATGTCGTGGGCGAGGAGACCGGGCTGATCAAGGCCGGGCGCCTCAAGGACGCGATGGAACGCGAGGCGCGCAAGGCCGAGCTCGCCGGCGTCTATATGAAGGGCGTCGAGCAGGTGAAACTGAACGCAGTGGCGCTCGCCCGCTTCGCCCCAGAGAGGGTCAAGCGCCTGAAGAGCGCCCATCTCGCCTTCCAGGAGCTGATCGATCTCAACCAGACCGTGCTGGCGACGGCGCGGGCGATCTCGGAATCGATCATGCGCGACCTGGCCGTCGACACCAACAGGCAGAACAGGGCGCCCGGCTACGGGCCGACTGCGACCGTCGGCGCCGGAGTCTTCGCGCGGCCCAATGCAGGCCCGCTGGTGATTTCGAAGAGTCTGTGAATCCCTCACCCTCAAGAAGAAGCGTCCAAGCACTTGCGGCATGTCCAGATCAGGGGCATGCCGTGGACTAGCAACTGCGTGGTTAATCTCGGCCGAGGCTCGACCTAGACCGCGTTAACGCTGTTCAGGCGCAGAAAATGCGCAAAACGCATCGCAATTTACCAATTTCTCTAACGGCGGATTCAACTCTCTGCCGCACCCTCTCAGGCTTGGAAGAAGTCCGCCCTTGCGAGAGGAGTCCAGAATGGATTTCGGCGCGACACCAAAGACGTTCGCGACCGGTGCCGTCCAGGCAACGATCCGCACCGATATTTCCGTCCAGAACGGCGCGACGCCTGTCGAGCTCCCCCCGGAGAAGACTGTCCGTTCGGTCCCCGCCGGGGAACCGGTCCAGCTCGACATCCGGGCCCGGGCCGAGGAACGCCGTTCCGACGCGCAGCGCCAGCAGAGCGCTCAGGACGATACGGCCCAGCAACGCCGCTTCGATGAGCAGCGCCGCCAGCAGGAGTTGCGCGACGTGATCGAGCGGCGCCTCGACATCGACCCGAAGACGCGCAGCGTCATCCTGCGCAAGACCAATCGCGACACCGGCGAAGTGGTCGAGCAGCTTCCCGACGAGACGCTATTGAAATTGCGTACCTGGTCGCGCGAGATCCTCGAGCGTAGCCGCGAGGCGGAAGCGTCCCGCAGCCATGAGGTCGAGCGTCTCGCTTAGACTCGTCAGGCCCCCTCACCTTTCGACGCCGCCCGCACCCGCCGGCGGCGTTTTTTGTTCGCCCGGACGAGCCCGCCTGCGCGCGGGTCATGGCGAGGAAACGTTTTACGCTCGTTAACTAGTTCGCAACTTCACCCGCATTGCGAGCAATTCGCCGGCCTGGATTCACCGCTCGTTACGAAATCGGCCGCATCGTCTCTCGGTCGCGGCCAGAACGGTCTCGACGCCAGAAGGCACCATACCAGGAAGGTATTATAAGATGGCCGTTTCTCTCTCTGCCGGCGTTCGCAACAACCTCG
>PNLY01000160.1 GCA_013823325.1 Methylobacterium sp.
TTCGCGGACCACGGCGTCGAGCGACTGGCGGTTATAGTCGATCACCCACCAGGTGTTGCGCACGCCGTGCTTCCAGCCCTCCATCAGGGCCTCGAAGATGTTGCCCTCGTCGAGCTCGGCATCGCCGATCAGCGCGACCATGCGCCCTTCCGGCGCGTCGCCGCCCCAGCCATGCGCCTTCACATAGTCCTGGACTAAGGATGAGAAGAGGGTCTGGGCGACGCCGAGGCCGACCGAGCCGGTCGAGAAATCGACATCGTCGATATCCTTGGTGCGCGAGGGATAGCTTTGCGCGCCCTTGTAGCCGCGGAAGTTTTCGAGCTTCTCCTGCGTCTGCAGGCCCATCAGATAGTTGATGGCGTGGAAGATCGGCGAGGCGTGCGGCTTCACCGCCACCCGGTCCTGCGGCTTCAGCGCAGCCATGTAGAGCGCCGTCATGATCGTCGCCAGCGAGGCCGAGGAGGCCTGGTGGCCGCCGACCTTCATCCCGTCGTCATTGGCGCGGATATGGTTGGCGTTGTGGATCGTCCACGACGCCAACCAGAGGATCTTCTTCTCGAGTTCGGCGAGGACGGGCAGACGGGGATCGGACATCGCGGTGCTCCTTGGGCCCGGACATCATGCACAATTGCCTTGGGGAAGGCAGCTAAAGACCGCCTCGCCGGCTTACGGAATTGGCGGTTTCCGCTAAGCTCGTGGTGTCAGGTGAGGGAAAATGCCAGAGTTCAAGCTCGACGATATCGATCGCCGCATCGTCCAGGCCTTGCAGGCGGACGGGCGGATCAGCGTGCAGGAACTGGCCGGCAAGGTGGGGCTCTCGCCCAGCCCCTGCGCAAGGCGGGTGCGTCTGCTGGAGGAGGCTGGGATCATCGAAGGCTATGTCGCCATCGTGAACCAGGAGAAGCTCGGACTTCCCGTCTCGGTCTTCGCTTCGATCAAGCTGGAGCGCCAGCGCGAGGAGGAGCTCGATCGCTTCGCCGCTGCGGTGTCGCGCTGGCCCGAGGTTGCCGACTGCTACCTGATGACCGGGCAGCGCGACTATCTGCTGCGCATCATCGTCAGCGACCTTGCCGCCTATGAGCGCTTCCTCAAGGACAAGCTGACCCGGCTCGACAATGTCGCCTCGATCGAATCGAGCTTCGCGCTCGGGCGGGTGAAGCGCTCCTATTCGGTGCCGGTGGAGCTGGGGCGAGGCTAACCGGCTCGTCCGTTTCCGAACCGCATCCGATACTCCCCCGGCGCGACGCCATAGCGGCGCAGGAAAGCGCGGCGCAAGCGCTCGTCATCACCGAAGCCGGTGCGCACCGCGACCTGCTGGATGCCGATATCCGTTTCCTCGAGCAGGTCGCGGGCGAGGTCGAGCCTGACCGCCTCGACCGCCTTGGCCGGGCTGATGCCGGTCTCCTGTGCATAGATCCTGGCGAAATGGCGCGGGCTCATCGCCATGATGCGGGCGAGTTCCGGCACGGAGAGATCGCCGGCGGCGTGTTCGCGCATATGGGCATGCAGGGCCTCGAAGCGGCCGGCGGCATCGCGCGACTGGCGCTGCAATTCGCCGCTGAACTGTGACTGGCCGCCGGGGCGCTTGAGATAAAGCACGAGATCGCGCGCCAGATCGAGCGCGACTTTGCGTCCCAGATCCTCCTCGACCATGGCAAGTGCCATGTCGATGCCGGTGGAGACGCCGGCCGAGGTCCAGATCCGGCCATTGCTGACGAAGATCGCGTCCGGCTTGACGGTGGTCGCCGGGTGGGCCGCGCCGAGCCTGTCGGTGTATTCCCAATGCGTCGTCGCCTCGCAGCCGTCGAGCAGGCCGGCGGCAGCAAGGATGAAGGCGCCGAGGCAGATCGAGCCGAGCCGGCGGGTCTTGCCGCTCTGCTCGCGCAGGAAGGCGAGCAGTGCAGCCGAGCCGGCCGCGTCCAACGCCGAGCGCCCGCCTGAGACGAGCAATGTATCGATAGGCCGCGCGGAGACTTCTGCCAGCGACATGCTCGGCAGTGGCACGCCGGCATCGGTCGCGACCAGGCCGCCATGCTCGGAGGCAAGGATGATCTCATAGACGGCGCTGCCGTCGGCTCGCTTCGCATCGTTGAAGACCTGCAAGGGTCCGGTGACGTCGAGCAGCTTGGTGCGCGGAAAGAGCATGATGACGACGCGGATCGGCGTCGTGGCGGCCATGGCAGAAAACGAGGTCATCTTGTCATTTATGACATCGCCGGCTCATGGCATCCAGTCCCCGCACCGAGAGGAAAGACGCCATGCTGGAGCTGCGGCCGAATTGCGAACTTTGCGACTGCGACCTGCCGCCGGCCTCGCTGGAGGCGCGCATTTGCAGCTATGAATGCACCTACTGCGCGGAGTGCGCCGAGCGGGTGCTTGAGAATGTCTGCCCCAGCTGTGGCGGCGGCTTCGTGCAACGGCCTGTCCGCCCGGTCGGCGACTGGGGCGGGCTCGGTCTCGGCCTGGCGAACCGGCCGGCCGGTACGAAGCGCCATCATTCGCAGTGGACGGCCGAGCAGCGGCGCGAGCGCACTGAGCTGCTGCGCAACGTGCCCCCGCAGGAGCGCTGATCGAGCGCCGAGGCTCAGCGCCGCTCGAAATCGCGATGGACGTCGTGCGTCCAGATGCCTGCGCCGTCGGGCGGGATCACCAGCCAGTCCTTGCGGGTCAGGGTCTGCTTGGTGTCTTCGTGGCCGGAGCGCCAGTGATCCGTCATCGAGGTGCGCGAGAACTCGTAGTCCTTGGCGTGACCCTCATAGGATTTCTGCTGGTAGATCAATTGCAGGATGGTGTGCTCGGGCAGCAGCGCGAGCTCGTCGCGCAGCTTGCGGTCGTCGGCGCTGAGCTCGGCATCGGGGATCTTGCTCAGCGCGTCATGGGCCTTTTTCTTCCAGCCCTGAAGGGTCTGGAACAGGTCGGTCATCAGGCGGGTGCGCGAGGAATACATGATGTCCTTGTGCCGGCCCATCACATCCTGGAGCGTGCGCGGCAGCGGGCCGCGCGAGGAGAACAGGTCGACCTGGAAGATCAGCGAGTTCAGCGTGTCGTCCTGCGCGAGCAGGTGCTGCAGCGGCGTGTTCGAGACGATGCCGCCATCCCAGTAATGGTCGGTGCCGATCTGCACGGTCGGGAAGGCCGGCGGCAGGGCGCCGGAGGCCATGACGTGCTCGGGCGTGATCTCCTCCAGCATGTTGTCGAAATAGACGAAGTTGCCGGAGCGCGCGTTGACGGCGCCGACCGAGAAATGGATGCGCCTTGAGTTGATCAGGTCGAAATCGACCAGCTCCAGCAGCGTCTCGCGCAGCGGGGCGGTGTCGTAGAAGCTGGTCGCGTCGCTCGCGCCGGCGAAGGCGAGCCAGGGATTGACCTTGCGCGGCTCGAAGAAGCCGGGCTGGCCGAGCAGCATCGTGTAGAGCGAGCTCTGGGCGTTGCGCGCCTGGCGGAAGACGTCACCCTCCGGGGTGTACCACCAGACCTTGCGGTCAGTGATGCGCTCCCAGAACTGCTGAAGCCGCTCGAGCCGGCGCTCGCGCGGATTGCCGGCGATGATTGCCGAGTTGATCGCGCCGATCGAGACGCCCGAGACCCAGTCCGGCTCGATGTCTGCCTCATGAAGAGCTTGGTAGACCCCGGCCTGGTAGGCGCCCAGGGCGCCGCCGCCCTGGAGCACGAGCGCGACACGGTCGCAGCGCTCGGGCCGCCAGCCGAGATAGCGTTCAGTGGAAGACGGCGCAAAAGGGGCGTTCATGGCGCGGATTCCGTTCGCTCGATCATTGGGGAGAGCTGGATTTCGCCCATGTCTGAGGGGCAGGCGGTGACAGGCATGTGACGCGGGCGGCATCAGATATCGGTGTCACCGCCCCGTCAGACAAGCTTCATCGCCCCGTCAGCTTGCTCTTCCACCTCAGCGGCATGGACCTTGCGACGCAGTTTCGCGTCGCTGTCTCGCTGCGGGGAGATCACGCATGCTCAAGGGCAAGACCGCCGTCGTTACAGGCTCGACCTCCGGCATCGGGCTCGCCATTGCCCGCGCCTATGCCGCCGAGGGCGCCAATATCGTCATCAACGGTTTCGGCGAGCCGAAGGCGATTGAGGCGGAGCGCGCCGGCATCGAGGCGGATTTCGGGGTGAAGGCGCGCTACTCGCCGGCCGACATGGCCCATGGCGGCGCTATCGCCGCGATGATCGCCGAGGCGGAGGCCGAGTTCGGTGGCGTCGACATCCTCGTAAACAACGCCGGCATCCAGTTCGTGTCGCCGATCGAGGAGTTCCCGGTCGAGAAATGGGATGCGATCATCGCGATCAACCTTTCGGCGGCCTTCCATGCGATCCGCGCGGCGTTGCCGGGGATGAAGCAGCGCAAATGGGGCCGGATCATCAACACCGCCTCGGCGCATGCACTGGTCGCCTCGCCGTTCAAGAGCGCCTATGTCGCGGCCAAGCACGGCATTGCCGGCCTGACCAAGACGGTCGCGCTGGAGGCGGCGACCTTCGGGATCACCGCCAACGCGATCTGCCCCGGCTATGTCTGGACGCCGCTGGTCGAGAAGCAGATTCCCGAGACCATGGCGGCGCGCAATCTCACCAAGGAGCAGGTGATCAACGACGTGCTCCTGCATGCCCAGCCGACCAAGCAGTTCGTCACCAGCGAGGAGGTGGCGGCGCTCGCTGTCTTCCTGGCTTCCGATGCGGCAAAGTCGATCACCGGCGTCATCCTGCCGGTCGATGGCGGCTGGACCGCGCAGTGAGGGCATGACCATGAACCGCCAGCAGATCCTCGACCTGCCCTCGATGCCGCTCGCCGGGCCGAGCTATCCGGCCGGACCGTACCGCTTCATCGACCGCGAATACATGGTGATCAGCTACGAGACCGATCCGGAGCTGATCCGCCATCATCTGCCCGAGCCGCTGATGCCGATCGCCCAGCCGATCGTCAGCTACGAATGGATCAAGATGCCGGATTCCTCCGGCTTCGGCACCTATACCGAGACCGGCATCGTCATCCCCTGCCTGTTCGGCGAGGAGGAGGTCAGCTTCGTCTCGCAGATGTATCTCGACATCGAGCCGCCGATCTCGGCCGGCCGCGAGATCTGGGGCTTCCCGAAGAAATACGCCCATCCCAAGCTCGAAGTGGTCAAGGACACGCTGACCGGCACGCTCGAATATGCCGGCCAGCAGGTCGCGATGGGGACGATGGGCTACAAGCACGAGAGCCTCGCCGGCAACGGCGTCAAGACGACGGCGATGCTGACCAAGACGCAGGTCAACCTGAAGATCATCCCCGGCGTCGACGGCGAGCCGGAGATCTGTCAGCTCGTCGCGCTCAACCTCACCGACATCACGGTGAAGGGTTCCTGGATCGGCCCCGGCCGGTTGCACCTGATCCCGCATGTCAATGCGCCGGTCGCCGATCTGCCGGTGCGCAAGGTGCTCGGCGCGCATCACTTCATCGCCGACCTGACATTGCCTTTCGGGCGGAAGATCCACGATTACATGAAGGGGTAAGGTTCTTAAGCCGTCATTCTCGGGCGGAGCGGAGCGCAGACCCGGGAATCTCCTGACGAGAAGGCGATTGGAGCCTCCTCCGGCCTGAGATGCTCGGGTCAAGCCCGAGCATGACGGCGAGCCACTACCGCCCGCGCTTCGTCTCCAGGCTCTTGCTCCAGCGCGAGAGCGCAAAGCAGATCAGCCAGTAGAGGGCGCCGGAGAAGACATAGGCCTCCATGTTCATGCCGACCCAGGCGGGATCGGCGAGCGAGGCCTGGGCGATGCCGAGCAGGTCGAGGATCGAGACCACCAGCACCAGCGTGGTATTCTTGACCAGCGCGATGAACTCGTTGGTGATCGCCGGCAACGAGATGCGCAGCGCCTGCGGCAGGATGATGAACCAGGTCGCCTTCCAGTAGCTGAGGCCGAGTGCCGTCGCCGCCTCGCGCTGGCCCTTCGGCAGGGCCTGCAGGCCGCCGCGCACGGCTTCGGCCATATAGGCGGCGATGCAGAATCCGAGGCCGATCACGGCGCGCGCCAGCCGATCGACGCCGATCCCCGAGGGCATGATCAGCGGAAGCAGCAGCGAGGCCAGGAAGATCACGGCGATGATCGGCACGCCGCGCCAGAACTCGATGAACAGCACCGAGATCAGCTTGACCACCTTGAGCTCGGATTGCCGGCCGAGCGCGAGCAGGATGCCGAGCGGGATCGCGATCAGGCTGGCATAGATCGAGATGAAGACGGTCAGCATCAGCCCGCCCCATTCGCGCGTCTCGATCGCGCGCAGGCCGAAGCCGCCGGCGAGCAGCCAGACGCCGAGCGGCGGCAGGACGACGAGCGCGGCGAGGCCGAGGCTCAGCTTCAGCCGCTTCGGCGCGAAGACGATCGCTGCGCCGGAGAGCGCGAACAGGATGCCGGCGAGGTTCGGCCGCCAGCGCTCCTCGATCGGATAGAAGCCGTACATGAACTGGCCGAAGCGCGCCTTGACGAAGACCCAGCAGGCGCCGGTGCCGGTACAGTCGTTGCGGGTCTGGCCGCTCCAGGTCGCATCGATCAAGGCCCAGCGGATGATCGGCACGGCGATCCAGGCGATCAGCGCCGCGAGCAGCAGCGTCACCACCGTGATGGTCGGCGAGCCGAACAGGCGCTCGCGCCAGCTGTTCGGGAGGGCGGTCGCGGCGCTCATCGGGTCACCAGCGCGATGCGGGCATTGTACCAGTTCATGAAGGCGGAGACGGCAAGGCCGATGACGAGATAGACCGCGAGCGTCATGGCGATGATCTCGATCGCCTGGCCGGTGTTGTTGAGCGCCGAGCCCATGAACAGGCTGACCACGTCGGGATAGGCGATCGCCGCGCCGAAGGACGAGTTCTTGAGAACGTTGAGGTACTGGTTGGTCATCGGCGGCGTCATCACTCGCAGTGCCTGCGGGATGGTGACGAGGCGCAGTGTCTGGCCGGGCCTGAGGCCGAGGGCGCTCGACGCCTCGATCTGGCCATGCGGCACCGACTGGATGCCGCCGCGCACGATCTCGGCGATGAAGCCGGCGGTGTAGGTCACCAGCGCTGCGAGCAGGGCCACGAATTCAGGAATGACGACGAAGCCGCCACGATAGTTGAAGCCGCGCAGCACGGGAATGTCCCAGCGCGTCGCCAGCGTCGCCCAGGCCAGCGCCAGCACGGGCACGAGCAGCAGCAGGACGAGGCCGACGCTCAGGATCGGAGCGTCCAGGCCCGTCGCTTCCTTGCGCCGCCTGGCCCAGCGTAGGAAGAGCCAGTGCAGCAAGCAGCTGATTGCGATCGCGATGAAGGCGACTTTGAAGTTCGCGCCGGCGTCCGGGAGCGGGATGGTCAGGCCGCGATTGTTGAGGAAGGCGACGCCGAAGACCGAAAGGCTCTCGCGCGGGGCGGGCAGGGCGGCGATGACGCCGAAATACCAGAACAGCACGAAGAACAGCAGCGGGATGTTGCGGACGAACTCGACATAGGCGCCGGCGATGGCCTGGACGAGCCAGATCGAGGAGAGCCGGGCGATGCCGATCAGGAAGCCGAGCGCGGTCGACAGCACCAGCGCGATCACCGTGACCAGCATCGTATTGGCGACGCCGGCCCAGAACAGGCTGAGGATGTTGTCCGACTGGGTGTAGTTGGTCAGGACGAAGGGCACCTCGATGCCGGAGGTGCGCCAGAGGAAGTCGAAGCCCGAGGCGATGCCGGCCTGGACCATGTTCTGCGAGGCGTTGCGGATGAAATAGACCAGCAGCGCCACGAGGCCGATCAGCAGCGCCGCCTGGTAGAAGACGTCGCGGACGCGCTTGTCGTTGATGAAGGCGAGGGCTTTGCTCAAGGGGCGGCCGTCCGGCTTGGGGCGTCATTCTCGGGCGCAGCGCAGCTGCGACCCGAGAATCTCCTGACACGAAGGCTGGATTCCGAGATGGTCGGGTCAAGCCCGACCATGACGGGAGCGTCTCACTGGAACGGAGGGGTGAAGAGCAGGCCGCCCTTGGTCCAGAGCTGGTTCTGGCCGCGCTCGAGCTTCAGCGGCGAGTCCATGCCGACGGTGCGCTCATAGCTCTCGCC